>JBIKRQ010000419.1:0-5411 GCA_044349155.1 Myxococcota bacterium
CGATTCGGGCAAGATCCGTCGACGACCAGTGCGTTGACGACGGCCGTGCGTCCGATGGCCTGAAAGAGCCGGTTTTGGGCGGGTTCAGCGGGCCGTGAGTCCGAACAAAAGAGCAAGTTGGGCGGGGTGCTGCGAGGCCGCCCCTTGAAAAGGCGCCCTGTTCGTCCTATCCGCTCCAGCAGCTCGCGTCGGCACCTCCGCCGGCGCGTTTTGTTTCTTCGACCAGTCGAGCCAGTACGCATCAGCTCACGACGGCGGCGGGTTACGGTCGTAGGCACAAATAGCTTCCGAGGCCGCAGCGACGTCGCTGACCTGGCAGAAAGGCGTTCAACGACATGAATCCAGAATCCGCAGGACTGCTTCTCGTCGGCGCTGGTGAGCTCGGCAGCCGTCACCTGCAGGGGCTCGCGTCGGTCGCGGCCCCCGAGATTGTCGTCGTCGAGCCTTCGGCTGTCGCACGCGATCGTGCCGCGGCCCGCTACGCAGAAGTGTCGTCGTCCTCGTCTCCGTCGCTGCGTTTCGTCGACGCCACCAACGCCCTCGACGCCGACGCCCGCGCCGCCGTTGGGATCATCGCCACCAGCTCGTTGCGCAGACGCGACATCATCGAGGAACTGGCCGTGCGTGGTGTGGTGCCGCGTCAGCTCGTGCTCGAGAAGTTTCTCTTCCCCGCCGTCGCCGACTACGCCGCGGTCGCGGCCCTGATCGACGTCGGCAGCGTCGTCAACACGCCGCGTCGGCGCTGGGGGTTGTATCGAACCCTGCGCGAGCAGGTGGGCGAGCCATTCGCGTTGCGCGTGCGCGGCACGTCGTGGGGCCTGTGCTGTAACGCCGTGCACTTCGCCGATGTTTTCGCCTTTCTCGCCCGCACGCCGGTGGTGCGTTTCGACTTCGACCTCGACGCCGGGGTCGTTGCGGCCAAGCGCGCCGGCTACGTCGAGATGCATGGCGCCATCACGGGCAGCGCCTCTGGGTCGACCCTCGAGCTACAGTGCGCGCCGGGTAACACCGTCTCCCTCGAGGTCGACGTCGTCATTGGTGGCGTCGCGCACCGGATCGATGAGCGAAATGGTGCATGCAGCACGCTGGGGATCACCGCGGGCGCACCAGCATTTCAGTCGGGCGACACCGGCTCGCTCGTCACGTCGCTCCTCGCGGGCGAAGACACCGGGCTTCCGAGCCTGGCAGCGTCGACGGCGGTGCACCTGCCGTTGCTGATCGGATTCCTTGAGCACTATCGGCGCTTTGTCGACGCGGAGGCCATGTCATGTCCGGTGACGTGAAGCAGGTGTGGATCGTTGGCGTTGGGCCCATGGGTGTCGAGCACGCGCGCGCGCTGCAGGCGCTGCAGGAGCCGTTCGTCGCGGTTGGTCGATCGGTGGAGAGTACTTCGCGTTTTGCGGAACGCACCGGCGTCGTTGCAGAAGCTGGCGGGCTGGAGCGCTCGTTGCTGCAAGGTGCGCCATCGCACGCGATCGTCGCCGTGGGCGTGCCCGAGCTTTTTCAGGTCACCTCGGCGCTGATCTCCGCCGGCACACAGCACATCCTCGTCGAGAAACCCGCCGCGACCACCGCCGCCGAAGTCCATGCCTTGCGCGATGCCGCAGCAGCTGTCGGTGCGCATGTGCACATCGCCTACAACCGCCGCACCTATGCCTCGGTGCGCCGCGCTCGCGAGATCATCGACGAAGACGGCGGCGTCTCCAGCCTGCACTTTGAGTTCACCGAGTTCGCCGACCGCGTCGGCCCGTCAAAGAGCCCCGAAGCCGTCAAGGCCGCGTGGTTCTTTGCCAACTCGTCCCACGTCGTCGACCTCGCCTTCTTCCTGGCCGGCGCGCCCCGCGCATGGTCGGCGTGGTCGGCCGGTGGGTTGTCGTGGCATCCGAGCGCATCACGCTTCGTTGGCGCGGGCGTCACCGAACGTGACGCGTTGTTTTCGTACGGCGCCAACTGGGAATCGGGCGGACGGTGGGGTGTTGAGGTCATGACCCCCCGTCGACGTCTGCTGCTGCGCCCCCTCGAGGAACTCTCGCAGCAACTTCGCTCCGAGGTCGCCATCACGCCGGTGCTGCTGGATGTCGAGGCCGAAGGGGGCTGTAAGCCCGGCGTGCGAGAGATGGTGCGCGCGTGGCTTGCTGGCACGTCGACACTGCCCACGATCGCTGAGCACGCGGTGTTCTTCACGCAGGTGCTCGAGCCGATGTTGCGGGGGCAGCGATGAGCTTTTTGATCGCGGCGCTGACGGACTCCCTGGGGCTGCCGCGGGGTGGAGCGGAGCCAACGACGGCACGGCAGACGTGGCCGATGCTTCTGCGTGCTGCTGTCGACGACGTCGTACACATCGGCATCGGCGGCGCCACGGTGACGCAGTTGTCGGGCCAGCTGCCGTACGCGCTGTCGTCGTCTCCAGACCTCGTCATCGTGCAGGCCGGCATCGTCGATTGTGCGCCGCGCGCGCTGCGCCTGTGGGAGCGCACTGCCCTGCAGCAGCTGCCCGGCGGGCGACGGATCAGCCGCGTGATCGAGAAGCGGGCGCGGTTGCTGCGTCGTGTACGCAACATCGCTTTCACCGCCCCCGACACGTTTCGCGAGACGTGCGCGGCGATGAAGACACGCGCGGGAGCCAGTGCCCTGTGGTGGGTCGGCATCGTGGACGCTGGTGATGAAGCGCAGGTGCCGGGCATCCGTCGTCGGATCGCTGCCTACAACGACATCCTGCGCACCACCTTTGCTGACCGCTTCATCGACGTGAGCGCGATGCCGGACAGCGGCGTGTGTGCCGACCACCACCACCTGACGTCGACGGGGCATGCCTTCGTCGCTCGCACGTTGCTGGATCGGCTGGCGATGATTCGTGCCGCTGACATCGTCTGATGGACCTCTACGTTCTCAACTGGGCAGCAATGCAAGCGGTGTCGGCCGTCGAGGCGCGGCTCGCGTTTGCTGGCGATGCGGTGTTGCTCGCTGAGCCGCAGGTACGCGACCTCCACGCCGTCGACCGGGTCCCGTGGCAAGCCACGCACTGGATCGACATCCGCACCCGCGACGGGCGGCTGCAGCGGCTCGTGCATTGGCAGAAGTTTCGGCGCGCCGTCGACGCGGCGCTCAGCGGTGTTGGCGCTATCGATCGCGTGTTCGTCGGCCACCTCGGTGCACCCATGTGTCACATCATCAACGTGAGCGGCGCACGAGACGTGTTCGTGCTCGACGCCGGGCTCCTGACGCCAGCCATCGCGCTCGCGCGTCGCAGACACCACGCCACGTCGCTGCGACAGGCCATCGCTGCGGGGGGACGACGGCTGATGGGCTTGCACACGCGCTCGCCAGCGCGGGTCACGTTCTTCAGCGCCTACGACCTCGACGTCACGCCGCCCGACACCGTGGTCCGGCACCGCTTCGAGCAGCTGCGCGCCTGCCACGCGCGTGCTGCGACCAACGACGAGGCCTGGTTCATCGGTCAGAACTTCGTCGAGGGCGGCATGATGTCAGCGACGCGCTACGAGGCCTTCATTGCCCACGCGCTGCGCGGTCTGGGCCGGGTCCGCTACGTCGCCCATCCGCGCGAGTCGGTGCAGCGGTTGGCGATCCTCGCTGGCCTGTTCGACATCGAGGTGACCCGGTTTCAAAGCCCGTTGGAAATCGAGCTCCTGCACCGGCCCTGGCCGCGCTTGATCACGGGCGTGTCATCGGCGGCCTTGCATTCGGCAGCGGTGATCGCCGGCAGCACCGTCGCCGTGCGTGCCTTACGCGTGCGCGACCGCGACGTGCTGCGCTTCAACGACGGCATTGCTGCCGTGTACGACCAACTGGCGAGCGTCGGCGTCGACATCGTCGAGGGCCCCCCCTGAAGCAGCGTGACACTGGTGGAACTCGTGCCCACGTGCTGGCTGAGCACGGCTTCAGGTCAGGATGACGAGTTCGCCCTTCTTGATGCCGCGGCATCAAGCTGCGCTGAGTCCGTTCGGCCTCCGTTTTCGGCGTCGAAGCGTTCCGAAGCATGCGTCCATTGACGTCGCCGCGGATGATGTCGAATCCGTCGTGTCGAGCATCACGTCTCCCGGTGACCTGCGTTGACGCAGTGGTCGTTCGCTGGGAGCGCCCGTCGCATGCTTCGTTGGACGCCTGCCTTGCTCCCATTGTGCCTCGTCGCATGTATCCCCACCGGAAGCCCTGGCGGTCCCTGCACGTCGGGGGGCGCCTGCGACGCCTCGCTGGTATGCACCGACGGCGTTTGCCTTGATGACGGCGACGAAGCGGAAGACGAAGAGGACAACGGCGGCAACGAGGGTGAAGGCGAGGGCGAGGGCGAGGGTGAGGGCGAAGGAGAGCCTGTTCAGACGGAAACCTTCGACGTGACGACGACCGCCTTCCACACCCAGCTGCGCCAGCTGACGTTTACCGACCTCGGTGAAGCGCAAGGGTGCGCGTGGGCTGCCGCGCCGCAGTCGATCCCGACGACCGATGCCCACGAGGTCGCGATCTTGCTCGATCTCGATGGTGACGCTTGCTCGGCGACAACCTTTGTCGAGGCCATCTCCCCCGATTGCAGTGACGAGGTGGCAAACGTGGGAGGCCAAACATGCGCCGTCTACCGTGCCTATCGAAGTGGCGTCGAAACGAGAGCTGCCGCCGTCGCCGGCACCATCACAACGAATCTCGCGGTGGATGCGCTCGGCTTTTCTTGCACGTTCGTCGTCGACATCCGCTTTGGAGACGGCGCGCAGTTGCAGACCAGCGTCACGCTGGCCGCGAACGAGGCGCAGGACCTTTTCTGCCCCATGTGAGCTGATCGCCGCCATCGTCTCCATCACTCCGGCGGGTACGGCACGGGACCAGCGCGCGCAGGCGACTTTGATGAAGAAGGCGAGGTCTGTGCCGACCCGCGTCGGCTGCCGCCCGTCGAGGTGGCTCCCGATCTTGCCGCGATCAAGCACGGGGAGGAGCGGGCGCATCCGCCCTGGCATCCAACGGGGATGTCGCGCTCGGTGTTTGCTTCTCGCCTCCAGCAGCTCAACGCGTCGGGACCTGCGCCGGCGCGTTTTGTTTTTGTGCCCTACGACCAGCTCACCGCCGCGATCGGTCCCCTGTCGCGTGCGGGACCTGAGGCCCTTGGCATCGTGCTGGTGGAGTGCCCCGAGAAGGCACGTAAGCGTCCGTACCATCAGCAGAAACTGGCGTTGGTGCTCACCAATCTGCGGCACTTTGCGCTCGAACAGGCTCGGCGTGTGGTGCACCTGATTGCGGCCAGCGACTACAGCACGACCACACCGCCGTCGGCGCCGGCAGCCTCGGCGGCGACGCCGACGCACAAGCCGACCCGATCGAGCTACCGCCTCGATTGGGCAGCACTTTTGAAGCGGGTCTTCGCCGTCGACGTGCTCGAGTGCTCTCGTTGTCGAGGGCCGATGCGG
>JBIKRQ010000420.1:0-5408 GCA_044349155.1 Myxococcota bacterium
AACCCGCCTCGCGGAAGGGCTCTTTGCCTCATAGGTGTGGGGTTCCCGTCGTCAGGGCCCCCGGTGGACTTTCACCTCCCTCTCCGCGCCCATGCCGGGCGCACCATGGAGTTGGCGTGCCGCCAACCCCATGAATATCAATATGAATTCGACCGCAAGCGGTCGAATTACTCGAAGACGACGTCGAGGCGGACCGGCTCGCCCCGTCGACGAATGCTGAGCGTGACCAGCGGCGCGGTGCGCAACTGCTCGTGCGCCGCCAGGGCCTGATCGGGCGTGGTGACGGGCAGACCATTCAGAGCGACGAGGACGTCGCCGTTTTGCACGCCGATCTGCGCAAACAGCGTGCCCTCGCGGACGCTGAAGAACTTGAAGCCGACGGTCACGCCCTGCTCAAACGCAGGCACAACGCGGACCGACTTCACGATCTCGTCGGTGTTGTCGAGTGCAGCCCGTGGGATGCGCACCGCGGGTGATGCGGGCAAGGCACTCCACGGCGACAGGTCAAGTGGTGACGTCGACATCGACGGCGATGTGGACGGCGTGGGCGAGGGCGTAGGCCGGGGCGCTGGTTCGGCCGGCGCCGACGACACTGCTGGCGTTGCGCGCAGGGTTTCAACGTCGGCGCGCAACGCCCGCACTTCGCCAAACGCCATGCCGCTGACGACGACAGCCACAGCAGCAACCGCCAGTGCGACTGCCGCCAATCCCGAAGAAGAAGACGTCGTCGTGCTCATGGGCTCACGCTACCGCGAAGCGGATCAGCGCGGTGGCGCCGACTCAGCGCTGAAGCGGCCGCCCTCGAACACCTGCTCGAGCAGCGCGTCGATCTTCTTCACCATCCGCTGCGCCGTGTCGCCGCCGTGGGCCGCAAACGCCGCGCGCAGATCGTTGAGGTTGCGCAGCTGCGTGAACAGCTGGATGTCCGACAACTCGCTGCCTTGCGTGAGCGTCTTGTCGACGAGGTTGAGCTCGCTGACCAGGCGATCCAGGTCGGCCGCAATCTGGTTCGGCCGGTCGTCGGGGTGCTCGGCGTAGTACTGGGCGATGATCGGCTCGACGACGTCATCGAGGATTTCGCGCTGGTCGAGGTTGTTCCAGGTGTGGCGCAAGATGAACAAGTCGCCTTCGTGCACCCGTGTACGCCCGTCGAGAAACGCACTCGCCGCAAACAGCTTGAGCAGGCGCACCACTCGACGGTCGGACAAGCTGATGCCCTCGCCGCGCAGCTGAAAGCACAGGCCCTTGTAGGTGGCCATGAACTCTTCGGGGAACTCGACGCGCTCGAGCAACGAGCGCCGACACGTGTGCAGGTCGGCCGCACTCAGCAGTGCTTTCGACGTCGTGGGAAGCGGTGGCGGGGCCGGCAGACCAGGCACCATCGCGGGTGCTGGTGTGCGTGCGGCTTGCTCGGCTTGCTCTTCGCGTGACGACGCGCGCTCGAGGGCGAGGCCCTTCGTCATCAGCTCGTGGAAGTGGTAGCTGTCGAGGTTGTCGGAGTGCACGCGCAACAAGAAGCGGTCGAAGATCGCGTCGAGGTTGTCGGAGCCGGGCACTTCGTTGCTCGCGGCAAACAACGAGATCAGTGGCACGCGCGTGACGGTCGCTCCGTTGTTGAAGCGGCGCTCGTTCAACAGCGTGAGCAGCGAGTTCAAGATCGCCGAGTTGGCCTTGAAGGCCTCGTCGAGAAACACGATCTCGGCCTCGGGCAACATGCCGGTGGTGACACGACGGTAGCTGCCCTGGCGGAAGCCCTGGATGTCGACGGGGCCGAACAATTCGTTGGGCTCAGAAAAGCGCGTGAGCAGGTACTCGAAGTACTTCGCATCAATCAGCTTGCTGAACGCACGAATCACCGCCGACTTCGCCGTACCCGGCGGCCCGATCAACACCATGTGCTCGCCGGCGATCGCGGCGATCAACATCAGGCGGATGATCTCTTCTTTCGCGAGGAACTTCTGTTCGAGTTCACGGCGGACAGCATCGAACCGGGGCTTCAAGGGATGCGACATACGACGAGCTTGTAGCTCGATCGATGCGCTTTTGTCGCCGAGACGCGGCAGCTGTGCGGTGGCTCAGGGGAGCCGCACGACGGGCAGCACAAACGCCGCGTCGTCCCACGCCGGGTGACGACGGTAGAAAAAGTCGAGGCGCGCTTCGGCCGATGCCGCAAACGCCGGGTCTTTCAAGCGCTCGGCAAACGCCGCTTTCACCTGCGGATCGCGCAACAGCAGGCGGGCTTCGTCCTCGGCGACGTAGGCCTCCATGTATTCCTTCTGCTCCAGGCGCGCGTTGAAAAAGCCCCAGCCCACCAACGCCTCGGGGGCGGCGGGCTCAAACAGCTCCACCACCAAACGTCCTCGTCGCTGGCTTGTGCTCACGAGCAAGGTACCGGCCGGCAACGTCGTCGTCGTCTTCTGCCACGCGCCCTGAACGCGCACGGTGTGGCGTCCCTCGTACGAGCCGGGGCGGAAGTTGGCGGTGTCGACGTGAAAGGCCTCGCCGCTCACCTCCTGCGCTGCTGTCGTCGTTGTAAAGGCGATGCCGTGGGCCAACAACCGCTCGCGCACCGGGCCTGCAAACGCGGGCAGCACCGCATACTGCGCGGGAACAACGACGCGGGCGGTGGCCACCACGTCGTCGACGAGGGGCACGTTCCACACCTCGGGCGTGCGTTCGTCGTAGCGCGTCATCAACGCCCCCGACACGTCCGACATCGTGCGCGTGTAGCGGTAGCCGCGAAACGGAAACGTCTTTGTCGACGACAGATCGCTGTCAAACGCGAGCTCGACGGTTTTTCCCGCGAGGTGTTCGCGCAACGCATCACCAGCAAGGGCGGCGCGCTGCCACTGCGGCGCGTGCTGCTTCGCCTGCGCCAACACGCTGTGCAGCACGTCGATCGTCGTCGACACGCGGTGCGCATACGGCTGCCAACTGTGGGTCTCGACCAACACGGCCAGACGACCGCGGCGCGCGATGTAGCCGTGGGTCAAGCGGGCGGGTGTCACACCACGCGCAAAGCCCGAGGTGGGCTCGTCGTCGCGCTCGAACGACGGGTAGAAGTCCAGCGGCAAATGCCCCATCGCGGTGAGCTGCTGCTGCGTTGTCGTCGACAGTTGCTGTGCTGACGCCAACAGCGGCCCATCGGTGCCGTCGTCGTGCCAGGGCTCAACGATCACGGCCACATCGTGCTGAAATTGCGCACCATCGGTGACGTGCAGGTCGAGGGTGACGACGGGGTCGTAGTCGAGCAGGGCTTGCAGCAGCAGCCGCGTTTCGGGCGCGTCGGCCTTCATCCAGTCGCGGTTGAGGTTGAGGTTTTGCGCCGTCACGCGCCACCCCATCTGCTCGGGGCCGCGTTGGTTGGGGCGGTGGTTTGGGCCAAAGCGTTCGTGGCCGTCGACGTTGTACACGGGCACCACCACGAGGGTGACGACGTCGAGCAGGCCCGTAAGCTCCGTTGGCGGTGTACTGAGCAGCTCGCCCACCACGGTGAACAGCGCGTCTTTGCCGTCGATCTCGCCCGCGTGAATGCCGGCGATGGCCAACACCACGGGCCGCGCCCGAAACGACGACGACGACGCTCGCTCCTTCGGCGGCACCGACGACAACTCCCACACGCGCAGCGGCCGGCCTTCGGGGCTGGTGCCAAGCGAGCGGCACACCTGGCCCGCTGCTTGGAGTCGTCGACACAGGCGTTCCACCTCGTCGAGGCGGCCGGTGCGCAGCAGACCACTGCGGCGTCCTTCGGTGTCGGCAGCGAACGGATCGGCAACAACGACGGGGGCAGCAGCAACAGCAGCGGTCGACAGCAGCACAGCGAGGGCACAGAGCACAAAGCGCATGGGGCGCGTGCTGCCGCGACGACGTGGCTTTGTCTGCGGGGTGTTGACGCGCGGCGGCTTGCAACGGGGCGCGCGGATGCGACATCTCAAGAACGTCAAGGAGGTCTGCATGTCGCGTTCGCTCGTCGAGGCCCTCACCACCGTCGCCGATCGTTTGGCCGAGGGCGCTGCCTACCAATGGGGCCACATGGGCCAGTGCAACTGCGGCCACCTCGCGCAGGTGGTCACCAAACGCACCGCCGCCGACATCCACCAGTCGGCGATCTCGCGCGCCACGGGCGAATGGAGCGAGCACGCATTTGACTACTGCCAGGGTTCGGGCGCCTTGATCGACGACATCGTCGACGACCTGTTGGCCATCGGCCTCAACCGCGACGACATCGTGCACCTCGAGAACCTCAGCGACGCGCGGGTGTTGGCGCGCGTGGGTCGTCCGCTGGTGCGCCACGCGCGCGAAGACGCCATCGCCTACTTCCGCGCCTTCGCCGAGTTGGTGTCGTCGTCGTTGCCAGTGCCACTGCCCGTGAAGCAGCCGTTGGCGCAGGCAGCCTGAGCGCACGAAAACGAAGGCAAAAAGAAACGAGCCCGCGATCGCGGGCTCGTTTCGTTGTGAACATCGTGACGACGACGTTCAGGCCGTCTCAGGCCTTCTTGGCGGCTTTGAGCGTGAGCTTGAGCAGCACGTCGTCGCGGATGAGGTCATCGGGCTTGCCGGGGTAGACCACGCCGAAGTCTTTGCGGTTGATGGCGAACTCGGCAGTGGCCGTGACGACGTCGTTTTCGAGCGACGACACCGCGGGGAACGAGATCTGGCGGTTCACGCCATGCAGCGACATCACGCCGGTGACCATGGTCTTGCCGTCGGCGGTGCGCTCGATCTTCGTCGAGGTGAACGTGGCCTTGGGGAACTGGGCGACGTCGAACAGCTCGGGGCTGGCGAGGTGACCGTCGAGCTTGACGCTGTCGGTCTTGACGCTGGCCATCTCGATCTCGACGTGCAGGGCCGACATCTCGAGCTTGCCTTCGGGGACAACGACGGTGCCGGTGAACGTGTTGAACACGCCATCATGCTTGCCGGTGATCTTGCTGCCGGTGAAGGCGACACCGCTGTTGGTGTTGTCGAAGGCGTAGGTGGTGCCAGCGACGGTGGCGGCGGCCGCAGGAGCGGCTTCGGTCGAGGCGACCATCGGCAGTGCCGGAGCCGGCGGGTTGGCAGGCGGCGGCGGCGGCGCGGGCACTTCGGTGACGACAGCCTTCGGGGCCTCGGCAGCAGGATCGGAGCAGGCAGCAACAGCAGCAACGAGGGCGAAAGCAGCGACAAAACGAAGCACGATGGCCTCCAGTGAAAGATGACGCGTCGTTGCACATCCACCCGCAGCCGCAACGGCAGAAGGCAACACGCCCAGCCTGGACACACACGCAGACGCATATGCACATGCACACGGAGCACGCCCGCGCCAGGAGGCTCCGCGCGACAACGAGCACGCCGATGCTGGCGGGCGCCGGGTCCGACGCCTCGCAGGAGCGCGACCGCAGGGGAAACGCCAGCACCACCGAAGGGAA
>JBIKRQ010000421.1:0-5379 GCA_044349155.1 Myxococcota bacterium
GCCTTGCCGACCTCGTGAAGAGCAAGATCCCCCACACCTACGCGCTCGACGACGCGTACGAACAATTGCTCGCCACGGGCAGTGCTGACTTCGCGTGGCCCGAACTCGATGAACGCTCGGCATCGTCGCTTTGCTACACGTCGGGCACGTCGGGGCACCCCAAGGGTGTGCTGTATTCGCACCGCTCCACCGTGTTGCATTCGTTCGCGATCTGTATGGCCGATGCGTTGGCGCTCTCGGGAGCCGACGTCGTGCTTCCCGTCGTGCCGATGTTTCATGTGAACGCCTGGGGCGTGCCCTACGCCGCAGCGATGGTGGGCGCGAAGCTCGTGCTGCCTGGCCCTGGCCTCGACGGCAAGAACCTCACCGAGCTCATCGTCAATGAAGGTGTCTCCAACCTGCTCGGCGTGCCCACGGTGTGGAGCAATCTGCTCGGTCACCTGTCGTCGACCAACACCACGCTCACGACAGTGAAGAAGGTGGTGATTGGTGGTTCCGCGTGTCCGCCGTCGATGATTCAGGCCTTCGAGCAGCGCCACAACGCACGCGTCATCCACGCCTGGGGCATGACCGAAACGAGCCCCCTCGGCACCGCCAACATCCTGCTGCCCAGGCACGAGCTGCTCGGCGACGACGAGAAGCTCGCCATCAAGCTCAAACAGGGCCGGCCCATCTACGGCGTGCAGATGCGCATCGTTGATCCCGACGGCAAAGTGCTGCCCCACGACGGCAAGTCGTCGGGGGACCTGCAGGTGCGTGGCCCCTGGGTCGCGTCGGCGTACTTCAAGCAGGAAACCCCTGCATCGTTCGACGACGGTTGGTTCATCACCGGCGACATCGCCACCATCGACGGTGATGCCTTCATGCAGATCACCGACCGCAGCAAAGACGTCATCAAGTCAGGCGGTGAGTGGATCAGCAGCATCGAGATCGAAAATGCCGCCCTCAGTCATCCCGACGTGGCGCAGGCCGCGTGCATCGCGGCACCGTCGACGAAGTGGGGCGAGCGCCCGTTGCTCGTCGTGGTCAAGGCCGCGGGGCGCGACGTGAGTGCCGCGAGCATCCAGGCCTTTTTGGAAACGAAGCTCTTGAAGTGGTGGTTGCCTGACGCGATCGAGTTCATCGACATGTTGCCCATTGGCCCTACGGGCAAGATCTTGAAGCGCACGTTGCGCGAGCACTTCAAGGACCGCGTTTTGCCCTGACGTCAATCGGCGTCTGCTTCGTCTGCTTGTTCGTCGACGTCGTCTGCTGCTTCGGCGACGTCGACACTGCGGACTGGCGCGTCGTCGAGTTCAACCTCGCGCAACGCGCCAAACGCCTGCTGCAGTGCTGTGTGCGGTGATGTGTCGCCGCCATGCTGCGCCCACCACAGCGCCGACGAAAACGCCACCGCGACCACCGACGACGCCACAAGCCCTGGCGGCGCGCTCGTCGACGTGGGCGCCATTCGTGCGGCAATCACCTCGGCCAGCGTTGCCTGCAGCGCCTGCAGGGGTGGATGCACCAGCAACGACGGTGTCTTTGCCACCAGGCGCAGACGACGACGCGCAAGCTTCACGATCGCCGGGTCTTGCATGAAGGTCATGCCCGGCAGCACGGTGCTGTTGACGAGTTCGCGCAGCGTGGTCGTTGTGTCGGACGCCAACATCAACGCCCTGGTCTGCGCGACAACAAGGTCGAGTCCCTCCCACACCAGGTCGGCCTTCGTCGGAAACATGCGAAACAGCGTGCGGCGACTGATGCCCGCCGCGTCGGCCACGTCGTCCATCGTGACGACGTCGAGCCCACGTCTTTCAAACAGCCGCAGCGCCACACGCGACACCCGACGCGGATCTGCCAGTTGCGGACGGCCTCGCCTTTTCGCATCCATCTTCTCATTATGGCACCGAGTGCCATAAACAACAAGGAGCCGCCCATGAAGAGCGCAGGCAAGGTTTTCGTCGTCACCGGTGCGGGCAGCGGCATGGGCCGTGAGGTGGTGTTGGAGCTGCTTCGACGCGGCGCGCGCGTCGCTGGCGTCGACATGAACGCCACCGCCCTCGAGCAAACAGCGGCCACCGCCAACGCCGGCGAGCAGTACGCATCGTTCACCTTGAGCGTCACCGATCGCGCGGCGGTGTACGCGTTGCCAGCACAGGTCGAGGCCCGCTTCGGCGCGGTCGATGCCGTCATCAACTGTGCGGGCATCATTCAGCCGTTCATTCGCCTGGCCGACCTCGACGATGCTGTGATCGATCGTGTCTTCGACGTGAACTTCCGCGGCACGCTCTACATGACGCGCGCGTTTCTGCCCTTCTTGCTGAAGCGCCCGAAGGACACGTCGCCAACGTCGCCAGCATGGGTGGCTTTCTGCCGGTGCCAGGGCAGACCATCTATGGCGCGTCAAAGGCCGCGGTGAAGCTCATGACCGAGGGTTTGTACGCCGAGCTGATCGGCACCAACGTGCACGTCACCATCGTGTTCCCCGGCGCTGTGGCCACCAACATCATGAGCAACTCGGGCGTGCAGATGCGTGCGCCGTCGGCGGGTGCCGCGAAGCAACAGGGCAGCGCGTTGCCCGCATCTGAGGCGGCGCGCCAGATCGTCAACGGCATCGAAGCGAACAAGTACCGCGTGCTCGTCGGCAAAGACGCCGCGTCCCTCGACAAGCTCTACCGGCTCGCCCCGCAGCGCGCGACCGAGTTCATCACAAAGCAGATGAAGCACCTGCTGCCCTGACGGTGCTGCGCGAGCTCAGGGGTGCGCTGCATGAATGGTGGTGCCCGTCGCCGGATTCAGGTCGCCGCGCGGGTCGACCACGATGCCCGCGGCGCACGACACCTGCTTCGCCAGGACGCGCTGGTTGAAGCAAAGGTGAACATAGTTGTCGGGATCGTCGACGTCGCCGATCGCAAACGGCACCGATTGATCGAGGTGGTACGCAGCGAGGTGGTCGGCCTGCGTACGCCCCGCTGCTGGCTTCACGCCACCGGCCCACACCGCCACAACGATGTCGGTGGTTCCCCTTGGGCAATCAGAAGCGATCGCGTTGGCGGCATACTGCAAGGCAAGGACGATGGTGGGGCCGTCGGCCAACGGGGTGGTCGTCGACGTCAATCCGCGCGCCGAGACATCGCCTTCGAGCAGCACATCACCCGTGATGTCAACAGACGTTGGCGGGTCGTTCTCGCCGTCGCCCAGCGCGCCAATCAGCAGCACCGTGTGGCGTTTGCTCTGGGCATCGGCAGGCCGCAGGGTCGCACACCGCGGATGCAGCACTGCGCCACTGCGCGTGTGCACACTGAAGGCCGACGGATCGAGCGCGCCAGCCACGCGACGCGAGAACGTCACTGGCATGCCGTCGGCGTTGGCTCCGCCCGAGCAGAACGCCTCCAACTGAGCGGGCATCGCGTCGTCGAGACCGAAGAACGCCGAGACGATCGTGGGTGGCAGCGCGTCGAGGTCTGTCGCTGGTGGAGTGTGGGCACAGGCGGCAAACGCACACGCCACGACGACGAGCATCCACCTCACGGATACACCGCCTTCGCGTACGAAATCTGGTGGTACGACTGCAGCCGGTGGTCGCGGATGATGTTGAAGAAGCACGCGTCGCCGCCGCCGAACGGATGCACCACGAGCGGCTCGGTCAACGTCTCTTCGCGCAATGTCCAGCCTTCAGGCAGCTTCACGTCGAGCGTGGGGTGGCCGTTGGCGGTTGCGTGCATCACCGCCACTTCGCCCTGTGGCCCCCGCAGCATGTTCACAGCGCCTTCAAACACGAGTTCGTGACACTTGCGCGTGACGACGACGAACAGCCCACCTTCGCGCGCCCCCGTCGCGGCACAGGCGCTCGCGTTGGGCCAGCAATCGGCGGCATCAATCTTCGACAACGCCACCCAGGAATGCCCGCCGACGTTGACGATCTCGCGGCAGTCATCGCCCACACACGTCGACCCGCGCGACGGCGAACGCGAGAAGCACGAACGCTGAAACAACAGGTGGCGGTCGCTGTTCTTCGTGTTGCCAAAGCCCGGGTCAAACGTGCGCCAGTCCTCGTCGGAGATGGCGTTGTCGCCGCCGGCAATCGCAATGGTCATCATCGACCCGACCATGATCTCTTTGGCGATGCCCCGCGGCTTCGCGGGATTGAGGCACGTGGTCTCAGCGGGCCACGTCGACGGCGTTGCTGCGTACGACACCCCCGCCGCCTGGGTCGTTGGCAGCGACACGCAGCCAGACACGCCGCACACAAACAAGACCACGGCGCACACACGGTTCTTCATCATCGACCTCAAAAGTGCTTCACAAGCCGCGGAATCAACGACGGAGGCAACAAGCGCGACGCCAACCACGCCGATGTGGAGCCCAGCCCCACCAGCACCTGCGCCTTGCCGTTGCGCATGCCGCGATAGCCCGCGCGAGCGACGTCGACGGGGGAGCTGGCCTTGCCCGCCTCAAACCAGTGCTTCAACACCGATGGCTTGTTGAACGCGTCGATGCGTGCGGCTTCGGCAAACTTCGTCGACACCGCCCCAGGCGTGAGGCACGTGACGTTCACGATCGGCGCGAGCTCAGCGCGCAGCGCGTAGCTGAACTGGTTCACATACGCCTTCGACGCGCCGTAGGCCGCGAAGCGCACGGTGGCCATCATGCCCGCCGTCGAGCCGACGTTGAGGATGTTGCCGCGGCCGCGCTGCTTCATCTGCCGACCAAACAACGTCGACAACTTCGTGAGCGTCACCACGTTGAGCATGATCATGTTCTCAAGGCGTGCAGTGTCGGTGTCGACCACGTCGCCGAAGCACGCGAAGCCCGCGTTGTTCACGAGCGTGTCGATGGCGATGGCGTTGTCGGCACAGTGGGCAAACAGCACCTCGGCCGCGTCGTGCTTCGACAGGTCGAGCACCAGGGTCTGCAACCGATCGCCGGCGTTGCATTCGGTGCGCAGCGCCTCGAGTTCGTCAGCACGCAAGCTCACGGCCAACACCGACGCGCCGTCGGCGAGGAACAACTTCACGAACTCGCGCCCGAGGCCAGAGCCGGCGCCAGTCACCATCACGTGCTCGCTCATCGCGTGCTCCGTTCACGACGCAACACAAAGAAGAACACGTGAGGTGCTGCATCTCCGCGTTGGTCCATCAGCCCAAGCACGGTGTCGTCGTCGACGCGGCGAAACACATCGTTGATGGGCTGACGGTCGTAGACCATCGTCGCCGTGCTCACGCCGCGAAACTCGGTCATGCGCAAGCGCGCTTGCGGCTTCGTCGTCGACAGCAGACGCAACGTTGGCCGCAGCAGCGTTGCGAGGAGGGGCTGCGTGAACAGGGTCGTCCAGCGCTGCAGGAGCGACAGCGGCATGAACGTGGGATTCAACGAGAACCCACCACGCATCACGAG
>JBIKRQ010000422.1:0-5362 GCA_044349155.1 Myxococcota bacterium
GTCAGGGTTGCCGTCTTCGAAGCACCATTCAACGACGCAGTGAAAACAACGGGCGTATCCTGCAGGACCGCCGTCGTTGTCACATTGAACGTCCCAGTCAGGCTGCCGGGTGCAACAGTAAACGTGGCCGCAGTTGGTGCGGCGACCGACGGGTTAGCCGACGTCACGGTCACGGTTGTTCCAGCGCCGGCGGGGAAGTCGAGGGTGACTTCACCCGTAGTTGGATCGCCGCCAACAGGCACACTGAAGGTAAAGCCAAAACGCTGAACAGTGGGTGGCTTCACCGTCACCGTGGTCAACCGCTGCACACCACCGCGAATGGCCGCAACAGACACCGCTGTCGATGTGGCCGGGTTGCCGGTTGTGAAGGTGAAGGCCCCTGTCGTCGCGCCTTCAGCAACCGTCGCCGTCGCGGGGACGGTCAGCGCTCCGGTGTTGCTCGAGGTCAGGTTCACGGTCAGTCCACCCGGAGGAGCCGCGCACGTCATCGTCACCGTGCCCGAGCCGCTCGAGTTGCCGCCGACACGGGTCGTTGCCGTGATCGCTGTTGGCGCGTTCGGCGTGATCGTGAACGAACGCGAGACGCGTGTGACTGCTGGCGATGGTCCAACCAACGTGATGGTCACGAAGGTGTCCACCGGCACCTGGCTCGTCTGCACCGCAAAAGTGGCCGTGCTGGCGCCCTGAGCGACCGTCACCGACCCAGGGACCGTCACCGCAGCGTTGTTCGACTCTGCGGCGAACACTGCACCACCAGGAGGGGCTGGCGCAGACAGCGTGACCGTCGCGGTGGTGCTGAGACACCCCACTGGACGCGCCGGACTCACGGCGAGCGAGTCAGCATGCGCTGCCGCTGGCACGATCAGCACCAGTGAAGCGCAGAAGGAAAACCTGCGAAACAGCGACATGGCGAGCCTCATGGATTGACCGTGATGATGGCGAACTTCGTCGTCGTCGTGTTTTGTGCCTGGGCGACGATGCGAGCCGTTTGGCGGGTGGCAACGGTTGCGGCCTGCACCACAAAGTTCGCGGTGGTTGCCCCTGGCGCGACGGTGACGGTGCCGGTGGTCGGCACGGCCACCCCCGGGCTCTGCGAGGTCAGTGTCACGACGACACCCCCAGCTCCGGCGGCGGTTTCGAGCGTTACTGTACCGGTGGATGTTTGGTTCGAGCGGATGCTCGACGGCGAGAGTGAGACGGAAAGAACCGCTACGGCACGGAGGATAAAATTCCTCGTGACCGAAATGCCGCCGAGACTGGCCGTCAGGATGCCGTTCGTACTGCTCGCAACCTGCGTCGACGACAGCGTGAAGTTGGCAGTCGTTGCCCCCTCGAGGACCACAACGCTCGCCGGCACGCTGGCTTGACCAATGTTGGTCGCGAGCGAAACGGTCAGTCCACCAGCCGGCGCGGGTGCGCTGATGGTGACCGTACCCGTCGTCGACAGGCCGCCCGTCAACGACGTGAGCACGAGGTTCACGCTCGTCAGCACCGACGACGGGGTCACGGTCAGGTTTCGCGCTTGCGTGCGGTCGAGGGTCGCCGAGATCGCAACGATCGTTGAGTTCGCTGGTGACGACGTGGAAACCGTGAAGTCCGCGAACGAACTGCCGACGCCGATGCTGACGCTGGCCGGCACCGTCGCGATGCCGTTTGACGACGAGAGCGACACGGTGATTGGCCCGAGCTGAGCCGGGCAGAACAAGGTGACGCGGCCTGCGGACGTGGCGCCACCGGCAACCGTCGTGGGAGTGAGGGTGATCGCGGCGGTTCCGGTCGCAAGCCCGATCGGCTTGACGGTGACAAAGGTCGAGCGGGAAACTCCAAACGCCGTGCCGCGCACCTCGGTTGTCACTTGCGCCGCGACCGCCGCCGACACAGCGGTAAACGACGCCGTCGTCTGCCCGGCGGGGATGAGAAGCGTCGCTGGAACGGTGAGCGCGGCTGGCACGGAGTTGGTGAGCGACACAACGGCACCGCCGGCGGGTGCTGGGCGATCGATCGTCGCGGTGATGACCGTATCCTGACAACCGCCAAAAACGCTCGAAACAGTACGACTCAGCTGCGTGAGAATCGGCCGATCAACGACCGTCAAATAGCTCGAGTTCGCCGGCACGACAACCGTCGACTCAAGCACTCCGGCAGCACTGAAGAGCTGCAGGGTTGAGTTGCCAAAAGACACCACCGACACCTCACCGGCATCGATCGCGATACCGACGGGCTCGACGACACTGGCGAAAGTCCCGACCAGGTCGCCCGCCGTGTCGTACACAATAATTTCGTCGCTGAAGTGACTCGCAACAAACAGATTCCCAGAGCCGTCGAAGGCAAGCCCGTGGGGATAATCAAGCCCGCCGAGTCCCGGCGAAACGAACTCCGCAGCGGTGAGTGCAACAGGATCGATGCGCACGATGCGGTTGTTGTTGGCATCGGCAACGTACAAAAGTCCGTCGGGCCCGAACTCGACATCCTCGGGCGTCACGAGCAGAGCGCCCGCCGCGTCGGCGAAGACGTTCACGATGTTTCCGTCGAGATCGAACTCGACGATTTCGTTGCGGAAACGATTCGCGACGTACAGGTGGCTGTTGACACCAAACGCAAGGCCGGCTGGGCCTCGGAGGCGGTCGTTCTCGTCGAGAAAGGTCCCAAGCGACGCCCCGCTTGCGCCGTCGAACACCAACACCGTGTCGGCAATCGGGTTCGAAACGTAGAGGTCACCGTCTGGCCCCTGAGCCACGCCGGTCGCACGCAGCAGGCCACCAACACCGCCAGCAACCACAGCGCCTTGCGAGGCGAGTGTGGCGGGGTCGAAGCTCACGATGCTGTTGTTCGCGGAGACGTACAGCTCTTTCGCCGACGCAGGTCCAACGAGGCCAAGAAGGGCCGCTAACGCGACGATGCGCTTCATGTCAATCTCCCGACTTTGGATGACTATTTCTCGTCGACCGTGGCCTGTAAAGGCGGGCGCGCTGTTGTGTCGAACTCAGCACAGCGACGAGAACGATGCCGTAGAAGGGCATCATCGGCGCCCGATAGCGAGCGAGGGTTCCAAGGTTCGTCGTCGACAAACCGAGGGCCACGGAGAAAACCACCACGAACGCAACGCTCGAGGCGAACAGCCAACTCCGTCGCAAGGCGCTCCACACAAGCCGTGGGCGACGCAACACGCGGGCGAGAATCCACGCGATCAACGTCATCTCCGCGGCCGACAGCAGCAGCAACACGCTGCTCGCCTCGAAGAAGAACGGGCGCAGCAGTGCCGTGATCATTCCGAGGGGGACCAGCGTGGCAAGGCCACCCGAAGGCACGCTGAACGTTGAGCCACCCGCGTGGCTCTGGCCGAGACTGCGCAACTCTTCGGCGGACTCCACGACGCTGCTGAGTGCATAGCGTGGGAACACAAAGCCGATGCCCACCAGCCCAACCGCCACCAGCACGACGACCGGCACCGACGCCAGCGTCGTGCGGCTGCGAATGAGCGTGCCCACGGCAGTGCTGACGGCAAACGGCACGAGCAGGTACGGCTTGGTCAGGCCCATGACGACGGCGCCAAGCACCGCCACGACGAGCAGAACTGGGTGCGCACGGCGCAGGGCGAGCATGCCGAACACCGCACCGCTGCTGAAGCACAAGCCGGGCATCGCGATGCCCTCCTTCAACAGCGCGGCACTCCAAAAGATCGTGCTGGGAAGGAAGAAGACGGCGTAGGCGAGCCTTCGTGCCTGGTCGGGCCAGATTCTTCGCACCCAGGCAAACAGCCACACACGCCCGACAAAGCCGACGACAGCGATCGCGATACATATTGCGTAGAGCGACTCGCCCACAACCATATTCAAAAACGCGGCTACACCGTGCATGCTCCCGGTACTGCGACCATTTCCCGGAACAGGCAGGCTGTTTTCAACCTGGAACGTCAGATCAAACACCTGATCTACACCATAGAGTCCATCTTCCACGCCCCGCGCGAGCCGCATTCCACCGCGCCAGTAGCCGAGCATATCGCCGTAGCCGTAGTATTCACGGACAATCACGACATGCACAATCGCGGCAACAATCTGCAGCAAAAACGCAACGATAACGAGCGGCGCCTCACGCGCAAACAATCGAACCAGAACCGGCACAAGCGTGCAGGAAATGGCGATAACGATCGCGGTGGGAAAGAGGTCATTCACCCCAACACCTGTTCGTAGACGGACGTAATCTCCTGCGCCATGCGCTGAACACTGAAGCGGTCGGCGACCCGTTGGCTTGCGCAGGCGCCGAGATCTCGTCGCCGGTGCGCGTCGCCCGCGAGTTCGCGGACCGACTCGACGAGGGCACCAACAACCGCGTCGTCTTCGGTCTCGTAGGTGAGGCGGCCGCACGCGTCGTCGACCACTTCGGCGATGCCGCCAACGGCCGTCGAAATCACCGGCAACCCGGCGGCCATCGCCTCGAGGATCGCCACTGGAAGCCCTTCGCGCACCGACGTCAGCATGAAGAGGTCAGCGGCGGCGAGCAGATCGGCGACGTCGGTGCGCGCGCCGAGCAGCTGCAGCACGTCCGGCGCAACGCGGGCGGCATCGGCGCGAACCTGCGCGCCAAGCGGACCGTCCCCGACGAGGACAAACCGCACGCGCGGCAACCCGTGGCCGTTGCTGACGTTGTTGGCGAATGCTGCCGCGACCTCGACCAGCCTCTCCAACCGCTTCGCCTCGCGAAACACAGCGACGGTGATCACCACGACCTCGTCGGGCGCAATGCCCAACGAAGCTCGAACGGCGAGTCGGTGCGAACGACTGGATTGGAAACGCGCGACAGCCACTCCGTTTTGTATGACCGAGACAGGCGGATCGTTCACGCTGTTCGGCAGAGATCGAGCCACGCTGTGCGAGACGGCGATCACAGCTTGCTGCAGAGGCCAGGTTGCGCGTGCGGCGAGCTGCGTGAGTGGGTGATATCCGCCGAAGATATTGTGTTCTGTATACACAACGGGCAGGCCGCAGTTAGCCCCGACGATGCGAGCAACAACCCCAGCAAGAGGTAAATGCGCATGAATGATGTCTGGCCTTTGCTGTCGAACGAGCTTGGCAAGTCGCCCAACCGATAGCAGAGTTGTTGCTGATGATTCTGCTCCAAGGCACGTCACCTCGCCCACATTGCGAAGCTCGGCCACAACGGCGTCACTGCGCCGCAAGAGCCAGGCGTACGAAGGTTTCACTGCCGGTCGAGAAACGCGCCCCGTTTCGAGGAGCAGCACCTCTGCACCACCGCGGTCGAGCGACTTGACCACATGCAACACGCGAATCATACGAGTGCCTTCTTCAACCGCTCAGTCAACGGGCGCTCAAAGAACGACCACACAGCCGCCGATACCGCGACC
>JBIKRQ010000423.1:0-5350 GCA_044349155.1 Myxococcota bacterium
TGGAGTGTCGATGTGGCGCCGGTTTGTGCACGCCGCCGTTGAAACCACTTGAAAAGACGAAGGGAGTCCCACGCGCTTTTGCTTGATATTTCGGGTGGTTGCGCCGCGTTCTACGGAGCGACGCCCGCCCCTTGTCGCGGCTGTGGTGCCAGCACTGCCTCTGCGGTCGCGCTCCTGCGAGGCGTCGGAACCGGCGCCCGCTGGTGTGTTCGTTCTTGCGCTCGCCCGAGGTGCCTGCTGCGCGCATTGAGCGTCGTCGTCGTTGCGCTCGCTGTCTTGTCGGCCTTGACGTCGTCGTTGTGCTCGGAGCCGACCAGCGAAGACGTCAGGTCTTCGGCTGCTTGGGGAAGCACCGGTCGACGAGGTGGACGACGCTGCGCGCTGCGACGAGCTCGCCGTCCATCCCCCATGCAGGAGCAAGGTCGCGCCCCGCGCGAATGAGATTGCGAAACGCGGTGCGCGGTCGACGACCACCGAGGATGTGTTCGGTGTCCTTGATGTCGAAGTGGCCAACATGCGCGCTGGCGTCGACGACGTCCTTTGCGCGTGCGGCGTCGACGGCGAACGGCATCACCCGCAACAACGCGGCCTCGATCGGGGCTGGGTCTTTGCCTGGCCCGGTCGCGACCACGCACAGCAGGTGCTCGTCGAGGTGCGAGCCCTTGCCGGTCTCCGTCGTGGCCGCACCCGGATACAGCCCCACCAACACAGGCGGTGCGCCGTCACTGCCGAGCACCACAAACACCGGTGGCAACCCACGCGGCAGCACCCGCACCGGCAGCAACCACCGCACGCTCGTGGCACCGCTGGCGACGACGACCTTGCCTTGTTGCGTGAGCAATTTTTCGCGCGGCCGACCGCCGGGCAGGCGATCGACGAGGTCGCGAGCACTCGTGGCATCGATGAAGGCGGTGGCCTGCACTTCGCGTTTGCCCTCGGTGCGCACGCCCGTGACCACGCGGCCGTTGACGTCGACGGCGGAGACGCGGTCGGCCACCACTTCGCCGTTGTGGCTCTTGATGAATCCAAGGAGCAGCTCGGCGACTGCTGCACGTGGGCCAAGGCCAGCGGCGGCACCACCAAGCAGCGTGCCGCCCGCCAACGTCGACAACGCGAGGGCGGCGGCGAGTCCACGTTCGCTGTGGCGCGCGCGGTACTGCACGAACGCCGCGAGCTGCGGCAACACAGGGGCGATGCCGTAGCCGTCGCTCCAGATGCTGCTGACCTCGTCGTCAACGCCGTCGATCTGTCCGGTTTGCCCCAGCGCCAACACGCGCTTTCTCGCGCGGCGGGCCTCGAAGAACCAGCCATCTTCGTTCAAGAAACGCAGCTCGTTGAGTGCTGCATGACGACGTGAAGCATCGAGGTTGAGCACGCTGTGCGCGAGGGCGCGGCCTGGCTCGCCGAAGCAGCGCACGAACTCGCGCACGCGGGCGTCTTCGCCGACGGGGAACACGCAGCGCAGATCGGGATCGTCGACGACGCCAACGCCAACGGGCTCGCCCAGAATGCGGCGCGCATCGGCGCGCAACGAGAGGTCGTCGAACACCGAGGCGACAGGGCCCGACGTGGGCAGCCGCCACAACGACGGGGCGACTGGTGCGAGCCGGTCGCCCAGCGCGCGCGAGGGCTGATCGTCGTCGACGATCACCATCACGCGCCGACCCGCTTGCGCAGCCAAAGCACCAGACGCCAGCCCACAGAGCTCGCGACCAACAACAGCGACGTCGACCACCACTCGGCTCACACCGCAGGCGCTAACAGGGTCGGCCGCGTTGCGAAACGCCGTTTCCGGCTGCTGTCGCCGACGATCCACATGCCGAACCGCGCAGATGCAACCGTCGGGTTGACTTGGGGGAGCATTCGCCTAAGAAGCGCGCAGGCGCCGTCTTCTCCGCTTGCTGACGCGCCCAAAACACCCCCCCAGAGAGCAGCGATGACCGAAGACAAGGCCGAGAGCGCCCCGTCCACCCCCTCCGATGCGGGTGCTCGTCCACCTCGACAGCAGGGCCACAACGGCGGCAACTACGGCGGGCACAACGGCCACAAGCAGCAGCAGCAGGGCGGCAATCGTCCTGGTGCCATGCCCACGCCCACGGTCGATCCGTCGGTGGCCCCCATCGATCTCAGCCGCCTCAAGCACGTCAAGGTGCCCGAGCTGCACACGCAGGCGTTGGCCGCCGGCGTCGACGTCACGGGCAGCCTTCGTCGTCAGGACATCATCTTTGAGATCCTGAAGTGGCAGGCCGAGAACAACGGCGCCATCCAGGGCGGCGGGGTGATGGAGTACAACAACGAGGGCTACGGCTTCCTGCGCGAGCCCGCGTACAACTACGAAGCGTCCCCCGACGACATTTACGTCGCGCCGTCGATCGTCCGCGCCTACGGGCTGCGCACCGGCGACACCATCTCGGGCTTCGTCCGTCCGCCGACCGAGAAGGAGCGCTACTACTCGCTGTACAAGGTCGAGACCGTGAACGGTCTGCCGGCCGGCGAGCACAAGGGCAAGATTCCCTTCGAGAATTTGACCCCGCTGTTCCCCGAGCAGCGCTTCAAGCTCGAGACGAAATCGTCGCAGTACTCGACCCGCATCATCGATTTGCTCTGCCCGATCGGCAAAGGCCAGCGCGCGCTGATCGTTGCTCCGCCGCGTGCGGGCAAAACCGTGCTGATGCAAGACATCGCGAATGCGATCACCACGAACCACCCCGAGGTGACCTTGATCGTGCTGCTCATCGACGAGCGGCCCGAAGAAGTCACCGACATGCAGCGCAACATCAAGGGCGAGGTCATCTCGTCGACGTTTGATGAGCCGCCGACCCGCCACGTGCAGGTCGCCGAGATGGTGTCGGAGAAGGCCAAGCGCCTCGTTGAGCAGAAGAAGGACGTCGTCATCCTGCTCGACTCGATCACGCGCCTTGGTCGCGCCTACAACGCGGTGCAACCTGCCAGTGGTAAGATTCTGTCGGGTGGCGTCGACAGCAACGCGCTGCAGAAGCCCAAGCGCTTCTTCGGTGCGGCCCGCAACATCGAAGAGGGCGGCTCGCTCACGATCATCGCCACGGCCCTGGTCGATACCGGTAGCCGCATGGACGAAGTGATCTTCGAAGAGTTCAAGGGCACCGGTAACAGCGAGATCGTGCTCGACCGTAAGCTCATGGAAAAGCGCATCTTTCCGTGCCTCGACATCAACAAGTCGGGCACGCGCAAAGAGGACCTGCTCATGGGTCAAGAAACGCTCAACCGCGTGTGGATTCTGCGTCAGCTGCTGCACCCGCTGAACGTGATCGACTCGATGGAGTTCCTGGTCAGCCGCATGAAGGGCACCAAGAGCAACCACGAGTTCCTCGGCTCGATGAGCGCCTGAATTGAGCCTCGAAGAGAAACCGGCTTTGCGGTTTGTCGCCGAGGCGAGTTTCTCGAGGGGTGGGCGGGGAAACGTCCCCGCCAAATCAATTCAGCTGCCTGCAACGACGACACGGCCGCGCCTTCGGGTGCGGCTTTTTCGTTTCCAGGAACCTCGAAGAGAAAGCCGGCTTTGCGGTTTTGTCGCCGAGGTGAGTCTCTTGAGGGGTGGGCGGGGATACTTCCCCGCCGATCAAACACGAAGGTGCTGAGGCGAAGCGCGCGGGGCTGAGTTTTCGCGGGGGCGCCGCTTGTCGTCGGGGCCGAAGCCGGCTACTGCGCGAGCCATGCTGAGCGTTTTCCGTTCCAATACGAACCACTGGCTGATGGTGGGCGTCTTTTTGGCCATCACCTTCGTCTTCGTCTTCACCTTTGGCGCGTGGGGTGGCGGCAACGTCTCCGGCGACATGCCGATCGCGGCGACGGTGAACGGCCACACCATCCCGATGAGCCAGTTCCGCGTGCAATACGCGCAGACCTTCCGCACCCAGTCGATGTTCCGCCCCGGCTTCTCCGCCGACAAGGCGCGCGAAGAGGGCCTCGACCAGCAGGTGCTCGAGCGCTTGATCAACAACGAGCTGCTTGCCCAGGCCGCCGCGGCCCACGGCCTCGTTGTCGACGACGAGACGCTCGCCACCACCATCCAGGAGCAGGTGTTCGGCAAGGACAAGCCGTTTGACCCCGAGGAGTACAAGCGCCTCATCAACGGCACGTACAACACCTCCGAAGCGCGCTTCGAAACCCAGCTGCGCAAAGACATCCTCGCTAGCCGCATGAGCGAGCTGCTCGCGTCGTCGCAGCACGTCTCGGAGCGCGAGCTCAAGGACAGCTTCAACGAGAAGAACGACAAGGCCGACCTCGAGTTTTTGAAGGTCGACCCGAACTTCTGGAAGAAGAACGTCACCGAGCCCACCGACGACGAGGTCAAGACCTGGATTGCCGCGAACAAGCCTGCCGTTGAGAAGTTCTACAACGAGCACATGAACCGCTACCGCCAGAGCAAGAAGGTCGACGCGCGTCACATCCTCGTGAAGGTGAAAGACGACGCCAGCGACGCCGACAAGAAGGCCGCGAAGGCCAAGATCGACGCCGCTGCCGACCGCGTGAAGAAGGGCGAAGACTTCGCCGCTGTTGCCAAGGAAGTCAGCGAAGACAGCTCTGCGGCGCAGGGTGGTTCGCTCGGCCAGTTCGGCGAAGGCGCGATGGTCAAGCCGTTTGAAGAAGCGGCGTTCAAGCTCGAAGCCGGCCAGGTCTCCGACGTCATCACCACCAAGTTCGGCTACCACGTCATCAAGGTCGACGCTGTCGTGCCGGCGTCGAAGAAGGAGCTCGCCGAGGTCGAACTCGAGATCGGCAAGCAGCTTCGTCGTGAAGATGCGCAGAAGATGGAAGCCAAAAAGGTGGCCGACGAAGCCCTCGCCGAGCTCAAGGCCGGCAAGACCTTCGCTGAACTCACCAACGCCGCCATCGTGAAGCCCCCCGTCGACGGCGCTGCTCCGCCTGACCCGGAGTCGGTGGATCCGTTCGCGCCCAAGGTCGACAGCACCGGCATGTTCGCCCGTGGTGCTCGCGTGGTGCCGCGCCTTGGCGTTGCTCCCGAAGTGGTCGAACTCGCGTTCAAGACGCTGACCCTCGACAAGCCGCTGAACGAGGCCGTCCTCGAGGTCAACGGTCGCTTCTTCATCGTCAAGCTCAAGGGCCGCGAACAGCCCGACGAGGCGAAGTTTGCTGCCGCGCGTGAAGAGCTTGAGCAGCAGGTCATCGGCGCTCGCCGCGCTGCCGTTGTCGAAGCCTTCGTGAAAGACATGAAGGATCGCGCGCGCATCGAGAAGAACCCGAAGCTGCTCTCGGCTGCAGCGCTCTGAGTTCAAGCACGGTCAACGACGAAGCGGGGCCTCACGGTCCCGCTTTTTCTTTTGTGCGCCCGGCATGGGCGCGATCTTGG
>JBIKRQ010000212.1:0-10891 GCA_044349155.1 Myxococcota bacterium
AGAAGAAGGGCAAGAGCCTGCCGATCGTGGAAGGTCCCGCGACGTCGTCGACCAAGGCCCACGATCATCACCACGACCACGATCACAGCCACGATCACAGCGAGCGCAACCACGTCACCGCCGACCTCACCTACGTCGCTGGCTGCGATCTGCCGCGCAAGAATTCGATGCCGCAGTACACGGCGTACCTGAAGATCGCCGAGGGCTGCGACAATACCTGCGCCTTCTGCATCATCCCTGCGTTGCGCGGCAAACAGCGCAGCCGCCCCATCGACGACCTCGTGCGTGAGGCCAAGCGCCTGGCCGCCGACGGCGTCGTCGAGCTCAACCTGATCGCGCAAGACCTCACCGGCTACGGCCACGATCTGCCCGGTCGTCCGAAGCTCGCTGAGCTGCTCACAGCGCTGTCTGCCGTCGACGGCATTCGCTGGGTGCGCTGCATGTACATGTACCCGCGCACGCTGAGCCCAGCGCTGCTCACGGCGATGGACACGAGCACCAACACGCTGCCCTACTTCGACATCCCCACGCAGCACGGCAGCGACAAGATGCTGCTGCGCATGAAGCGCGGCAAAGACCAGACGAAGCTCGGCGAGCTGCTCACCGAGGTGCGCCAGCTGGTGCGCGGTGCGGTGCTGCGCAGCACGGTGATCGTTGGCTTCCCCGGCGAAGACGACGACGACTTCGACAAGCTCGTCGACTTCGCCGAGCGCGTGCGCTTCGAGCGGTTGGGCGTGTTCAAGTACTCCGACGAAGAAGGCACGGCCGCCTACGACCTCGACGGCAAGCTGCCCTACAAGATCAAGCGCACGCGCTTCGACAAGCTCATGCGTCGTCAGCGCAAAATCCACGAAGAGAACAACCGCAAGCTGATCGGCACGCTGCACGAAGCCGTCGTCGAGGGCAGCAGCGAAGAACACGAGTGGGTCAAGAAGGGCCGCTTGTGGAGCCAGGCCCCCGAGATCGACGGCATCACCTACTTCAACACCACGCGTGAGTTGAAGGCCGGCGATGTGGTCGTCGTCGAGATCACCGAAGTGAAGGACTACGACGTCGTGGGCACCGTGCTTGAAGCCGACGATCCGCGCATCGCCGACGCCATGCCGTTCGCGCCGCGCCGCAGCACCAAGGCGAAGAGTCAGGCGGCCTGAGATGCTCGCGGGGCTCGTGAAACGTGCCGTCGGCAGCCTCTCTGACGACGGGATTCGAGCCCTGGTGCGCTTTGCCTTCTCGCGCACACAACGCGCACTCACCGCGGCGTGCGCTGACCCACGCGCCGCGCAAACAGCACGCCTGCTTGAGATTGTGCAGCGCAACGCGAACACCGAAGTCGGTCGCGCGTTGGGCTTCTCGAGCATTGCCAGCCTCGACGACTGGCGCGCGCGCGTGCCGCTCACCGATTGGGACCACACGGCTCCGTACGTTGAACGCATGGTGGCGGGTGAGGCGAACGTCCTCGTCGACGAGCAGCCTATTTTCTACGCCACCACCTCGGGCACCACGGGTCGCCGCAAGCTCATCCCCGTGACGAGTGCGTTTGTCGGCGAGTGCCGTGTGGCCAACCGCGTGCTGTACCGCACGATGCTGTTGGCCATGCCCGGCCTCGTGCGTGGCAAGCGCCTCAACATGCGCTCGCCGGCGACCGAAGCACTCGGCAAGGGGGCCGAAGCAGGCAGCATTACCGTGGCGCTCTCGGGTGGTGTCGACGACGACAACCTCCTCGATGCTGTGCCCACGGCGGTGTTTTCGATCAGCGACTTCCACACGCGCTACGCGGTGGCGGTGCGCTTCGCGTTGCAGGAGCGGCTCACGGTCTGCAGCTCGATCAACCCTTCGACGCTCCAGTTGTTCGCGACCACGCTGGCCACGCACGCCGATGCACTGGCCGCGGGTTTGTCGTCAGGCGACTTCGGCGTCGACGTCGGCGCTGTCCCCGACGACGTGCGTGCGAAACTGCAGCGCCGCTTGAAGCAGAACACCGCGGCCGCGGAGCGTTTACGCAACTCTGTCACCGCCCATGGGCAAGCGCGCTTCATCGACGTGGCCCCCGAGCTGTGCGGCCTCGTGACGTGGAAGGGTGGTGCGTCGTCGTGGTGGCTGCCGAAGCTGCGCGCCAGCTACGGCGACGTGCCCGTGCTCGACTTTGGCTATGCGGCGTCTGAGGGCGTGTTTGGCGCGCCGTTGTCGACGAGCGATGCCTCCAGCGTGCTCTTGCCCCATGGCCACGTGATCGAGCTGTTGCCCGAGGGCGAAACCGACGGCACGCGCACGCTCTTTCTCGACGACGCCGAAGTCGGCCAGCGCTACGAAGTGGTCGTCACCACGTCGGCGGGCCTGTACCGCTACCGCATGTTCGACGTCGTCGAGATCGTCGGCAAACACGACAAAGCACCGCTCGCCGTGTTCCGCCACAAAGCGGGCACCATGTGCAGCATCACCGGCGAAAAGCTCGGCGAGGCCCACGTCGCTACGGCCCTGCATGCGGTTGGGTTTGGTGGTGCAGGTGTTGTGGTCGCGCCGCATCTGCCGGCGTCGGGCACGCCCCACTACGTCGTCGTCGTCGAAGAGGGTGTGCACATCGATCCCGTGGCCCTCGACGCAGCCCTCGCCGTCGCGAACGAAGAGTACGACGCGAAGCGCAAGAGTCTGCGCCTCGCACCACTCACGTCGGTGTCGGTGGCCCACGGCAGCTTTGCGGGCATTCGTCAGCGCAGAGTGGCCGCGGGTGCTCCCGATGCGCACGTGAAGCTGCCGTTGCTGAGCCCGGATGGCCGGCTCGTGCGCGACCTCGGTGTCGACGTCGCCAGCGTGTCGGGAGTGCCATGAACATCGCAGCGGTGTCGTTCGATCTCGATGGCACGCTGTATTCGGCGAAGGCGCTGCGCAGGCCCCTGCTGTGGCGCACGTTTCCGCGCTGGCGCACGATGCGCGTGGGCCAGCGTGTGCGCGAAGAGCTGCGTGCGGAGCGCTTTGTCGACGGTGCAGCGCTGTTGCAACGCGAGGCCGAGATCGCCGCTGAACGGCTCGAGCGCGATGTGGAAAGCACCAAAGCAGCACTCGCCCGCGTGTTTGATCACGACGTCACGGCGGTGCTGGCACGCATCGGCCCACGCGCCGGCACCCGCGCGATGTTGCAGCAGTTGGTCGCCAACAACATCGCGATTGTCGTCGTGAGCGATCGCGGTGCGGTCGACGCCAAACTCGCGGCCCTGGGTCTCGGCGATCTGCCCTGGCGCGCGCACGTCTCCGCCGACGACGTGGGCGTGTTCAAGCCCAACCCGCTGCCGTTTGAGCGCGCCGCCACGTCGTGTGGAGTTGCCGTCGGGCAGTTGCTGCACGTGGGCGATCGTCACGACAGCGATGGCGACGGTGCACGGCGCGCGGGCTGCGCCGGTTTCGTCTTTGTCGACGACGCGACGTCGTGGTCGGACGTCACGTCACGCGTCTTGCCGCCTGCTCAGGGCAAGCACAGCCGCTGACCGCTGCCGGCCGGTTCCTCGGTGGGCTGGCACGTCTGCTCGCCAGGACAGCTGTACTCTGACCCGCCCACTTCACAGAGAAATGCACAACCTTTGTCGTTGGCCGCATTGACGCCAGTGACAACACAGTACGAAGCGGTGCCTTCTGGGGCACCCTCACAAATCCCAGAGCCGGTGCATGTCTTGCTGCAAAATGCAGCGTTTCCGACAGGCCCCACAAGGCAAAACAGCGCATCGCCACACACCCGCGGTCCGTCGAGGTCGCACGGCTCACCGAACGCTGCGCCATCCTCGCCTTCGCCTTCGCCCTCGCCTTCTCCTTCGCCTTCCCCGGCGCCTTCGCCTTCCCCTTCGCCGTCGGCTGAAACATCAGTGCACGCCGCGACGCCAAAAACCAACGTGGTCAAAACCATCAGACGACCGATGAAATGCATTCACTCTCCAATACAGCCACGTGGGCTCGGCCAGGAAGGACCTTGAGGGGAAGCTGTTCCCCGTCTGGGCAATACACTGTTCACGCGTTCAAGAAAGCGTGCAGTGCGACCGTGCGGCGTTTCGACCGTCACGTACGCGTTATCCCGAATGGCCATTGAGCAACGATCATCTGTCATTCGGTACAGCGCGCGAGGCGTCGCCGCGGTGTATCCCCGAAGAAGCGCGGAGGTCGGGAATCAACGAGGCGGGTCGCGGTCCCAAAAGCCACACACGAGCGTGAGTCGGCCGTCGTCGTCAGTGAGCACCAGATCCTCGCCGTCGAGGACACCGATGCCAGCAACACGCGTGACCCACCGAAAGCGCGCCGCCCGACCCGCAACCAACACGGCGCTGGCGGGATCGACGCGCGGCGACGGCAGTGAGGCGCGAAACGTGGCGATGTGTGAGGCGAGTGCCGCACGCCCCTCGGTGGTGACCTGGGGATCGATGTACGTGCCGTTGGCGGCGAAGCCGGCCTCGAGTGCCGCTGCCCCTGCTGCGCCGTCGACGTTCCAGGCGTCGGAGTAGCGCGCGATGCGTGTCGGCGGCGCCTGCGCAGCGATGGCCCCCGGCTCAGCAACGACGGCGACCAGCTGCAGGTGCATTCCATCGGGATGAAGCCGAGCGAAGAGGCGCTGGCGAACGCCGTCGACGTCGACGTCAGCGCGCACGATGCCGTGGTTGCCATCGAGGCCGCTCACGAACGTCACGACCTGTCCACGCGCATAGCCCACGAGCACGGCGTCAGCAGCGACCACGTCGGCGGCGCGGGCCTGATCGGCAAGCAGCAGCACCGCGTCGCGAGCTGCAGGGGCCATGGGAATCCTCGATGGTGTGCAGGCTGAAGCCAGCACGGCGAAACAGAGCACGATGCATCTCATCGGCGCAGCCTACGCCCAATCTTTCCACTGGCAAGATGATAGCCGAAGGCGATCTGCACCCGCGCAGTCGCATTGGACTGCGCACAAACGCTGCACTTGCACGAGGGCTGCAGCACTGCGAGAGCAACTGCCCCCGCGTTGGGCGAGCAGATCGCGCTGACGACGACGAAAGGCCCGCTGTGAGCAACTCCGACTTTGCGCACCTGCACCTGCACACCCAGTACTCGTTTCTCGACGGTGCGATCCGCATGAAGGATCTCATCTCGAAAACGAGCGAGCTGGGGATGAAGACCGTCGCCGTCACCGACCACGGCAACATGTTTGGCGCGCTCGACCTGTACCAGCAGGCAAAGAAGGCCGGCATCAAGCCGATCATGGGCTTTGAGGCCTACGTCACCGACGTCACCAGCGAGCTCACGCACGAAGATCGCAGCGAGCGCAAGAGCTACCACCTGGTGCTGCTCGCCGAGAACAACATCGGCTACGACAACCTCAAGAAGCTCTCCACGCGTTCGTTCACGCACGGCAAGTACTACGTGCCGCGTCTGGATCGAGAGCTGCTGCGCAAACACAGCGAGGGCATCATCGCGATGACGGCGTGCCTTGGTGGGCAGGTCGGCAACAAAGCGCTCAAGGGCGACCTCGACGGCGCGCGTGCTGCGGCCCGCGTGTTCAAAGACATCTACGGCCCAAAGAACTTCTTCCTCGAGGTGCAGCCCAACGGCATGCCCGAGCAGGACAAGGTCAACGAGTTCCTGGTGCAGCTGTCGCGCGATGAAGGCATCGACCTCGTCGCCACCAACGACTGCCACTACGTCACGCGCGATCAGCACGAAGCGCAAAACATCTTGATGGCGATTCGCCAGCAGCTGCCGTGGGGCGACCCGAAGCTGCACATCCACAAGACCGACGCCTTCTACATTCGCTCTGGCGACGAGATGAACGGGCTGTTGCGCGGCGACTTGAACCGCGGCTTTCAGATGGCCTGCGACATCGCGGCGCGCTGTGAAGTGAAGCTCAAGCTCGGCGAGAACTACCTGCCGCCGTTTCCCATTCCGCAGGGCTACACCGACGAAGCAAGCTTCCTTGCCGACCTGTCGCGCAAGGGCCTCGAGCGCCGCTTCACCGAGGTGAGCTACCCCGTCGATCGCGAGCGCTACATCGCGCGCCTCGAGACCGAGCTCGGCGTGATCATCAAGATGGGCTTCCCCGGCTACTTCTTGATCGTGCAGGACTTCATCAACTGGTCGAAGCAGAACATGGTGCGCGTGGGCCCGGGCCGTGGTTCTGGTGCCGGCAGCCTCGTCGCCTACGCGTTGCGCATCACCGACCTCGACCCGCTGCCGTACGACCTGCTGTTCGAGCGCTTCTTGAATCCCGAACGCGTGAGCATGCCCGACTTCGACGTCGACTTCATGCAGGAGCGGCGCGGCAAGGTCATCGACTACGTCGTCGAGAAATACGGTCGCGAGCGCGTTGGCCAGATCGCCACGTACGCGGGCTTGAACCCGAAGAGCGCCATCAAAGACGTCGCGCGCACGTTGGGCGTCTCGTACACAGAGATCAACGAACTCATCAAACCGATCCCGCCGATCCTCGACGGCAAGAAGCTCGAGTTTGAAAAAGCCCTCGAGTTCGCGCCCAAGCTCAAAGAGCTCGCGGCCACCGACCCGAAATACAAACAGGTCATCGACGTCGCGCGCACGCTCGAGGGGCTGTTTCGTCAGGCGGGCATGCACGCGGGTGGTGTGGTGATCGGCGAGAAAGACCTCGTCGAGTACGTGCCGTGTTTCTCGGGCAACAACGGCGAATACGTCACGCAATTCGACAAAGACAAAGTCGAAGCTGCCGGCCTGGTGAAGTTCGACTTCCTTGGTCTCAAGACCCTCGACGTGCTCGAGAACTGCGAGCGCCTCGTCAACGCACGCATCGCTCGCGAGAACACGTGGAGCCGCGAAGAACGCGCGAAGGCAGCACCCAAGCATCCGCACGCGGCACGCACGCCAGGGTTCACGCCCGGCGACGAGCTGCCGATCATGACCGTGGACCTGCTCCACCTCGACGAGGACCGCGTCTACAAGCTGATCGCGTCAGGCGACACGCTCGGTGTGTTCCAGGTGGAGTCCAGCGGCATGCGCGAAATGTGCAGGCGCCTGAAACCCACCTGCTTCGAAGACGTCGTCGCTGGTGTGGCGCTGTATCGGCCGGGTCCGATGGACGCGGGCATGCTCGACGACTTCATCAACCGCAAGCACGGCCGCGAGAAGATTGAGTACCCGCATCCGTCGATGACGGCGGTGCTGTCGCCGACGTACGGCACGTTTGTGTACCAGGAGCAGATCATGCAGGCCGCCCAGGTGCTTGCGGGCTACACGCTCGGCGGTGCCGACCTGCTGCGTCGCGCGATGGGCAAAAAGAAGAAGGAGGAGATGGACAAGCAGCGCGCCACGTTCGTGACGGGCTGCGGCACCACCCACGGCATCACCGAGGAGCGCGCCAACGAAATCTTCGACACCATCGACAAGTTCGCGGGCTACGGCTTCAACAAGTCGCACTCGGCGGCGTACGCGCTCATCACGTACCAAACGGCGTACCTGAAGTGCTTCTACCCGATCGAGTTCATGGCGGCGTTGCTCACCACGGAAGTGAGCTCGACGGAAAACGTCGTGAAGTACATCCAGGAAGCGCGCAGCCACGGCATTGAAGTGCTGCCGCCCGACGTGAACGTGTCGGAGATCAGCTTCAGCGTCGACTACGTCGTCGACGACACGTTGAAGAACCGTCGCAAGCACAAGCTCACCACCTACGGGCGCATTCGCTTCGGCTTGTCGGCGGTGAAGGGCATGGGCGACAGCGCGCTCGAAGCGATTCTCGACGTGCGCAACCGCATCGGCCGCTTCAACAGCTTCTACCACTTCCTCGAGGAGCTCCCCGGCGGCAAGGTCAACCGCAAGGTGCTCGAAGTGATGATCAAGTCGGGTGCGCTCGACACGTTTGGCAAGTCGCGCAGCACGCTGTTCTCGTCGATCGACGAAGCGCTCTCGATCGCCGACGCCAACCGCCAGGACGCGAACTCCGCGCAGTTCTCGCTGTTTGGTGCATCAACCACGAAGCGCCCCGAGAAGTACAGCAGCGTCGCCGAGTGGAGTGCCAAGGAGAAGCTCGCCAACGAGCGCGAGTCCGTCGGCTTTTACCTCTCTGGTCATCCACTCGATCGCTACGTCGACGACGCCAAGAAGCTCGGTGCCGTCCCCACCGTCGAGCTCACCACGCTCAAGCACAACAGCGAGGTCGTCGTCGCCGGCATCGTCGCGGGCATGAAGGAGCGCAAGCTCAAGACCAGCGATGGCCGCTGGGCCGTCGTCACGTTGGAAGACACGTTCGGCCAGGCCGAGGTCTTGTGCTTCAGCAAGGTCTACGAAGCAGGCGAAGTGCTGTTGAAGGCCGGCGAGCCCGTGCTCATCAAGGGCCGCGTGTTGATCGACGACGTCGACGACGACGGCAAGCAGCTCATGCCCAAGATGCGCGCTGAAGCCGTTGAGTCGCTCGCCGAAGCGCAGATCGCGCGCACGCGTTGGCTCGACATCACCATCGACGTGGGCCGCAAGCCAAACGGCGATCGCCCGCTGGTGCCCACCATGGACGTCGACGTCGCTGACACGGCGGTGGAAAAAACCCTCGAGCAGATCGCGGCGGCCTGCACGAAGACGCCGGGCGTTGTGCCGACGCGTCTGCGCCTCGAGATGCCCGCGGGCTACAGCGTGCTCGTGCAGTCGGGCCCCGACGTGAAGGTCACGCCCACCGAAGACCTCGTGGCCAGCATCGAGCGCATCCGTGGCGTGCTGGCGGTGGCCCGAAACTGACGGGTGGGCACAATCTGACAGCTGTCAGATGAGTTCGCCACGACGGAGAAGCTTCGGCCCGCGTCAGCTCCATGACGCCAGCGACACACACCTGACGGTGTGCGTTTTTTGTGCACATCGGGGCGTTTCCGTGGTGCGCCCACGGAGCTGCTACGGTTTGGCTGTGCGTTTCTTCTCGCGAATTGGCTCCTGGCTGCGCACCCGTGGCGCAACGACAACGACGGCTCTGACGCCGACGGCAGCAACGCCTTCCCTCGACCCGGAAGTACTTGCGCGCCTGCCCCAGACGCCGCCTGAGGCCTTTCAGCGACGTCTGCTCGATGCTCTCGATGCCTCGCGACAAGCCCTGCAGGTGGTCACCCTCGACCCGACCATCCGCATGATCGCCATGAGCCAGCGCGAGGCCAGCGGTGGCGGCGACGATGCCGAGATCGACCTCGCCCTCCGCCGCGTTGAGTCGGGCACCACGCCGTTGTCGTCGCTGACGTGGTCGGCGCTGCGCGATGCGCGGCCACCGTTTTCGCCGCCGCCGTCGGTGTGGGGCGGCGAGCTCGCACACCTGCTCGATGGCGACGCCGGCCTGATCTTCTTCATCGACGTCGACGCTGTGGCCACCGCCGTGGCCCAGGCGGCCGACCAACTCGGCTTCGCCACCGCGATTGAAGAAGATGGTGCTGTCGTACGCATCTCTGATGGTCGCTTCTGCGCCGTCGTCGGCACGAGCACCGTGATCGCCGAAGCGTTGTGGACCGGCTGTGGGCCGCTCACCGCGGTCATGCGTCGCGTGCGTCAGGTGCCCGGCGAGTTGCGCAGTTTCGTGTCGTTGCTGCGGGGGCTCGAGCGGCGCTTCGTCGGCGATCGCTTCGAGGTCGTGGGCGATCACATCGTCGTGCGCAGTGCTGGTGTGCCCGCGCGCCGCATCGACTACCGCCACCTCGCCGCCGCCGCGCGCGCCAGTGGCCTCGCCGTCGACAGCTTCTTGCGCGGTGCTGGGCTTGCCGACCTCATCGAGCGCGATGGTGCCGGTGGCAACGACAGCGACGTCGTCATGCTGCTGCGTTCACCAGCGTGGGCGAAGGCGTGGCCCGAAGCGCTCAGCCGCCAAAACGACGAAGGCGGCGTGGTGTGCCTGGCGCGACAAGACGCAACAGGTCGCATCAGCCCCATCCGCACTGCGCCCGGTGACGACGTCGAACGCTTCTTGTTCCTCGAGCGCGAAGCCCGCCGCCAGTTGCCCTTTCTGCAGCTCGAGGGCCACGCCTTCGTGGTCGAGCAAGCGCGCTCCACACGCACCATGACCTCGCCTGCTGGGCGGGCGTTGGCGTTCGTGGGCGACCGGGCAGCGTCGTTGTTGCTCGACGCAGCCCTCGTTCGCGGGCTGTGCGAGCAGCTGGGCCCGGTGCCCGACGCGGTCGACGTCTGCACCGTCACCGAGAACATCGTGATCGTCTCGCCGATCAACGCCCCCGCCGCGGTGCTTGAAGAAGCACGCCACCGCGCCACGCGCCTGGAGTCCGACCTGTTTGACGACGGGGCCGACGCCCTCGACATCAACCAGCGCATGCTGCTGCCCGACCATGGTGCAGGCATTTTCGAACTCACGATTGTGCCCGACGAGTTCTTTCAGCTCTGCGAGCAGGCCGACGACAACGGCGACCTTGGCCGCGCCCACGCCGACTACCTGCGCGGCCTCGCGTTTGAAGCACTGGGCCTCACCGAGAAGGCCGTGCGCAGCTTTGAAAAAGCGATCCGCGCGCGCGCTGACGACGGCGAATTGCACCTCGCGCTGGGGCGTTCGCTGTCAACACTGGGCGAGCACGAGCGCGCCGTTACGGTGCTCACGCGTGCGGCAACGGCCCTGCCCGAGCACGCCGATGCCCACAATGCGCTGGGTGTCGCGCTCTACAAGACCGGGGCCACCACGCGGGCGCGCGCCTCATTTCTGACAGCTGTCCATTTCTCGCCTGACGACGTCAGCTACCTCGTGAACCTCGCGCGCACGTGTTGCGACGAGGGCTTGTTCAACGAAGCGCGCGTGGTGCTCGAGCACGCGCTCGTGATCGAGCCCGCATCGGCCGAGGCGCACGCCACGATGGCCGTGCTGCTGCACCGCACGGGTCAGCGATCGTTGGCGTTGCACCACGCGCGCACCGCGTTGGCCGAGCAGCCCGACGACGACACCGTGCAGCAACTG
>JBIKRQ010000260.1:0-8933 GCA_044349155.1 Myxococcota bacterium
TGCGCATGCTCGACGACGACGACGTGAGCAACGTGAGCTGACCATGGACCCACTTCTCCTCTCGGCCTTGGTCGTGGGCTCGGTCGCTGCGGCCGCCACGGCGATCGCCAACTGGCGCCTGGGCCGGCAAACGACACAAGAACTCGAACAACGTCGTCGAGACGCCGAGCTCGCGGCGGCCAAAGCTGCCGGCCTGCACGTCGACGGCGACCGGTGGCGCAGCACCCGCGATGGGCGCGACATCAGCGTGCAGTTCACGCACACGTCGCAGCCTGCCACGCCCGGCAAGACGTTGAGCGCCATCGGCCACATCACCTGCGTCGCCCACCACCGCGCCACCTTCAGCCTCGAGAGCAATGACCTCATCTCGGAGCTGGGCCTCGATATCCGCCTCGGCGACACCACCCTCGATCCCTACCTCCGCGTGCGCGGCAGCGATGCCACCGACGTCGCAGCGCTTTTGAACTCAGCCGACGCGCGAACGCTGCTGCGCGACCAACTCGTCGATCTGGGGATTCCGACGGGTCGCATCACGCTCGGCCGTGATGGGTTCTCACCGGAAGTCTCTCACGTGCGCCTGCCGCGCTTTCGGCGTGTGTGGCTCGACGACGACGGCCTGCATGTCGAGTGGCACAACAACCGACTGCCGGACCACACCACGGCATCGCTGGCGTCGTTCACCGTCGACTTCCTGGTGGCCCTCGCGGCTGCACTTGATGCCTCACACCTCGCGCAGCCACACGGACTCGGTCCTGCCAGCGCCGAGACAGCCGTGGCGCCCGACGGCAGCAGTGTGGCGGTCCGTCCGTTCTGACCTCCGCCTGACACCTGTCAGATTTCTCGTTCTCGACGAGGATTCACCGATGGACCCGCTTGTTGTCACCGCCGCCGCAGTTGGTTCGCTTGCCGCTGTGGCCACCGCGATCGCCAACTGGCGCCTTGGGCGACAAAGCACGCGCGAAGCGCAGGCCGTGCGCGACGAAGCCGAGCAACGTGCTGCCGTCGAGGCCGGTCTGCGCTTCGATGGCGATCGCTGGCGCGGGCAGCGCCGCGGGCGCGACGTCTCGGTGGAGTTTGCCTACCGCAGCACCGCTGACACGTTCGGCCAAAACTTCGAGGCCACAGGCCACATCGCCTGCACGGCCCAGCATCGCGCCACGTTTCAGCTCGACGACGCCGACGTCGTGTCCGATCTGCGCCTCGACATCAGCATCGACGACGCCACCATCGACCCGTTCGTGCGCGTGCGTGGCAGCGATCCTGCCGACGTGCGGGCGCTGTTTTCGTCGCCCGTGCGAGCCATGGTGCGCAACGAGCTGACCGACAACGTGCGCGTGGCGATGACGACGCTGCGGGTGAGCGAAGGTGGCAACAACCAGCCGGTGCGCCTGCCGCGCTTTCGTCGCCTGTGGCTCGACGACGACGGCCTGCACGTCGAGTGGCACTGCAACCGCATCGGTGCGCACACCCGGACATCGCTCGCGGCGTTCACCGTCGACTACCTGGCCGAGCTCGCCGAAGAGCTCGAGGTGGCCATGACGACGCCTGCGCCGCTGGCCAGCACCGCCGACGCGGCAACCGGTGCGCACGGCAGCGCGGTGGCCGTCCGCCCGTTCTGATCCCGAATGACCATTGAACAATGACCAACTTGTCATTCGGGGGTGGGGCGGGGGCTGCATCAGCCCCCGAAGAAGTACATCCCGATATCTCCATGATCGAAGATCATGGAGATATCGGGATGAGCGTCAGAGAAAGAACGCACCAACAAAGAGGACGAGTGCCACCGCGAACGCGTTTCGCGGCACATTGAACCAGTAGTTGTGCGCCAAAACGACGTACACGGCCGAGACTGCAATCGCCGCAACCTGGAACAGACGCGACGAAAACAAGTAATCTGGGCTATCGACAGCAAGAGCCAGATAGAAGACGCCAAAAACGACCATCCCGAAGCTGTGGCTCAAGTGGAACCCCTTGATACCGCGCCACATGGTCGAGCGACCTGACATTCTGGTGGTCGCCGTTTGTAGGCGTTCAAACAACTCAGAATCCGAAGGCTGAAACCGCTCTGTAAAGAGCACAAGACCCGCGTGGCCCAGGCCCAGCAGGAGAAAAACGGAGCAGGCAAGAACAAGCAAGCTGAGGTTCATGGGTCACCGGATTCCTGATGGAGCCGGCACCGTTACACACGTTCGTCGTCGGCATCGCCGGCGGCAGCGTCGTTTTGACGCCCTCAGGCGCGGGGATCCCAGCCGTCGCGCAGCTTTTGCCACTGCGTCAGCAGCGTTGTCTCTTCAGCGCTCAGATTCGTCGGCGTGGTGACCACGATCTCGACGGTGATGTTGCCGCGCTCGCCGTCTTTCTTTGGCAGGCCGCGGGCCTTCAGGCGCAGCTTGCTGCCCGTGGTGGTCGACGGCGGTACGGTGAGCTTCACCTCGCCATCAAGGGTGGCAAACGGCACCTTGGCGCCAAACGCTGCTTCCCACGGCGACACGGTCAAGCGCGCCTGCAAATCGACGCCGTCGACGACGGTGAAGCGCGCATGGGGGGCAAAGCGCACCACGAGAAACAGGTCGCCCGCAGGACCACCCGCAACGCCGCGTTCGCCCTCGCCTTTGAGGCGGATCTTCATGCCGTCGCGTGCGTTGGCCGGCACCTTCACGTTGAGCACACGCTCGTCGAGGCGACGGCCGCCATCAGCAGTGGTCACGGGCTGCTGCAGCGTGACCGCACGGGTGGTGCCAGTGAGCGCATCTTCGAGGCTGATGGGCAGCTCGACGTCGCGGTCGACGCCGGCACTCGGCCCTGCAGGCCCGGCGGCCCCGCGACCCGGCGGACGTCGACGTGCACGAGGCTGCTGTTGTTGCTGACCGAAGAAGGTGTCGAAGAAATCAGAGAAGCCTGAGTCGGCACCGCGGGCGTTCCAGTCGACGTTTTGCCACCCAGCGCCGCCGCCGAACGGATTGCCGCCGCCAAACGGATTGCCTGCGCCGCCTGCGCCGCCCGCGCCCCCAAATGGCCCGCCAGCGCCGCCGAAGTCGCCGCCCGGGTCGTGACCCATGCGGTCGTAGCGTTTGCGTTTCTCGGGGTCTTTGAGGACCTCGTAGGCCTCGCCGATCTCCTTGAACTTCGCCTCGGAGGCAGCACTGCCGACGTTGACGTCGGGGTGGTACTTCTTCGACAGCCGGCGGTACGACTTTTTGATCTCGTCCGCGGTGGCGGTCCGTGGCACTTCAAGGGTCGCGTAGTAGTCCCGAAATTGCATACGTGCTGGATGTAGTCACCATGTCGACGTCGTCAAACGCTCCCGTGTTTCTGGTGTCGCCGCCGCGTCTGGACTGGACGATCCGCGGGCGGGCCAACGTCTTCGCCAACGCGTCGACCAACGGCGTTCCGCCGCCTTCTGCCGAGGCCGCGCGCGCTGACTGGCTCACCGTGGTGAACGCTATCGAAGCCGCAGGGGGCGTGTGCGCCGTCGTCGACAACACGGCAGATCTGCTGCTCACCGGCCTGCCCTACTGTGCTGAAGCCGGGCTGTGCGCCGTCGATCCGGCCGACAACGCCCCGGTGTTCGTGCTGCCGAACCTCACGCCGCCCCACCGCCAGCGCGAGCCCGACGTCATCGCCCCCGCCGTGCGGCAGCTGGGCCTGCGCACCATCAGCCTGCCCACCGACGTGAAATTCGAAGGCCAGGGCGACGTGATCGCTGTCGGCAACACGCTGGTGTGCACCAGTGGCGTGGGCCCGTGGGCCCGCAGTGGCGTCGACGCGTTCGACCACTACGCCCGTTTCCTCGACCGACCAGCGCTGCATCTGGGCTTTCACGCCGACCCGTGGTTTCACGGCAACACGTTTCTGGGCGCGTACGAACACAACGGCCGCGTCGTCGTGATCGTCTGCTTCGACGCCCTGCGCGACGACGGTGCCGACCGCCTTCGCGCGTTTGTCGATGGTGCGGCCATCGTGTCCATCGATGCTGCAGCAACGCTCACGTACGCCACCAACGCGCTGCAGGTGGGCACGACGGTGCTGGCCCCAGCAGGCGTGCCCGACGTCGTCATCGATGCCTGGCGTGCCCTTGGTTTGACGGTGCAGCTGTTGGAGTTGCCCGCGCTGTTTCGCAAAGGCGGCGGGGCTGCGGTGTGCCTCACGAATCGGCTCGACGGCGTGCGTGCAGGACAGGTGCCGCACACGATGCAGTTGTCGACGTGGAAGGCGGCGCAGGCATGAGCGCGCTTGTTCCGTTTGTGTATGGCCACGGTGCGTGGTGCCAGTCGTGGCAGGTGCGCATTCCAGCCATGGCCGACACCGCGCCGGCGGTCGTTGTCGACGTGCTCGACCCCAAAAACGCGATCTTCTTTCAGCTGATGAACGTGGCCAACGCGCGCGCCTTCGGCGACATGGGCATGCCGGCGTGGGTGCAGCTCGATTGCGCCACGTTGCCCACAGCCATGATCGGCTTCGCTGTGCGCGCCGACGGGCTCGACCGCTCGCTGGTCGACGACCTGCGACGACGCGCGGGTCTTTCGATCCTCGACGACGATCAGCTGATTCCCCTGGCGGAATACACAGCGCTGCCCACGCCGATGCCGGGCCACGTCGTCGGCTTCTCGTTGTTCTCGCTGGTGCCTGGCCTTGGGTTGCGCAGCAAGGCGATGGCGTTGCTGGCGATGGGGGCGGTCGAGCAAACCGGCATCACCCAGATCGACAACCTCGCGCTCAAGACCCACTGCCGCTTCGGCCCCCTCGAGATGACGAAGGTCGGCGTCGAGGTGCACAGCAAGCCGCGCACCACCCTCGTGTACCGCCTTCGCGTGCCTGAGCCCGCCACCTTGCTCGCGCTGGCCAACGGCACGTTGACGCGCGTGCCCTACACAGGAGCAACGCGGACGATCGCGCCAGCCGAGCTTCGTGAAGGCGACCGCGTTGTCGACGTGAACAACGGCATCGTCATCGCCGCCTGAGCTGACACAGATCAAACAGCGCGCCCCCAACCCGGGGGGTGAACTCCCTGCAGATCTCGCAGATCCGACCACTGGCAAGATCGAACTTGCCAGTGGCAACATTGGTGCGTACGTTGATCTTGCCAGTGATTGGATTCACCTGGCAGGAGTCGCCGATGCGCTACGTTCCCCGAACAATCGCCGTGTGTCTGCTCGCCGCGTCGGCCGCCTGCACGTCGTCACCAGCGCCGTCGGCCACGACCACTTCCGCGCGCGGCGGCATGCCGCTTTCGATCACGCGCTTGACCGAAGCGTTCACGGCCACCGCCGCAGAGGTCATCGCGGTGCGCGGCTACACCTACGTGCGCGTCGTGCTCGACGACGGCAGCGAGCGCTGGATCGCCTCGTTGCCGCGCACGCTGCAGGTGGGCGATCGCCTCGACATCCGCACCTTCGGCAGCAGCTCCACGTTTGTGAGCCGCCAGCTGCAGCGCACATTTCCCACCCTCTGGTTCGGCATGTTGTCGCCGAGCGCAGCCCCGTCGCCGACCACGTCGTCGACGTCCTTGACCACCACCACGTCCACCACCAGCACGGAGTCCACGTGAACATCACCCGCACCAGCCTGCTCTCTGCCGTTTTTGCCACCACCCTCGTCGTCGGCAGCGGGTGTGAACTCGCCCAACCGCTGACAGGCCCTGGCCTCACCATGGGCGGCGAACTCACCACCGATGCCCCCGGCCCCTTCACCGTGTCGACGACGAAACTCGTCTTGAAGGAGGGTGATGGCGACGCGCAGGGCCTGTTCGACGAGCACATGGACGTCATGAACGAAGCGCTCAAGACCGCCCCCGGCCTCGTCGCCGTTTCGCTCAGTACGACCATTGGTGGCTCCACCAGCCGCACCCTGAGCGTCTGGGAGTCCGAGGAGGCGATGCTCAACTGGGTCACCAGCGAGGCCCACGGCGACGCGATGGCCGCGCTCGACGGTCGCGCCGACCCAACGAGCTCGGTCACCTCGTGGCAGCTCACGCGCGAAGAACTCGAAGCCGCTGCCCCCACCTGGGACGACGCCAAAGCCCGCCTCGACGCCGACGGTCGCGAGGTCTATTGAGCAGCTGTGCCCACGAAGAAGAAGCCCACCGCTGTCAAGAAGTCCACGACGTCACGGGTCGCGAAAGCGCCGGTGAAGGCCTACCACCACGGTGACCTCCACCGGGCGTTGCTCACCGCTGCCCACGACGAGCTCGTCGACGTGGGTCGCGAAGCCCTCAGCCTGAGAAGTGTCGCGCGGCGCGCCGGCGTGTCGCACACGTCGGCGTACCACTACTTCGTCGACAAGCAGGCGCTGCTGCGCGCGTTGGCCGGCGAAGGGTATGCGCGTCTTGATGAAGCGATGCGTGACGAGATGGAGCGATCTGACCCAGCGCCACGACAGCGCTTGATCGCCGCCGGCCTTGGCTATTTCGCCATGGCCGCCGGCTCGCCTGCTGTGTACGACCTGATGTTCAACACGCCGCTCGATTGGTGCGACCCCACACCGGGAGCCGCGTTTCAGCGGTTGCTCGGTGCAGTGGAGGCGACGCGCGCTGCCATCGCTGGGTGTGCCGGCGACGCGCTGACCGACGCCATGATGATGTGGGAAGCCGTGCACGGCTGCGCGATGCTGTCGATCTCTGGGCAGCTGGCGCTCGCTGGCCCTGATCACGACGTGCACAAGCGACGAATGCTCGAGCGCCTCACCCAGATCTACGACGTGCGCGCACCGGCACCCGCCGGCGAAGGGTGAGCCCTCCTCGAGGACGACGGCGCAACCTGACAGTTGTCAGATATCGCCGCAGATGGCCTGACCATCGGCGAACTCGACGTAGCCGATGTTCTGCGACCCGCTGTTGATGAGCTCGCGCACGCCACACGACGACGGCGCTTGATCGGGGTCGAGGTTCACGTCGATGGGGCTGAAGGCGCGGCCCACGCACACGCCCTGCACGCAGTCGACGGTGACGGTGGGCGGGATGCAGTCGACGCACAGGTCGCCCTGCAGCTTCGCGGCCCACGACAGTGCGTCGTCGAACTCGCCACTGGTCACGACCCATGCCTCGGCATTGCAGGCGTCCATCACCACACAGCAATCGTCGACGACGGTGCAGGTGTTTTCGGCCGAGAGTTGTTGCAACTCCGCTTGCGGGTTCTCGCAGGCCGCAACGAACGAGAGCCCAAGCACCGCAACCACAGACCACGTACGCATCGCGAACCTCCACACCGCGCGGGACCGTACCGCACGGCGGCCACAGACGCCGCGACGAGGTCAACGATTCAACTCATTTGAGGTCGTTGCCGGCGCCGCTCACGTCGCAGCCGCAACGTTCAAGCCGGGGGCGCTGGCTCATGCCAAGGGTTTCCGTCACCCAGCGGGTTGGGACCAGGGCGGCAGATCCTTCAGCGCGCGACAACGACAGATGACCGATGCACGTGCCCCTTTGGAACTGGCGTGAGTCGCGCAGAAACACCGGGAGTTCTTCATGTTGCGGCTGGTACTTGCTTCGCTTGGCGTGCTTGGCTTCGGTTGTGCGACGGCACAAGGCACCCACGGGACGACGACGACGACGACGACGACGACAACAACGAAAACCAGTGCGACGGCCGCAACGCCGCGGTTCGAGGTGCCGCTGACGTTTGTAGCGCTCGGCGGGCGAACGCTGCCGGTGCCGATGGTCGAAGTCGAGATCAACGGCGTCGCCACGAGGTTGATCGTCGATACGGGTGCGAGCGATCACGTCCTCACGAAGGCATGTGCCGACGCCGCGCACGTTGCGGTCAGCGCTGCCCCCGTTGATGGGCGCGACCACGCCGGTGAAACATTCTCGGCGGCGCGGCTCGCTCCGTTTGATGTCGCCGTCGCCGGACACGCCGTGCACATCGACGACGGCTACGTGATCGACGGACCGCCACCGTTTCAGCCGCTGGGCATCGGCGGATTCTTGTCGCCGCAAAAGCTCTTTGCCGACGGGTTCGTCGTGCTCGACTTCCCCGCGAGCCGCCTGGTCGTCGTCGACACAGCGGCAAGCGCCACCGCGTGGCTCGCAGCGAACCGCGGGCCCCCGACTGCCATCAAGGCCGCCTACGCGAGCGGCAAACCATTTGTGAGCGTCACCGTCGGCGATGCGACGGTGCTGGCCGAGGTGGACACGGGCGGCAGCACCACGGAAATCGCGACGACGACGACAGCGCGTGCGGGAGAGACCGCCTGCACGGGCATCGGCGTCTCTGGCAAGTGCGTCGAAGGCGGCACCAGCAGCAGCCAGGTGGCCGTGGTGTTCGCCCAGCGAACGTTCACGCTGCCGGTGACGATCGTCGAAAGCATCGATCACGCGCCCGACCTCGACGAGGGGGCACTGCTCGGGATGGACGTGCTGCGATCGTGCGCGATTGCCCTGCCGCAGCGTGTGCAGCAGGACCTGCTCGTCGCCTGCCCTCAGTAGCCGCGGCTCGCGGTCACCACGCCGCCAACGCGCGCGCGGTGGCCTCGATGTCGGCTTCGTTCAAGAGGAACGCGTCTTCGAGGCTCGGGCTGTAGGGCACGGGCGTGTCGAGGGAGCCGAGCACCCGCACCGGCGCGTCGAGCACCTCGTACAACGACTCCGAAATGCGGCTGGCGATCGACTCGAGGATCGAGCCCGTGCGGCTGTCTTCGCCGACGAGCAGCACCTTGCCGGTGTGCCGCACGCTGGCCTCGATGCGTGCCCAATCCAGCGGCACCAGCGAACGCAGATCGAGCACGTCGCAGCCAATGTCGTCGACGGCGAGCGCGTCGGCCACCGCCGTCGCTTTGTGCACAAACGCGCCGTAGCTGATGATCGTGAGGTCGCTGCCCAGACGACGAAACGCCGCCTGCCCCAACGGAATGTGCGGCCGAAATGCCGGCAGCACCTGCTTGATCTTCGGCTCGCGGTACAGGCCGATGTGCTCGTAGAAGAGCACCGGATCGTCGTC
>JBIKRQ010000424.1:0-5308 GCA_044349155.1 Myxococcota bacterium
AAGATCTGGCAGGCTCTGAAAAACGCAAAGCCGTTTTTCAGCAGCCTGCCAGGCGCCGACGTCTGGCCACCTCGATGAGGATCGGGCCCAGCACGTCGGCGTCGCTCTCGATCGCGCGCAGTCGTTGTGCGCGCGGCAAGCGCTTCAGCAGCCCTTCCAGTCGGCGCGCGTCCTCGCTGCTGATGCAGTCCCACCGCCAGCGCAGGCGCACCGGACCTCGTGAGCGGGTGTAGCGCGCACCGCGCCCGGTGTTGTGGGCGCGCAGGCGTTTGTCGAGGTCGCTGGTGATGCCGACGTACAGCGACGCGTCCGCGCACTGCACGATGTAGCAGCACCACGACGAGGTCATTGTTGCTCCAACTGCAACAATGCTTTGCACGCCGCCGACGTGCCCACGTCGGTGCCCGCACAGCGCGCGATCACCGGCGTGCCGTCGATCGTGGCCACGCCGATGGTGAGCAGCGAGCCGGCGAAGCAGCGGGCGTCGTTACCAATCTGGCACGGCACCACCGAGAAGGTGTCGTCGACGCTGCCCATCATGCCGTCGGCTTCTGCTTCGACGTCGGCACGGGTGCCGCGGGCCTGCCACACGAGCAACGCACCTTCGCAGCGGTAGCGGCCGCCGGTGTCGCCTTGGTCTTCAATGGCGCACACCGCTGGCAACGTGAGCGAGCGCGAACGCAGCTGCACCTTCGTCTCCGACGTCGAGCTCCCGGGTGCGTTTGTCGTCGTGAACAACGTCTGCAGCAGCAGCCGGCACTGCGAGTGGCTGCTGCCAGCAACGCACCACACATCGTTGCGGTGGTGCGCATCGATGGGCTGCGACACACCGTAGATGCCTGCAACCACCGCGGTCTTCGCCGTCGCTGTGGCGATGCGCATGGGCAGCACGTAGTCGGCGTCGGCGAGCACGTCGTTGACCCAGGTGAGTTCTGCTTCGTGTTGGCCGGCTTTGTCGGCGGCGACGGCGAGCCAGATCGGCTCAACCCCCACGGGCACCCGGCGACGACCAAGCACCGTGCCGTCGGGGCACGACACGGCGATGTCGGTGTTGTTGCTGCTGGTGCGCCGGACTTCGCAGGCGGCGACGTCGGTCACGCCAACGGGCGGCAAAGAACGCACCGTCGTCGACGCGCAGGCAATGTTCACCACAACAGCAACAAGGCAGGCCAGGCGGATCCACATGTCCGCTTCATAGCCGACCGCACCGCGACGAGGCACGGCAAAGCCGCCCGTGTGCACTTGTTTGCACCGCCAACAACGCTATCCCTGCGGCCATGGTCGACCTCATTGCCCTTGCCCGCGGTGCCGAAGCCACCGAACCCGTTGCCGACGACGAGCCCGTTGATGCCAGCCCCGACGAGCTGCTGCTCGAGCTGATGGACCTTGTTGCGCTGTCGTTTCCGACGTCGCTGTACGAGCAGACCATCCGCTTCGTGCCAAACGAAGACGGCAAGCGTCCAGCCCTCACCGACCTCGACGGCAAGGCGCACACCGACGCCGTGAAGCGCCCCAACCTCGGGCACACCGACAGCGAGGTGCTCGACTTCATCAACCACCTGTTGGGCCAACTCGCCGAGGCCACGTTTCGCCAGGGCGGCGTGCGCGTTCTGCGCGGTCACATCACGGTGAAAGACAACGAACATGGCGGGCGCGACGTCAACCTGTTCGACGACGAGAGCGGCAGCCCCGAACTCGTCATGACCCGCGTCTTCGATCGCAGCGAGCTGCGTTGGTTGTTCTTCACCGCCGAGTTCTTCAAAGCGCTCAACGACACCGAGACCCGCGAACTCGAACAGCAGCAAGCGCTCGACGCGTTGCTGGTCGGCGTTCGTCGCTTCGACATCGACATGAAGAGCTCGACGATCACGTTCACCGGTCCGCAGCGCGAGCCCCTGCGCTTTGCGTTCGAGCTGGTTGGTTCGTGGCTCGAGGAGCGCCGCCGCTTCTTGTGGGGCTGGGCCAACCACAACGTCGATCCGAAGATGTCCAGACGTGTCGACCTCATCCGTCAACGCGCCACAGGTCACGGGCAGCGCGCCCTGAGCGAAGCCACGTGGGGCGGGCCCGAGGCGCTGTTTCTGCGCCTGGCGCGGCATGCGGCGGCGCGGATCGGCGGGGCGGCGGTGTATCGCGCGCCGTTTGCCTCGCAGTCGGGCAAGGGCGTCATGTTTCTCGCGTTGTTTCCAGCCTGAGGCGCAGGACGCGGGCCGAGCAGCGCCGATACTGGTAGCGTCCCGGGCGTTGCCACCGTCGGAGTCCGACATGCGTTTGGTCGTTGCTGCTGCGTCGCTTTTGTTTGCCACGGCGTGTTTCGACGTCGATCCCGAACCTGATCCCACGCCGAAGTCCAAAGGCTCGATCAGCGGCAGCATCCGCGTCTCGGGGTCTGGTGGCTTCGCCGTCGTCGACCGCGATCACCGCGATGCCTTCCTCGCCGCGACTGTTCCGCCGCCCGCCAACGTGCTCGTCGGCGAGCGCATCGATGCCACAGGCCGTCGTCTCCCCGAGTTGATCCACGAGTTCGTCGCTGGTGACGCCGTCGTCATGTTCGACAAACGTGGCGCGTTCACCGAGCGCACCCTGGTGGCGGCACTTGAGCAGATGAAGCAGCGCGTGCCGGCGTCGGCGGGTCTTGGCAAGGTCACGTTCACCGTCGACCGCTGCATGGTGGGAACGTTCTGCCGTGTGCGTTTGTCGACGACCGACGGGCGACTTGGCGAAAAGACCACGCAGCAAGCGGTCGAGGCGCTGCACAAGGTGCGGCTGCCCGGCATGAAGCACGTCGGTACCAACGACATCGCCCATGGCTTCCGCCTCCCCAACGACCCGTTCTTTGCGCAGCAGTGGCACCTGCCGCAGGTGAAGCTGCCCGCGGCGTGGGATCTCACGATTGGCGACGACGACCTCGTCGTGGCCGTTGTCGACTCCGGCGTCGTCCACGCCAACCCCGACCTGCGTGATCGCCTGGCGCGTGACCCGGCGAACTCGGAGTTGTTCGTCGAGATGGACTTTGTCGACGTCGCTGATTCGAACGACGGCGACGGACCCGACCTGAGCGCTGAAGACCCGGGCGACAACCTCTTTGGCAACGGTGCGCACAGCTTCCACGGCACCCATGTCGCCGGGATCGTTGGTGCTGAAACCGACAACGGCACCGGTGTCGCTGGCGCGATGTGGCGAGGTCAAGTCGTACCGGTGCGCGTGCTTGGCAATGGCCTGGCGGGCAACGTCTTCGACATCCTCACGGGGTTGTTTTGGGCCGTCGGCGAGACCGACACCGGCACTGGTTTGCCCGGTACCCTCAAGCCCGCGCGCATCGTGAACATGTCGCTTGGTGGCGCCACGTCGACGGCGGCGCAGCAGCAGTGGGAAGAAGCGCTCGACATCATCTTCACCGACGCCGAGGGCAAGTACAACGACCCGATCATCATCGTCGCGGCCGGCAACAGCGCCATCAACGTCGAGCAGATCGTGCCGGCGAACATCCCGCGGCTCATTACGGTGGGCGCCAGCCGCTTCGATGGTTTGCGAGCTTCGTACTCGAACTTCGGTGGCCTCATCGACGTCATCGCGCCCGGCGGTCAAAGCGACCTCGATCTCAACAACGACAATCAGGCCGACGGCATCCTCTCCACGCTCAACGTCGACATCGGCTTCGAGCAGGGCACGAGCATGTCCGCACCGCTCGTGGCGGGCATCGCGGGCCTGCTGGTGTCGAGCAAGCCAACGCTCCAGCACGACGACGTCCACGCGTTGTTGAAGGCCACCGCCGACGTGCGCTTCCGCTGCAACGAAGGTTGCGGCGAAGGCATGGTCGACGCCGTGCAAGCGATGCTGGCCGCGGGCGTTGAAGCCGAACCCGAGCCGGTGTTGGCCCTCGATGCGGCACGCGTGGTGTTTGCGAGCGGTACCAACACAGCGCTCATCAACGTCGTCAACTTCGGCAATCTCGAGGCCCCGTTCACCGTCGCCTTCGAGCGCAGCCAGGCTGACCTGTTCACGGTGAGCCCCACGTCGGGCGTTGTGCCTCCGCTGTCGTCGCTCGAACTCGAACTCACCCTCGACCGCGGCGCGGTGCTCGTGGGCACCACCGTTCTCGTCGTCACGGGCACCGGTGCCGCCACTGGGCAAGAGGTCACAGCGACCTTGAGCTTCGACACCAATCCCACACGCGATCGCCTCGACCTGAGCGAGGTCGAGGTCGCGGTCTTCACGCGTGATGCTGCGGGGCTCACCGAAGTGGGCAGCACCATCGCCATCGCCGCCGACAACTTCGCCTGGACCGTCGGGGCGCTCGCGCCCGGCACCTACGAGGTCTACGCCGTCGGCGACGACAACCATGACGGCACTTTCGACAAGCAGCGCGAATCCTTCGGCGCCTGGTCGAGCACGACCACGATCCAGCCGGTCGAGATCGTCGACGAAAACGTCCCGGTCAAAGACATCACGTTCTCGGTGGCGCTGCAGGCCACGCCGGTCTCGACGAAGGGCGTGGGCGCGCCGTGCACCGACGACACCACAGCCCCCACCGAATGCGCCGACATCCTCGACTTCGCACCGTCGGTGGGTTGCATCGTCAACTTCGAAGGCGGCTACTGCAGCCGCTTCTGCCAGAACGACAACATCTGCGGCCCGAACGCCCGCTGCGACGCCCTCAGCTGCCCCGACGTCGAGAACTGCGGTGTCTGCTTGCAAAGCTGCGTTTCAGATTCGCAATGCCGCGACGGCTACCTGTGCGTCCTCGACACCTGCGTCCCCGTGGGCTTCGACGATTTCCAATAGGCCGTCGTCGTCAACGTCTGCTGGCAACAACACCGACCGCCATGGTCGGTGTTTTTTTGACGCTTGCGTCAGCGCAGCAGCGCCCAGATGCCCAACACCACCAGCGCAAACGCCGCCACAACGACAAGTGCCAGCAACGCCGCCTTCGCCGGCGACGTGGGTTCCACATCGTCAAAGTCTGCGAGGTCGCGTTGGCGTTCGCGTTCGCCGTCGCGCTCGTCGATCGTGCGTTCGCTTGCGGGCACGGTCGTCGTCGTCGTCGGCAGCTGCACCACGGGCAAGGCCACGGTGTCGCGTGCGGTGAGCACGCCAAAAGCACCGCTTGTGCTTGGGTCGTCGTCGACGGCCACGGTGCGATCAAGCTCGGCCTCTTCGTCGTCGACGATGCCCACCCCGGCAAACGCCGCGGGATTCGCGAGCAGGCGGCGCACCACCTCGTCGACGGGCAGCAGTCTCACAAGGAGCGGTGCCAGTGCCGCCAACGCATGAGCGGCATCGGGTGGGCGCGCGGCTGGCACCGGTG
>JBIKRQ010000082.1:0-19783 GCA_044349155.1 Myxococcota bacterium
GAGTACGGCGTGCCGAATTGCTGTGACCTGATCCATGTGGAGCATCTCCCAACGAAGCACGGGGCTTCGCGTTGGGGTGGCCCACTTTCAGACCGGCGGCTGGCCTACTTTCAGACCGGCGCATGCAGACGTCACGCTCGCCAATCTTGAACTCGCCGCGCGGGAAGCACATCGGTGAGCTGCCATCACAGCAGCCACCCGATTGATGAAACACCAGCTGTCCGTGCTCGCGCGTCAACGTCTCCAACAGCGCCACAGCTTCGGCGGTGGCCGTGACGCGGGGCGTGCGCTTCGTCGTCCTCGTGGTCGTCGTCGCTGTGGTCATGACTGCCTTTACGCAACTGTGTCCCCGACGCACCTCGAAACACAAACGCCCCCTGCACAGCCACGCGGCGATGTGCAGAGGGCGATGGGCTCGTGAGGACTAGAAAAAGCCGAGCTTCTTTGGCGAGTAGCTGACGAGGAGGTTCTTGGTCTGCTGGTAGTGCGAGAGCATCATCTTGTGGTTCTCGCGACCGATGCCCGACTGCTTGTAGCCACCGAAGGCCGCACCCGCGGGATACGCGTGGTAGCAGTTGGTCCACACGCGGCCGGCCTGGATGGCGCGACCGGCGCGGTAGGCGGTGTTCATATCGCGGGTCCACACACCAGCGCCCAGGCCATACAGCGAGTCGTTGGCGATGCTGATGGCGTCGTCGAAGTCCTTGAACGTCGTCACCGACACGACGGGTCCAAAGATTTCCTCCTGAAAGATGCGCATCTTGTTGTGGCCGAAGAAGACCGTCGGCTCGACGTAGTAGCCCTCGGCGGTTTCATCGGTGTGCTTCTTCTGCTGCCCACCAGCGAGGACGTTTCCGCCCTCCTTCTTGCCGATGTCGATGTACGACAGGATCTTCTCGAGCTGGTCGTGGCTCGACTGCGCACCAATCATCGTCGACAGATCGAGTGGGTGGCCCTGCTTGATGGCCGCGACACGCTTGAGCGCACGCTCCATGAAGCGGTCGTAGATCTTCTCGTGCACCAGCGCGCGCGACGGACACGTGCACACTTCGCCCTGGTTGAGCGCAAACAGCGTGAAGCCTTCGAGAGCCTTGTCGAAGAAGTCGTCGTCCTCGTCGAGCACGTCTTCGAAGAAGATGTTCGGGCTCTTGCCGCCCAGCTCGAGGGTCACGGGAATCAGGTTCTCGCTCGCGTACTGCATGATCAGACGACCCGTGGTGGTCTCGCCCGTAAACGCAATCTTCGCGATGCGGTTGCTTGATGCCAGCGGCTTACCCGCCTCGACACCGAAGCCGTTGACGACGTTGAGCACCCCAGGCGGCAGCAGGTCGGCAATGATCTCGACGAAGTGCAGAATCGCAATCGGCGTTTGCTCTGCCGGCTTCAACACCACGCAGTTGCCCGCGGCCAGGGCCGGCGCCAACTTCCACACCGCCATCAGCAACGGGAAGTTCCACGGGATGATCTGCCCGACGACGCCGAGGGGCTCGTGGAAGTGGTAGGCCACCGTGTCGCCGTCGAGCTCGCCTGCACCGCCTTCTTGCGCGCGAATGGCGGCCGCGAAGTAGCGGAAGTGATCCACCGCCAGCGGCAGGTCGGCGGCCATTGTTTCGCGAATGGGCTTGCCGTTGTCGAGGGTCTCGAGGATCGCCAGGGTTTCGAGGTTCGCCTCAATCCGGTCGGCAATCTTGTTCAACACAATTGCGCGGTGGGTCGCCGAGGTTTTGCCCCACGCCGGTGCTGCGCGGTGAGCAGCGTCGAGAGCGAGGTCGATGTCTTTGCTCGAGCTGCGCTGCACCGTGCCCATCACCTTGCCGTTGACTGGCGAGATGTTGTCGAAGGTCCGACCCTCAACAGCGTCGACAAACTTCCCGTCGATGAAGTTGCCGTAGGTCTTTTTCAGGCCGACGCGAGCAGTGGCTTCAGCGAAGGTGGTGGGCAGCGACATGGTGTTCTCCTGGATCAAGCAAGAGGTGTGCGACGCGATCTCGTCGTCGTCGACGACACCGCTCGCTGGCGGTGCTTCGTCTGGCCACACCTTTCGCAAGGCACATGCCATCGGCACCTGCCGCGCTGCGTTGCATCGAAGAGAGCGTCGGCTTGTCGTCGTCACCGTCGCGCACGACGTCGCAGCAGCAGACGCAACGCGTCGGTCGCGCAGGAGACAGGTGTCGCCGAACAGGTGTCGCATGTCGCTGTCGTCGTCGGAGACATGACGCGTGTCGTCACACCGGTGTCGTTCAGTTCATGTCCAGTCGCTGTGTCGACATCGACAACAACGCTAGGGTGATGCAGCAGACAGCACCGCTGGTGCCTGGCTCGTCACCGGAGTTTGTATGAGCACGATGGGCTTTGATGTTGCTCAACGCCGCCGCGCCGCCGAGGCCTCACGCCAGGCGTTGTCGCGCTTCTCCGTCGACGAACTCGCCCTGTCGCGAGCCACACTGCCCGCCGACATCTGCGCGAGCTGGTCGCGTGCGGCACACGCCGGTGTGAATACCGGCCTCGTGCGCGCGCCGATCGTGCTCAGCCCCAACGATCTCGCCGTGCACCGTCGTCGCCTCGGCTGGGTCGGCGTGGCCGAGCGCTGTCTCCTGCCGCAGGTGCACCTCGTCGACGAGATGAAACACGTGCTCACGCTGTTCGACGCCGATGGTGTGATGGTCAGCAGCGCTGGTCACCACCGCACGTTGCAGGGCCTCGGCGACATCCACTTCTTCGATGGCACCAACTGGAACGAAGCCGAAGTCGGCACCAACGGCCCCGGTACGGCGTTGTCGACGGGGCGACCCGTGCACGTCATCGGGGCCGAGCATTACTGCGAAGCGCTCAACGCCTGGCACTGTGCTGCGGCCCCTGTGCACGACCCCGACACGCGCGCGGTGTTGGGCGTGGTCGACATCTCGGGCTTTGTCGAAGCGGCTTCGCCCACCGCACTGATGCTGGCGATGTCGATGGCCGCCGTCGTCGACACCGAGCTGCGCTTGTGGGTCACCGAGCGCCGCGCGCAGGTGTTGCAGCACTACGCCAACATCGTTTCGCGTCATCCGGGCGATGGTGTGGTGGCCTTCGATCTGCGCGGTCGCGTGGTGGCCGCCACATCGCCCGAACTCGCCGAACAGATGCCGCTGGTGCGGTTGTCGTCGACGTGGACGGGCCGTTTTTCATCGCTGCCCGATGGTGCGGTGGTCATGCCGATTGAGGACGACTGCGCGCACCTGGGCGCTGTGGTGTTGGTGCCCGCGCGCAGCCGTGGTGTGCGCGTGTTGCCGCACACAAGCACGCCTGCAGCGCAGCCAGCCCCGCGTCGTCGGCCCGCGTCGTCGTCATCGGCCACGCGCTACAGCCTGCAAGACGTGGCCGGCAACAGCCCAGCGGTGCGGGCAGCGGTGCGGTTGGCCACGGCAGCTGCGCGCAATCTGTTGCCCGTTGTGGCCGCCACACCGTCGCCCAGGCGCGCGCTGCGGCCGGTTTCAGCCACCGCCTCGTCGAGAAAGCGCTCGGCCAACAGCTCGATGTCGTCGAGACGCTCGCGCAACGGTGGCAACTCGATGCTCAAAACGTTCAAGCGATAAAACAAGTCGGCGCGAAAACGGCCAGCAGCAATCTCTTGCGGCAGGTCTCGGTGCGTGGCGGCGACAATGCGCACGTCGACGCGCTGAGGCCTGGTGCAGCCGACGGGGGTGACCTCTTCTTCCTGCAACGCGCGCAACAACGCCGTCTGCGCTGGCAGTGGCAGGTCGCCAATCTCGTCGAGAAACAGCGTGCCCCCTTCGGCCGCTTGAAACTTGCCCACGCAGCCCTCGCGCCGCGCCCCAGAGAAGGCGCCGCCGACGTAGCCAAACAGTTCACTCTCGACGAGGGTGGCGGGAATTGCGCCGCAGTTCACAGCGACAAACGGACCCGTGCGCGCACTCTGCTCGTGGATCGATTGCGCGAGTACTTCTTTGCCCACGCCCGATTCACCAAGCACGGCGCTGCGGGCGTGGTCGTGGCCGGGCAATGTGCGCGAGTTGAAGAACCTGATGCGTCGCATGTCGGCGGTGGGCGAAGGCCCATGGGTGGTGCTCTACGACCTGCCCCTCACCATGCGGACGCGCGCCACGCCTTCCAGATCGCCGTCGTCGTCGTCGACGTCAGCAGCTCCTTCGACGAAAGACGAAGCGGCCAAGCGCGCGTTGATCGAGGTGATCGCTGCTGCCAGCACCATGAGCGAGGCGGCGCGCACGCTGGGCATCACGCGCAGCCACCTCTATCGCCAGCTGCAACGCTACGGACTCAAGCCGGGCCGTCACGCGCGCGAAGACTGAGGCGAAAGGCGCTGCAATTCAAACACTTGGCGCTTCGCCAAGTGTTTGAATAATCAATACATTTCGGGCGCGGAGCGCCCGAAAATCTGACGCTGCACCAACGTCGTCGACACGCCGATGTTGCGGCGCAGGGCGCTGGCAGGCCGCGAGCGCTGTTGCATGCCGTTGGCACGAGCCGCGCATCTGGGCCTGCACGCATTACATGATGGTCAACACCACCAGCACGCGCGACATGTCGGGCGGTCACCGTCGTCACGAGCGCACGCGCGCCGAGGCGGTGATCGTGAAGTTGCGCGTTGGTCAGGGCGTTCTCGTTGCGAGGGTCGACGACATCAGCGTCGGTGGCTTCTTCGCGACGACGGATCACGCCATTCCCGTGGGCGCGTTCGTCGCGCTGTCGCTGTTGTCGCTAGGCACGGCAGAAATTCAAACACTTGGCGCTTCGCCAAGTGTTTGAATAATCAATATTATTCGGGCGCGGAGCGCCCGAATCAGTCTCGGCGGCGTGGTCGTCGACGACGCCTGTCACCGCCGCGGGCTCGCGGTGCGTTTCGAGGCGACGTCGGCGGAGGCGGCGCGCGCGGTGAGTCGCCTCGTTGATGCACAACACGATCGCTGCGAAGGCAATGATCCCGATCGTGGTGTCGAGCCTGCGCGGGCGATGCGTCGGTTCGATGATGTCGCGGTCCGAGACCACGAACTCGCGGGGCTGCGTCGTCTTGTGTCGACGTTGAAAGGCGAAAACGACCAGCTGCGCATCGACGCGCGTTGCGGCCGCTTGCAGCTCGAGATCGAGCGCTTGAAGCAGCAGGTCGGCGGCGTTGGTCTCGATGTCGCCACCCTCGGCGACATCAAGCGCGATGCCGAAGTGGCCTGGACCGCGGTGGCGAGCTTGAGCGACGCCGTGGCTCGCTTGCGCTGAGCGTTCAGCAGCGGACGTCACGCGCGACGACCGATCGGCCTGCCCACACCTCCGTCAAACGTCCGAGGTGCGGACGTGATCGAGGTCAACGTCGTCGACAGCAGCGTCGCGGTGCGATCTCGCGTCATGATTCTGACACAGCGCGTTGGCCGTTGCTTCCGGCATCTCGACCTGCGCACCTGTCTGCAGAGGCTGGGGACGTGGATGCAGTACATGATGGTCAACAACACATCGACCACCGCCGACATGGCGCCAACGTCGGCATCGACGTCGGCATCGACGTCGTTGACCCGCGCTGCGGCCACCGGCGCGCCTGCCAGCACGCGTGAAATCTCGGGCGGACATCGTCGTCATGTGCGCACGCGCGCTGAGGCGGTGATCGTCAAGCTGCGGGTCGGGCAGGGTGTGCTCGTCGCCAAGGTCGACGACATCAGCGTCGGTGGCTTCTTCGCCACCACCGACCACGCCATTCCCGTGGGTGCTTTCGTCGAGCTGTCGCTGCTGTCGCCAGGAATGGCCGAGGTCAGTCTTGGTGGCGTGGTCGTCGACGACACGAGCCACCGTCGCGGACTCGCCGTGCGCTTCGAGGCCATGTCGGCTGAGGCTGCACGCGCGGTGAGCCGGCTGGTTGATGCGCAGCACGATCGCAGCGAAGGCGCCGATCCCGATCGCGGCGTTGAACCCGCGCGGGCCATGGGGGCCCTCAACGACGTCGCCGTTCGCGACCACGAGCTCGAGCAGCTGCGGCGTCAGGTGGCTGCCTTGAAAGCCGAAAACGAACAGCTGCGCGTCGACGCGCGTTCGGGCCACGAGGCCATCAGCCTTGTTGGTCGCTTGCAGCTCGAGGTCGAGCGCTTGAAGCAGCAGCAGTCCGGCGGTGTGTGCCTCGACGTCGCCACCCTGGGCGACATCAAGCGCGATGCCGAAGTCGCCTGGACCGCGATTGCCCGCTTGACCGACGCCGTGGGTCGCTTGCGCTGAGCATTGAGATCCTCAACGACGGCGACGACGACGCCACCGCAGCAGCAGGGCTGGCGTGAGCAGCAGCGTCCAGATGCTTGCATCCACCGCTGCGCAGCTGCCGCACGTGCTGGTGCTCTCTTCCGCCGGCACGGAGGTGCCCGAGGTGGGCTGTGCTGGTCCAACAGCGGGCGGCGCTGTCGTCGAGCAGACGCGGTTGGTGCAGAACAACGGTGGTGCGCAGCGCGACAGGCCAAAGGCGTAGCTTGGGTCGCACGCCGCATCCTCGGGCAGCAAGCAGTCAAAGCCCTGGCGATCGGAGTGAAAGCCGCACACCGCACCGTCGTCGACGTCGTCGCAGTTCAAGCTGGTGACTTCGCCGGCGTCGCAGAACTGGAGGGTGTCGGCATCGAGGCAGTCGCGCTCGCACGGGTTGGCTTCGCCTTCGCCTTCGCCACCATCCGACTGCGCCACGGTGAACAACGACGCAGCGAGCACAACAGCGGTCAACAACACATCACACCTCGTTCACCACGCGGTGTACTGCGCGACGACGACAAGACAACCGCGCTACCGACCGTTGCCGCACATGTGGGGAAGGCTGCGACACGTCCGTGCGATCTCGACGTTGCGATCTGCACCCCGCAGTCGTGGCACCACCGCGGTGATGCTCGCGGTGGCGTGGCTTGCGACTGCGGAGCTTGGAAGGTGAACAATCGGCTTCGACGTGGCATGCACACTGCAGAGACCTCCGTCAGTGCTGCGCCACCTCCTCCTCCTGCCGCTTGCTTCCCTGCTTCTCGCAGGAGCGTCGTGCTCGCCTGAGGGCCTCGATTTCGTCGCTGATGCGGGGGAGCGCGACACCAACACCAGCTGCCCCGTCGACCTCATCAGCGTGAGCGACGACGAAACCTGCGCGCCGTGCAGCTTCGGCACCGTCTGCGGCGCCGTCGAAGAAGCCCCCTGCGAAGTGCGCGAAAACAGCCTCGGCAACGCCTGCCAGTTGTGCATGACGTCGTCGGGCGTGGTGCTCTACGACGACTGCTTCATCCAGGGCGAAGTCGACTCCGCGGTGTGCGAGCCGAGCCCGTCAAACGACCCCACCACGACGTGCACCACCTGCTTCGACGCGCTCGGCGCGGCCGTCAGCACCAGCTGCACGCCGGTGTCCGACAGCTGCGTCACCGAGGTGATCGGCGGCCGCGACTGCCGCGTGTGTTCGCGCGACGGCACCGTGGTGTCGACGACGTGCGACGCCGCCGACCTCGACCCGCGCACCTGCGTCACCTACGGCAACGAACTCGGCCGCTGTGTTGACTGCTTCGACGACGCCGACGCTGTCATCGCCCACACCTGCACCACCATCGACGGGCCCGAGACCGATGCCGGTGGCGAAAACGAAGGCGAAGGCAGCTTCGCGACCCCGTCATGCGAGCAGCGTGTCGTCGACGGTGTGAGCTGCACCGTGTGCTACGACGACGCCGGCCAGTTCGTGAGCCAGGAGTGCTCTGACGGCGCGCCCGCCTCTGAGCGCTGCGAGCGCCTCGCCTTCACCGAGCAGGTCTGCCAGGTCTGCGTCGACAGCAACAACGCGGTCACCTTCGTCGATTGCGTCGACAGGGCCTGCAGCGTTGAGACCACGTGCCGCACCGACGCCGACTGCCTTGAGGGTCAGGCCTGCTACAACGGTGTGTGCACCGCGCGCACCGGCGACGACGGCGAGAGCGCGCCGAACCCGGGCCTTGCCCCCTGCGCCGAGCCGCCCACCTGCGAAATGTTCAACAACCGCGACGGCCAACTCTGCCGCAGCTGCCCGACGAGCACGGGTGCCACCGAGGTGCGCTGCATGTCGAACAGCAGCCTCGTGTGTGAGGTGGTGGCCGAGGCTGCGCTGCCCGCGCGTGCTGACAACAGTGTCGCTGAAGCGTCGCCCAACGTCGAGGTCTCTGACGAGCGCAACGCGGGCCGCAGCTGCGTGTTGTGCAGCTCGCCCACGCTCGACGTCGAGGTCTACCGCGACTGCGAAGGCAACGGTGCGGTACCCCCGCCAGCGTGCCTCGAGACGAGCACCGTCGACAGCGAAGTCTGCACCGCCTGCTTCGACGCCGTCACCGGCAACACGGTCTACAGCTCGTGCGTGAGTGCTGCTGGCATCGACGACGTCTGCTACGGCCACAGCGAGCACGTGCTCACCGACGCGGCCACCCTCAGCGACGACATCGTCGCCTGCAAAACCTGCAACGACGGCGTGCAAACCACCGCGTGCGCGTTGACCTCAGTGTGTGGCGATGGGCTCACCGCCGACGCGGCGGCCTGCACCGGCGACCTCGTCACGCTGCGCCTCACGCCCCACCACTGCGACAATCCGTGGGCGTCGTTTCGCAACAGCCTCGCTCGCGACGACGACCTGTTTGGCGTGATGGCCTGGAGCAGCACGGGTGGATTCACTGTGGTGTCGGCGACGTCGTCGGTGTCTTCGCCCGCAGCCAGCAGCTGTGCTCCGGATGACTGCGGCTGCGCTCGCGGCGACCTGATCGACGTGGTGGTGTCGGTGGCCAACCGCGCGGCGGCCGAGGCGTTTTACACACGCGCTGGCGTGCTCTGACGACGGCAGCAGCCGAAGCGGACGGTCCGCCAGCGGCGATCGACAGCGGGTTCGCGGGTGCAGTAGACGAACACCGTGCCCACCATCGTGATCATTGAAGACGACGCCAGCATCGCGCGCCTGCTGAAGCGTCACCTCGACGGCGCGGGCCACACCACCCACGTCGAAACCGCGGGCGAGCCAGCGCTGCGCTGGTTAGCCACCAACGACGTCGATGCCGTGGTGTGCAACCTGGGCCTGCCCACCATGAGCGGTGCGGCGGTGATCGAAGCGTTGCGCGCTGAACAGCGCACCATGCACGTGCCGATCGTCGTCGTCAGCGCACGCACCACCGTGGCCGACCACACCCTGGCGTTGTCGGCTGGTGCCGATGCCTTCTTCGAAAAGCCCATCAAACTCAAAGCCCTCGACGACGAGCTCCGTCGTTTGTGGGCGGCACGGACCACGCGATGAACGCGACCACTGCCTCCTCCTTGCCTCCGCTGCCGCGCGTGCCACTCGGTTCGATCCACGCCGACGTCATCGACTTCAACGGTGCCGTCGATCGCATCGTCGCTTTGTGCCGGGCGGGGCAGGGCGGCAGCGTGGTCACCCCCAACGTCGACCATGTCGTGATGGCCGAGCACAACGCCGCCCTCAAGGCGGCCTACGACGGTGCGAGCTTGTCCCTCGTCGACGGCAAGCCCCTCGTGTGGTTGGCGCAGGCGATGAATCAGCCGTTGCCCGGCAAAATCTCGGGCAGCGATTTGATTCGCCCCCTCGTCGCGCGTGCGGCGCAAGAAGGCCTGCGCTGCTTCTTTTTGGGCGGCATGGAGGGCATTGCGCAGCGGGCCGCCGACATCCTCGTCGCCGAGCACCCGGGTTTGATCGTTGCTGGCTGCTACAGCCCGCCGTTTGGTTTCGAGAAAAACGCCGAGCAGGATCAAGCCGTCGTCGACGTCGTCGCTGCCGCAAAGCCCGACCTGGTGTTCATCGCGTTGGGCGCGCCCAAGCAGGAGCTGTGGTGGCACAAGCACCAGCAGGCCCTCGCGCCCGCGGTGGGTCTTGGCATCGGTGCATCCCTCGACTTCATCGCCGGTGTGGTCACGCGCGCACCGTCGTGGATGTCCGACGTCGGGCTCGAGTGGGTCTACCGCCTCGTGCAGGAACCTCGACGCATGGCCGAGCGCTACCTCGTGCGCGATCGCGAAATCGTGCCGATCGCGTTTCGCACGTGGCGTCGGCACCGCCGTTGAGCGCGCCGGTGTTGGCTGACGCCGCAGAAAAGTTGGCAACACGCCGGGCCATGGCAGCGTGTCTGCATGCTGCGTCATGCGTTGATTGCTTTGTTGTTCCTCGTCGTCGGGCTCGCGCTGATCGCCGTGTCCTCGTACGTCTTGTGCGACGCGCCCATGGCGCTGCTGGGCCATCGCCGGGCCGACTGCGGCCACCTCGTGTGGTGGGACCTGCAGGCGTTGAGCCGCTCGATGGCCGCGTTGGTGATGTGGCCAACGGGGGCAGCCGCGTTGTGTACCGGCATCGTCTGGTTGGCGGCTCGACGCTACGCGCGCCCGTTTGTCGTCGTCACTGCACTGGGGGTGGTGGGCCTCGTGTGTGCGGGGGCGGTGCTCCAGCAGGCACCGTCGATGATCGTTCAAGAGCAGTTTCACATCTGTTGAGCGTTTCGATCAGGAGCTCCCGTTGACCGCCGACGTCGTGATCGAGCTCGACCAGCTCAGCAAACGCTACGGCGAACGCCACGCTGTCGACCGCCTCAGCTTTGCTGTCACGCGTGGCACCATCACGGGTTTCGTCGGCCCAAATGGCGCGGGCAAAACCACCACCATCCGCATGTTGCTGGGGCTCGTGCGGCCATCGTCGGGCAGCGCGCGCGTCTGTGGTGTCGACGTCACCAGCCGTCATCGTCCGGCACACAAGGTGGGCGCGATCGTCGAAACACCCGCGGCGTATCTGGGGCTCACCGCCCTCGAGAACCTGCGCGTGTGCGCGTTGTCGTCGGGTGCGAAGTCGGCCGCATCGTCGCCAACGAAGCTGTTGGCGTTGCTGGCACACGTGGGCCTGCAGGGGCGCGAGCACGAAGCGGTGCGCGGCTTTTCGCTCGGCATGAAGCAACGCCTTGGGCTTGCTGCTGCATTGGTGCACGACCCCGAAGTGGTGTTTCTCGACGAGCCGATGAACGGCCTCGACCCCGGTGGCATCGTCGAGATGCGCGGCCTGCTGTTGGGACTCGCGCAGCAGGGAAAGACCGTGTTCGTCTCGAGCCACGCGCTGCATGAAGTGCAGCAAACGTGCAGCGATGTTGTCGTCGTCGCTCGCGGTCAGCAGCGCTACGCCGGACCCATCGCGGGCTTGCTTGGTGATGAGCACATCGTTGTGAAAACCAGCGACCCTGCCCACGCCGCACGCGTGGCGTCGTCGACGTTTGCCACCCTCAAGGTCGAGCGCCGCGACGACCTCGTCGTGGTGCACGCGCCCGCCACGTGTGCGCCGCCGCTGGTTCGCGCGTTGGTGGCGGCAGGCATCGACGTCGTCGCGGTCACGCCGATGGCGCCGACGTTGGAGCAAACATTCTTCGCCCTCACCGGTGAGGCTGGTGCGGCCGCATGAAGCGTTTCTTCAACATCGACCTCGTCGCGGCCGAGGTCATCAAGCTCACGCGCTCGAGCTACGTGAACAACATCCTGCTGTACGGCTTGTTCAGCGTCGTCGTCATTATCTACACCTACGCCGTTCACAGCGCGCGGGTGTCGCTGCGGGCGCCGGCGTGCTTCGCCACGTTTCTCACCGCTGGTTTCGTCGTCGGGATGTTTCTCCCCGCCCTCGTTGGTGGTTGGCTGGCGGGACACGAGGCCAGCAGCGACACCTGGAAGACGCTGCTGGTGCGCCAGCCCACACGTCTGCCCTTCGTCGTCGCCAAACTCGTTGCAGGTGTTGTCGTCGTCGGCGGTGCGATTGCTGCTGCCGGGCTCATCTCGTTGCTGTTGTTCGAGGTGACCGGGCGAGCCCTGGGCGTCATGCCTGCTCTCGACGCTGAGCAGGCAACGATCGGCGATCTGCTGGTCCTCGTCGTGCACAGCGCGGCCAGTGGCGCGGTGGCCTTTGCGTTGGCTTTGCTGGCGAAAACCAACAGCACCGCCATCGGTGCTGCAGGCGGCATCATGTTGCAGGTGCTGCTGGTGCTGCTGGTTCGTTGGCTGGGAGCGCCCACGCGGGTGTTGGCGCGGGGCGACATGGCAGCGACGTCGGAGGCGCTGCCGCTGTTGGGCGTTCGTGCTGGCGAACGGTGGTCGAGCATTGCGCGCAACTTCGCGGTGATCACCACCACGGTCACCACGATCGTCGTCGCTGCGCAGGTGACCACGCCGGGGTGGCTCGGGCACGTGCCGCTCGCCCTGGCGATGGCCTTGCCGTTTGCCGCGGTGAACGCCGCGGTCGAAGAAGGCCTGCTGCGCGTGGCGCTGATCGAGGGCGTGCTCGACGTGTTTGGGCCAAAAAACACGGCGCTGCTGTCGGGAGCCGTGTTTGGCGGCATCCACTACTTCGGCGTGCCTGCAGGCATTCCGGGCGTGGCCATGGCGGGCTTTTTGGGTTGGCTGTTGGCGCGGTCGGTGATTGGCACGCGTGGCGTCGGCCTCGCCTGGGGCATCCACGCCCTGCAAGACGTGGTGATCTTCACGATGCTGTTCGCGACCGCCGCCGCCGTGCCGACCTGATTGCGGGCCTACAGGGCGGACCACCACAACGCGGCCGTGGCGACGTCGATGGCCCCGGCCGCAATCAACTGCCGGCGTGCCCGCCGCGAGAGTTCGGCCCCCACGTCGACGGCCCGCCACATCAGCACCACCGAGCCCAGCTGCCCGGCCACCGGAAACAACGCGCTGAGCAGGGCCAGCCACAACGACCAGCGGGCCGCGTCGTCGGCGCGGTTTTTGACGATCGGTGCGCTGGTGTCGTCGGCGGCGACGAGGTCGTCGGTGTCGGCGCTTTCGTCGGCCTCGAGGATGGCGCGGGCGGCTTCGACGTCGCCGCGGGCCACGATCACCTTCACGCCGCCGATGACATTGGTGAGGTGCCCGCCAAGGCCAGCCGTGTGGGCGTCGGTCAGGCGCACGGGGATGCTGGCGGCCTCGAGGCGGCCCCGCACCAGTTCGGCGTGCAGCACCGAGTCGTAGCGGGCCAGCACGACCTCGGCGGCGTCATCGACGTCGTTTCTGGAGTCAAAAGCGGCGGCCGACAGCGGACTGGCAGACGACGATGGGGGGCGCGAAGACGACACCCCGTCTGTGTAGCAGGGTTTTGGCTACGGGTGCGGCACGCTCCGCCACGCCGTTGTCACGGTGCGCACGTTGCCGCGGCGGTGTGCTATCGACGACCCCGTGACGACGACGCACCGCGAGGCTTTCCACTTCCCCCACCTGCACGACCACGTCGACGTGGAGCGCACAGCAACGCTCACGTCGCTGCAGGCGGGCATGCTGTACCAGCACCGGCTCGACCCCGACGGGGGCTACGACCTCGAGCAGCTCGTGATGGACCTGCGCGAAGACCTCGACGTGCCGGCGTTTGTCTCAGCCTGGCAGTTGGTGGTCGACCGGCATCCGGCGTTGCGCACGCAGATCCGCGACGACGACGAACGCGGCGCGGTGCAGGAAACCCTCGCGAGCTTTGCGCTGCCGATCACGATCGATGATTGGTGCGACGCCCACGACAACGCCGTCACCGACGACGAACTCGCCGAGCGTACGCGCGCGTTTTTGAAGAGCGATCGGCAGCAGGGCTTCGGCCTCGACACACCGCCGCTGCGTTTGATGGTGGCGCGCGTCGGCCCCCACCGCACGTGGGCCTGCTGGAGCTTTCACCACATCATCCTCGACGGCCGCAGCTTTGGCCTCGTGCTCAAGGATGTCTTCGCCAGCTACGAGGCGCTGCGCACCAACACCACGCCGACGTTGCCGCCGCAGCCGCGATCGTTTCTCGACTTTGTGGAGTGGATCACACAGCAGTCGTCGACGTCGCACCTGCCGTTTTGGCGCACGTTGCTCGCGGGCAAAGACGCGCCCACGCCGCTGCCGCCGCTGCGGGCCTCGACCACGCCGCCTGCTGCCGATCAAGCAACACCCGGCTACGGCGAGCTCAGCCTCGTCGTCGCCCCCTCCACCACCGCCCAGCTGCGCACGTTGGCGCAGACCAGCAAGAGCACGCTCGGCACCGTGGTGCAGGCCGCGTGGGCGTTGTGTTTGAACCGGCTCACCGGTGATGACGACGTCGTCTTCGGCACCACCCGCGCGTGTCGCCGCAGCGCCTTTGGCGATGGCAGCGGGGCTGACGACATGGTGGGCTTGTTCATCAACACCCTGCCCGTGCGCGCGAAGATCGTCGACGACGAGCCGCTCGCCTCGCTGCTGGGGGCGTTGCGCGAACAGTCGGTGGCGGTGCGCGAGCATGAGCACACGCCGCTGGTCGATGTGTTGGGGCAGTCGGCGGTGCCGCGGGGCACAGCCCTGTTTCACTCGCTGTTGATGTTTGAGAACCAGGAGCTGAACGCGAGCCTGCAGGCCGCCGACGCGCGCTTTGCCCACCGGCACTTTCACTACGAAGAACAGCCCACGTTTCCGTTGAACATCACCGTGTTCGATCACGGCCAGCGCGAGGGTGCCGACCACCTCGAAGTGCGCGTGCTGTTCGACCGCGGCCGCTACGCCGACGTTGGTGTCGAGCGGTTGCTCGGCTGGTTTGAAGCGGTGCTGTCGTCGATGACGCGCGCGCGCACCACCGGCGATGTGCGCCTGCTGCCCGACGACGAACGCGCTTCGATCTTGTTCGACGACGCCAACGACACCGCGCGCCCGTTTGGCGACACGCTGTTGTTGCACGAGCCGTTTGAGGCGTCGGTCGACGAAGACCCACGACGCATCGCTCTGGTGTGTGCTGAAGGCGACGACGGGGCCGATGCCTCGTTGAACTACGGCGACCTCGACGTGCGTGCCAACCAGCTGGCGCATCACCTGCGTGCGCAGGGTGCCGTGCGCGGCAGCTACGTGGGCGTGTTGCTCGAACGACGCCTCGACCTCGTCGTCGCCCTGCTCGCGGTGAGCAAGGCGGGGGCGGCGTATGTGCCCCTCGATCCCGACTATCCCGAAGATCGCCTCGCGTTCATGTTGCAGGACACGAAGGCCCCCGTCGTCGTCACGCAGCAGTCGTTGCGGCATCTCCTGCCCGAAACAGCACGCGCGGTGATCCTCGATGACGCCGACGCTGCCGCGGTGGTGTCAGCGTTGCCAACGACGCGGCCTGCGCGCATCAACGACGCCACCGACGTCTGCTACACCATCTACACCTCGGGCAGCACCGGCGTGCCCAAGGGCGTGGTGCTCACCCACGAGGCCGTGATCAACACGCTGCAGTGGGTGGATCGCGAGTTCGGCTTCACCGCCAAAGACCGCCTGCTTTTTGTCACGTCGGTGTGCTTCGACTTGAGCGTTTTCGATATCTTTGGAACGCTGGCCGTTGGCGCCTCCATCCGTATCGCCACCTCGGCGGAGTTGAAAGACCCCGAAGCGATGGTACGCCGGCTGGTGTCGGGCGACATCACCGTGTGGGACTCGGCCCCTGCTGCCCTGCACCGCCTGGTGTCGTTCTTCCCCGAGGCCGCCACCACCGACGACGAACGCCAAGAACGCCACCGCCTGCGGTTGGTGATGCTGTCGGGCGACTGGATTCCCGTGTCGCTGCCCACACAGCTGCGCCAGACGTTTCATGCGGACCTGAAGGTCAAGTCGTTGGGCGGGGCCACCGAGGCCGCGATCTGGTCGAACTACTATCGCATTCGCGACGTATCCCAGTCGTGGAACAGCATTCCGTACGGCCGACCGATCCAGAACTCCTTCTATCATGTGCTCGATCGCCGTTTGCAGCCGGTGCCACCGGGCGTGACGGGGGATTTGTACATCGGCGGCACCTGTCTGGCGTCGGGCTACCTGCACCGTGCCGAGCTCACCGCCGAGCGTTTCATCACCGACCCGTTTGCCGACGAGGCGAAGGCCCATGGGGCTGCACGTCCGGGGCGTGGGCACCTGTACAAAACCGGCGACCTCGCGCGCTACTACGACGACGACGGCGCGTTGCGCGGCGAGCTCGAGTTCCTTGGCCGTGCCGACTTCCAGGTCAAGATCCGCGGCTTTCGCGTCGAGCTCGGCGAGGTCGACGCCGTCGTGGGCCGCTGCGAGGGCGTGCGTGATGCGCTGAGCGTGGCGCGTGTGGATGCATCGCAGCAGAAGGTGCTCGTCACGTACGTGGTGCCCCACAAGGGTGCTGTGGTGACGCCGGCTGCGGTGAAGGAGCACGTCGCTGCACTTTTGCCCGAGTTCATGGTGCCGTCGCACGTCGTCGTGCTCGAGCAGGGCCTGCCGGTCAGCGTGAACGGCAAGGTGGATCGCAAAGCACTGCCCGACCCGCTCACGGCCACGGCGGCGAAAACGCTACGCGCGCCATCGACGTCGACGGAGAAGGCGCTGCTGCCCATCTGGCAGGGGGTGTTGGGTACAGAGTTGTTGTCGGTCGACGACAGCTTCTTCGACAAGGGCGGGCACTCGTTGCTGGCCACGTTGCTCGTGAGTCGCATCAAGCAGCAGCTCGGTGTCGAGGTGCGGCTGTCGAAGCTGTTTGCGGCCAACACCATCGAGAAGCTCGCGCGCAGCATCGATGCCTCGGGCGCTGTCGTGCACGAAGCGAAGCAAGCGAAGCAGACGAAGCAGACGAAGCAGACGAAGACGACTGCTGCCGACGACGACGACAGCTCGGCGTTGATCACGCTGCGCGCCGAGGGCACGAAGACGCCGGTGTTCTTCATCGCCGGCATCGGCGGGCATGTGTTCACGTTTCAAAAGCTCGCGACGTTGCTCGGCGACGACACGCCCGCCTACGGCTTTCGCGCCATCGGCGGCGAAGCCGGCGAAGTGCCCAAAGAACGCGTCGAAGACATCGCCACGGCGTACCTGGCCGAGTTGGACGCACGCGGCCTGGCCAACACGCCGATTGTGTTGTGCGGCTACAGCTTTGGCGGCTACGTGGCCTACGAGCTGGCGCTGCTGTTGCAGAAACGCGGTATCGCACCGGAATTGCTGGTATTTTTCGACGTGCTCGCCCCCGGCTATCCGCGTCGTTTGCCCCTGCGTGAGCGTGCGGTGCTGCATGCGCAGGAGTTCATCGCCCGCGATGGTGCCGGCAAGCGTCACTACCTCGCCGAGCGTGTGAACAACGTGAAGCGTCGCCTGTACATGAAGCTGGGGCTCGCTGAGCGCCTCGCTGGTGCTGCCGACGTGGGTGCCGGCCAATTCGACGAAGCGCGCCAGCAGGAGATGCGCACGTTGTGGGGCGCGCTCGCGCAGGCACAGCTGCAGTATCGGCCGCGACAGACCACGAACATCCCCACGCTGTTGCTCAAGGCGTCGACGACGTTTGAGTGGCCCGCCACGCGCTTCGACGATCCGGCCCACGGCTGGCGCGACTGGGTGCACGGGCCGTTGCAGGTGGTCACCGTCGACGGCGCGCACCTGCAGCTGTTCGAAGGCGACAACCCCGCACGCATGGCCGAGGCGATCGCCACAGCCCCTCGCCGATGATGGTCGCGCGCGCGCTCACGGTGCTGCTGGCGCTGACGTCGGCGTGCGTCACGGTTCCTCCGCAGCCGGTGGGGCCGTACCTGGTGGGCACGCGGCTCGTGTCGGTGCCGGCCGACGACGCAGCGCCCGAGCTGCCACTGCGCATCTGGTACCCGGCGGTGTCGTCGACGCAGCCGCTGGCACAAGCCGTCGGACCGCTGCAGGCCGAGGCGCTCTCGCGCTTCATGGGGCTGCCGGCGTTTCTCACCCGTGCCGATGCGCGTGCCCAACGTGGCCCACCACTGCTCGTGCACGACAAGCCGTGGCCGGTGGTGGTGTTCGAGCACGGTGCAGGCTCGTTCGATGGCCAAAGCACGACGCTGCTCGAAGACATCGCCAGCAGCGGCGCGATCGTGATCGCGGTGTCGCACCCCCACGCCAGCATCGTCGCCGAGTTCCCCGATGGGCGCGCCGTGTGGGCCGACGACGTCGCGTTTCGCGCGCAACAGCAAAAGCTCGCCGACCAGATCGAGCCCCTTGGGGCGGAGCTCGCCACCACCGTGACGTCGGCGCAGACAGCGACCACGAGTGCCGCAGGATTCGCAGCGCTGCGCCACATGGCGGGCCTGCCGCTGTACGCGGTGTTGCACGACGAGCTCGAGCAACGCCTCACCGAGCTGGAGCGCGTCCGTCGCTGGTTGGCCGCGGGTGCTGCTGGTTCGGGCTTCGCAGGGCACATCGAGCCAGAACGACCAGGGCTGTTGGGCCACTCCCTCGGCGGCATCGTCGCCGTCGAAGCGGCCCGGCGCAGTCCGGCGGCCTACGCGTTCGTGGTGGACTTCGACGGCCCAGCCCTCGTGCTCGACGACGAAGACCCAGCGCTGCACACGCCGATGCTGTTTCTCGAGTCGACCGAGGCTCGGCTCGCACCACGTGCCCATGGGCGGCGTGAACCGCGCGTGGGTCGCCGTCGCGCCGTCGCCGTCGCTCGAACTCGTGCTGCGGGGTGCGGGGCACCACAGCTTCACCGACCTCACGTACGTGGCTGTGCTCAAGCCGACGGGCATGGTGGGCAGCATCGACGGCGCGCGTGCCGGAGCAGCGTGCACCGCGGCCACGTTGGCATTCATGGCGGCCGTGCGCGAAGGCGGTGTTGTCGACGTCGCCGCGTTGCACGCACGCTTTGTTGACCTTGTGGAACCTGGACCGCGGTAATCGTCAGCCGGCGTCCGAGACGAGGTCCGGCGTGTGGCGGTGCCGTTGTCGAAGACCGTGACGCAGATTCGCGATGGCCAGCAGCATCGGCAGCGCTGCCGCGGAGATTTCGAGCGGGAACCAAGACCTCAACTGGCGCCCCACCGAGCAGGCGGCCGCACTCGAAGAGACGTCGGCGTCACTCGCGAGCATTACCGACAGCGGCGGCGACGTCGTCGACGGGGCGGTGAAGGCGATGGCGGCGCTGACGCAGTCGAGCACGCAGATCTTCGAGATCATCTCGGTGATCGACGGCATCGCCTTTCAAACGAACCTGTTGGCCCTCAATGCCGCCGTTGAAGCCGCGCGCGCGGAGGGCCGGGGCTTTGCCCTCAAGGTGCTGACCATGAGCGCCGCGCGTGTCAAAGACGGCACCCGCCTGGTGAACCTATCCGGCGAGACGCTGAAAGCGATCGTGTCGTCGTGCAGCATTGACGGTGTGCGCGCTGGAGCGGCCTGCAGCGCGGCCACGTTGGCGTTCATGGCCGCCGTGCGCGAGAGCCGTGTCGTCGACGTCGCCGCCTTGCGCGCGCACTATCCCTGCGGCGCGACCGTGGTCAGCCGGCGTCAGACACGAGCTCGCGGCGCTCGGACACGAACGCGGCCACGACGAGCAGCACGATGGTCCAGCAGCACACGACCACCGCGCTGCCAAGAAGCTCGCTGGCTGTCGCTGTACCTCCACGTGGCAAAGATCAGCCACGTGAACACAGTGCAACCCTACGAACTTCCGGTCGGCGGCACTAAGCCAACTTATGCCATTATTCCCAGACGATTCTTAGCCGGGCGCACTCCGACTCTACCTCGTCAACAGTCTCAATCCAAATATCAAATACACCTCCAATCTCCTCGGTGACCATTAAAAAACCGCCACCTTCTGAACGCTTGAACATGACTCTCTGAATATCTGGTTCGGCGACGGAAGGCGCCCCCCATCGGTCGAACACCAATTCAGAAATCGATAAGTTGGACATGGTTATTCACCTCAATTGCTGCCTTTCCTGTTGGGTGCAGATCAGCTCCTGAGCATGCGCAGCTGACGACGTCGATCGGGCGAACGATCGAGGCGCCCTCGCCTGCAGTGGCATAGCCGGGGTCATGCAGAAAAAGCCGACGAAGCCGAAACGCGTGA
>JBIKRQ010000425.1:0-5296 GCA_044349155.1 Myxococcota bacterium
GAGGTTCTCGCGCGTCCAGTGGGCCGTGGGGATCGGCGGCAGGAACTCGATGTTCACCGTCGTGCGGTACAGGCGGAACGTGCGGTTCGGCCAGGCGCGGTGGCTGCCGGTGAGCAGCACGGGAACGATGGGCAGCTTCGTCTCGAGGGCCATGTGAAAGGCGCCGCGCTTGAAGGGCAGCAGGCGACCGCTCTTGCTGCGGGTCCCTTCGGGCCAGATCCAGATCGACAGCTGGTTCTTCGTGACGAAGTCGACGAGCTTCTTCAACGACGCCACGGCCTTGCTGTTGTTGCCGCGGTCGAGGGTGAGATGGCCCGCGAGCCAGAAGAACTGGCCGAGGAACGGGTAGTAGAGGATCTCCTTCTTGGCCACACCGCAGGTGCCGATGCGCGACATCCAGATGCCCACGAACACGTCGAGGACCGACGAGTGGTTGCACAGGTAGATGCTCGAGCGCGTGGGCACCGCGTGCTCCTCGCCCTTGATGACGAAGCGGCTGCCGGTGAGCCACGCCGCCCCTCGACCCGCGAAGCTGCCGTAGACGTTGCCGACCTTCACGCGCGTCGCCCGCGACGGCAGGCAGAACAGCAGCACGATCACGAAGAAGACCGAGCACAGCGCAACCCACGCGAGGCCGACGCTCAAACGCAGCCAGGTCTCGACGAGGCTGACCGGTCCTTCGACGATGGTGTCGGGGCCAACCACGCGCACCTGGGGGGCGGCAGCTGGAGGGGCGAGGGCAACAACGTCGGCCACGGGAACTTCCTTGGTGAACCTGCAGACTGGCGCGCGCCCATCACGGCTGTGTCACGGCGCACGCCGTGGCCGGCGCTACTGAGGTGCGGCGCTACTTGATGCGGCGCAGCGTGGGGCGCGGTGACGGCGGCGGATCGTCGTCACCGCCGTCGATGGGCATGGCGGGCTCGGGGGCCGGCAAAGGCTCGCGCGGGTGACGCGCCTGCGCCGGCAGCAGGTTCACGAGTTCCTTCGGGAACGAATCGGGCCACAGCAGCCGCTCGGCGTCGACCTGCGACGTCATGCCGTACACCGCACTCCACGGCAGATCGCAGAGAAACGGCGTGCCGCCGAAGCTGAGCGAAGCGCGCACACCGACGTCGTCATAGTTGAAGTCGTCGAGGCCGAAGCGGTGGCTGAAGTTCAGATTCAGCTGCAGCTCGCCGACGAAGCGGGTGGGCACGCGCACCTCGGGGAGGCGGGCGTCGACGGTGACCATCACCATCCCCTTTTCGATCAGGCGCGCGAACTGGCGGAGCTTCTCGGGGCGCTCGGGCGACAGCTCCGTCGACGCGGGCGGCTGCACGCGCTGCGGCGGCGGAGCAGCCTTCGCCTTGGGCTTGCGACTGCTGAAGTCGACGCGCACGACGTTGTCTGCCGGGCTGTTGTCGTCGTCGTGGTCGGTCACTGCAGTCCTCCGTTGTCGCCAAAGATTCGGTGTGTATCGTTTCCGCAGGTTCGCCAATGGGGGCGACCTGGTTTCGACGAGGGAGTGAAGCGCTCGGTCGCACGTCGCGGGTCCACTTCACCGCGTTAAAAAGGAGCGGAAAACCACAAAAGCCAACGACAACGTTGAGCTCGCTCTCGCAGCCTGAAGAAGGCTTAGAAGCGCACCGGCCCCAAGTCCGCCTCTACGAGGGGATCCCGGTGAACCCAGTGAGGCTGGTCGACACGATGTCCCAGCTGCCGTGACGACGAGATACAGGTAGGGAACTCCCGGCGGAGTCTGTCTGTGGACGCCGACGAAGAGTATAAATCACAGAAGAAACGTGTGGTTTGACCGACCGTGGATTTCTTTCGGACGCGGGTTCGATTCCCGCCGCCTCCACCAAGAAAGAGAAAACCCCTGAGCAATCAGGGGTTTTCTTTTGCGATGCTGCGGTGGTTACCTGGCTGCCGAGGTCAACGCGGCGGACGTACCGTCGACGATCGACGACAGCTGCTCCTCGGCCCAACCAACCACGGCCGACCATGGGTCGATGCCGGAGACGACGGGGCGTTTGAGGTCGAGTGCTGCACAGGCGATCTCGAAGCGCGCGGCGGCTTTCGGGGCCGCAACCCTGCGCACCACCTCACTTTTGCCCTCGACGTCGCACAACCGCTGCGCGTCCTCGACAAACGCCAGCAGTGCTGCCCACGCCGGCCAGGCGAGCTGTTGGCCGTGGAGCAGTTGACCCAGCAGTGGCGTCGTGAGTTTGAAGCTGACGGCGTTTTTGTCGGCGCGGGATTCGACAATGCCGGCGTCGGCGAGTTCCCCAAAGACGCGGGCGATGTTGCGCTTGCTGTACCCGAGGTGGTTCAGGTCGGACGCGATGAGCCAGCCACCGTGGTGCCCAAGAAGCTCGGCGAGCACGTCGGCGCGGGCGCCCACACCAGCGAGGGCACGCAGCCTCAAGCGAATCAGCGCGGGGCGCGTCGTCGGCAGCGCCAGCGGCTTCGTCGTCGTCGTTTGTGTCTCCGTCGTCTTCGCAGCCGTCTTTGCCCACAGCACGCCGTGAGACTGCAGCGTCGTCGTGAACGCCTGAAACGCCGACGACACATCAGGCGACGACGTCTTCAGGAGCCCATGCAAGCGACTCGCAGAAATGCGGTCGGCGTGGGCGACGCACCACCGCACGACTTCTTGCTGAAGGCGTGCGTCGTCGCGAAAGAGCCACGGCGAAACCACGATCAAGGGCTCGGGATCGATGGCAACGTGGCCATGGTGGCGGATGACGCCGGGGACGCCGAGCTCAGACCAGACGCTCCAGCCGAAGCCGACGACGAGCTGTGTGAGGCGCTTCGTCATCAGCGCTCCTCCACGTCTTTGTCGGCCACGCCGAACGCCGCGAGCAGCGGGGCAAGCTGGACGTCGCGAAAGCCCGCCGATGCGTCGTGGGTGGTGCACCAGCGCGCGGCGAGAACGAGTTCGGTCTTTGTCGGCGTGAGCGCCCGCAGATCCTGCAGGTGCTTGCCCTGCAGTGGCCAGTGGTCTGCGGCGGCGTAGACCTTGAGCGCAACCTGGTCGACGCGTGATGCGAGCCTGACAGTGAGCGGACCGAAGCGGTGGACCTCGGCACGGTCGGCGAAGCCCACGGGCAGGCCAGCGGTGAACAGCGCGGTTGGGCCCGCGTTCAGCCAGTTGGGCGCCAGGTCGAGGGCAACGCCAACGTCGTGGACGGCTTCGACGAGGTCGGCGGGCATTGGCTCGGCCAGCATCCACGTGTCGCCGACGACGCGGGCGACGACGTCGAGGTCTTTGGTGGCGCGATCGATGTGCCCGCTGAGCAACAGCGCACCGCCACCGATGACGACGACATCGTGAACGAGCCCCCGGTCCGAAAGAATCTCGCCGAGGACCTCAAGGGCTTCACGCAAGCTGACGGACTGGAAGGCCATGATCGAGACAGTAATTTGCGCGAATCGAGAAGTCTATCTGCCCAACTTTGGCCGTTCGAGTCGTGTGGTCACGGCTGAAAGCCGAGGTCGGGGTAGTACTTGCGCATCACCTTCTCGACGGCGTTGAGCTGCACTTTGAGGAATTCCTCGTTGTCAGCCGCATGCTGCGCCGACTTCGCCGACCACCACTTGTTGATCGTGCCGCCGAACAGGAAGGTTTGGTACGCGGGCTCGCCGAGGTCGTTGTCGTCTTCGACCTTGCGCCACGCCATGTACAGGTTGGCCTTCATGGGCACGGCGAAGAAGCTCTTCTCCTCGACGACGCGCTTTTTGAGCGGGAAGCCATACGAGGCCTGCCACATCGTTGACCACAGCTCGCGCTGCACGAGGTCGGGCCCCTGCCCGTTGTCGTAGGCGGAAACGACGTGGGCGTTGTCGATCTCGATGACGTCCCAGCCCTTGCCGTTGATGGGGCGACGGCCCTGAAACGTGGTGGTGGTGTCGGGGGCGCGCACCGGCATGTTGGTGGGGTCGATCGCTTGATCGGGCACGCCGTACATCCAATTGGAGAAGTAGTTCCAGTCGGATTTTCCAATCCGCAAAATGTCGTCCCAACGGATGGTGACGCCGTCGGCTTCGTAGCCAAATGGGCGGCCCCATGCGCGCTGGGTGACGTCGATCTGGTAGTAGCCGAAGAACACGTTGAACCAGATGGAACGCGGGTCGCCGTAGATACCCGTGCGGCACAATCCCTGCGGCTTTCCACAGGCAAATGAAACGTTGAACAACAGCTTGGGCGCGGTTTTGAAAAAGACCTCGTCGACTTTTTGGCCAACACCCGCCGGGAGCGACCGCTCGCCATCGACGGCGATCTGCATCACGAACGGGACACCTTCGCTTTGGCCAAAGCGCGGATCGTCGACGACGGCCTCGGGGGCGCGGAACTTGTTGTCGACGTCGCCGACCAGGGGGAGCTTCAGCCAGGAGGGAAAGCCAAGAGTGGCGGCCGCGCGAACGCGTGCCCGCTGACCGATCGAAGGTTTGTTCATGGGGGGTATCGTCAACGACCGTGCGACGTGGCAGCAAGTCGCAGAATTGGCGAGACGCCAGGGCTTTGACGGTTGATGGGTTCGACGGAGCATCTCGATGCGCGCAGCACTCGCCCACGGTCAGGTCAGAGGCACGATTTCGAAAACGGTGTTGGCCTACGCCGACAGCTGCGTCGGTGCCGCGAAGGTCAACGAACTCGCCGCCCCCGTCGCCGCCAAGCACGGCTTTGACGTCGCGCAGCTGCGTGAGGCCGAGACGGCGATGACCTACCTGGTCGTCGAAGAACTCTACCCGCGCATTATCAAGGCGCTCGACGACGAGCAGGCCATCTACAAAGCCGGCATGTACTCGTCGAACATGCAGGCGATTGGCGTGTTCTTGTTTGGCGTTGTGCGGCTGCTGGGCGGCACGCGCTTTGTGTACCAAAAGACCGCAGAACTCGCGCCGCGCTTCGCCAACACCGGCGTGATGACGTGCCGCGACGCCACCGACAGCAGCGCGATCTTGTCGTTTCAGATGTTCCCCGACCTGCGGTGCACCGTGCACGGTTTCGACTACCGCCGCGGCCTGCTGGCTTCAGCGCCCGTGCCGTTTGGTGGCAAGCGCCATGCAGTGGTGACGGCGCTGGAGTGCCAGGCCCTGGGCGACAAACAAGACGTCTACCAATGCGAGTGGTGACGACGACGACGGCACGAAAAAACGCCCGCGCTGCTTGAAGCAACGCGGGCGTTTTTCTGTCCGCGCCATGCTCAGGCGGCGACGGCTTCGGCGTTGATCTCGATGTTCACCTTGTCGGCGACGACGAGGCCGCCGGTCTCGAGGGCCGCGTGGAAGGCGACGCCGAAGTCTTTGC
>JBIKRQ010000426.1:0-5285 GCA_044349155.1 Myxococcota bacterium
TTCCGCCGTCACGGTCACGCCTTCAGCCTTCGCCTTCTGGGCGATGAGCTCTTCCTCGACGAGCTTGCGAACGAGGTTTTCCTTCAGGCGCGTCTCAAGCGCAGGCGCAATCTGGCGACCAGCGCGCTGGAAGCGGGCCTTCGTGCGCTCCATCTGGCGGTCGAAGTCAGCACGGCCGATATCGGTGCCGTTGATACGGGCCACGGGACCACCAGCAGCGGCGGTGGCGGCAGTACCGTCGGTCTTGCCGGCGTCGTCCTTCTTCGGGCAACCAGCAAGGCCGGCGATCAGCGCCAAACCAGCAAACGACGACACCAAAAGCTTCTGCGTGCGCTTCACGGGCAGCTCCAACTCAATGAAAAGACAAGCGACAGACCAGCCAAGGCTTGGCTGGGTAGCGCTGGTCGGAATCCGGGTCAACAGTCACAACGCCCACAACTCACGTGCGGCGCCAGATCTTCAGGATCTGCAAAAACACGGCGATGGCGAAGCCGAGGGCAATGCCGCCCACGATGCCGATCACGACTTTCTTCGCGTATGCCTTCACCGCCGACTGCTTCTCAACGCGCGGCGGAACCACGATCTCGAAGCGTCCTTCAGCGGCGGTGCGCTCGAAGCCCAACTGGTACTCAGCGCCGTTGCGCTCCTGAAACAGCTGGTCGTACAGCTTCTTGCTCGAATCGTACGAGCGCGTCAGGTCGGCGTAGCGAGCGCTGAATTCCGGCAGCGTTTCCTGCTGCTTCTTCGCCTCATCGAGCTTCGCGATGACATCGGTGAGGTTCAGCTGCTTGGCAGCCACTTCAGCTTTGAGCTGGCTGAGGCTCTTGTCACCCGAGCGGCCCGAGCCGCCGGTGTCTTCGGCAGCTGCCTCAGTACGGGCCAGGCGCTTCTTCACGGCGAGGACGTCGGGGTGGTTTTCGCCAAGGCCCTGCGCCTTCAAGTCGGCGATCTCGTCTTGAATCTGCTTGATGAGCTTGGCCTTGCGCGAAGCGCCGCCGCCACTGGCCTGCGCGCCCACAATCTCAAGCTTCAACTGCTCGATCGTCGACGACAGCTCGGTCTTGTTCTTCTCGAGTTCGAAGATCTGCTCTTGCAGCTTTGCGACGTTCTCGGGCAACGACGCGAGGTACTTCATCTTGAACTCTTTGAGTTCCTCGTCGGAGGCGCGCAGCGTGGCCTCGGCCTTGGCGATCTGCTCCGTGAGGTACTTCAGCTTCGAGCTGAGCACGTTCGTGGTCTTTTCGACCTCGCTGTCGATGAACGTCTTGACGTGCGTGTCGAGGAACAACAGCGCGTTTTCCTCGGTCGACGCCGAGAAATCGCCCACGAAGTTCTGCACCGGCGGTGGCATGCCGAAGTTCGGCGTCGTCGACTCGAAGTTCAGATTCTTCTGCAACACGGCGATGCGGTCGTCGCTGGCGTCGTCGCCCTGCCCGAGCGTCACCAGCGTGCGCCGCAGCAGCACCGTGCTCTTGAAGTTCGACTTGGCCGCCTGCGCGCGATCGTTGGCGACGCCGCCGTTTTGCGACCGATCAGCACCCGTGAGGATGTTCATCTCGAACGAGGCCTTCGCCCCCGGCGGCGAGGCGATGGCCAGGGCGATCCCGCCCAACAAGCCAACAATCGTGCACGCGGCAATCAGCTTTGTGTGCGGCAGGAAGATGTCGACGATCTTGCGAACGTTGCCGACCATCTCTTCGAGGTTCATCTCCTGCTCAGCGGCAGGCTGTCCGACCTGTGTCGGCGGCATCATGCCCATGCCCATGCCGGGTTGCATGCCGGGCATCCCGCCCATGCCCATCATGGGCATGCCGCCCATGCCCATGCCCATGCCGGGCATCCCGCCCATGCCCATACCGGGCATCCCGCCCATGCCCATGCCGGGCATCATGCCCTGCATGCCCATGCCGCCTGGCCCGAGGACCTGGGGATCGGCAACGCGTTCAACGCGAGCACCCGCCGCACTCTGGAACTTGAAGACGGTGTAGCCGACCTGCACGAGGTCGCCTTCGCGCAGCTCCGACTCGGTGACCTTCTGCGCGTTGACGAGGGTGCCGTTGCTCGAACCGAGGTCGCGGATCAGAAATGCGTTGCCGTTGCGAACGACCTCGCAGTGCTTCCCCGAGACGCGGTCGTCGGCGAGCGTGATGTCGGCATTCTCGGATCGGCCGAGCAGAATGCGTTCGAACAACGGGTAGCGGTGGCCGACGTTGGGGCCCATGCACACGAGGAGAAACGCGTTGGCTTCGGAGTTGCGCAGCGCCAGGGCTTGCACCTCACCACTCACAACCGTTTTGTCGGCGCGACGAGGTGGATTTGGCGAGGCCGGTGGTGCCTTGGGGCGCGCACTGTTCGACGGCGCCGGTTCCCACTCGGGCTCGATCGGCTGGGCCGGCTTCCTGGGGGTGCTCATGCGTCTCGGTTCCTCGCCGGGGCGTCGTCGACCTGACGCGCTCGGTCGTTCTAGCAGACTCTGCAGAAAACGCGTTGTCGCGTTTCACATCGTTTTCGAGCCAGTTCAAGCACCGCTGCCGACATCGGTGCGACGGCACCGTAACGATTCGATGCACGCGCGGCTGGTCGCGCTTGCGCAAGCGGATGTGGTCGGGGATGAAGCGCGGCTATGCGGATCGGTTACCTCGTCAACCAGTACCCAAAGGTCAGCCACACGTTCGTGCGTCGCGAAATCCGCGCGCTCGAAGATCGCGGCATCCACGTCGAGCGCTTCTCGGTGCGCGACACCGCCAACGAAGTGAAAGACAACGACGATCGCGCCGAGTTGGTCCGGACACACGTGTTGCTGCCGACCGACCGCATGACCGCGGCCGCAAGCCTGGCCCGCGCCCTCGCCAGAGCCGCCGCCCGCTCGCCGAAACGATTTCAAGACGCGTCGACGCTCGCGATCCGCTTCGCCCAACGCGCTGATCGCCAGGTCGTACACGCCGCCTATCTCGGCGAAGCAGCGCGCCTGTATGAGCTCGCTGAACAGCACAAGCTCGATCACATCCACGCCCATTTCGGCACGAACTCCACGACGGTGGCCGCCCTGTGCCAGGCCCTCGGCGGTCCGGGGTTTTCCTTCACGGCACACGGGCCCGAAGAGTTCGACAAGCCCGACCTGCTGGCCCTCGACGAGAAGATCGCCCGCGCGCGCTTTGTCGTCGGCGTGTCGTCGTTTGGGCGATCGCAGTTGCTGCGCCGTACGCCCGTCGAGCAGTGGAACAAGGTCAAGGTCGTGCCCTGCGGCGTCGACGACAACTTCCTCGGCGAGCAATGGCTGTCGCCGGTTCCAGCGGTGCCGCGCCTCGTGTGTGTGGGCCGCTTGTGCGAGCAAAAGGGGCAGCTGCTCCTCGTCGAGGCCGCCGCGCGCGTGCGTGATCGCTTCGGTCCATTCGAGCTGGTGTTGGTGGGCGATGGCGAGTTGCGTGCCCATGTCGAGCAGCTCACAAAACAGTACGGCCTCGACGACGTCGTGCGCATCACGGGTTGGGCCTCGGGTGCCGAGGTGCGCGCCGAGCTGCTGGGTGCACGCGCCATGGTGCTGCCGAGCTTCGCTGAAGGGCTCCCCGTCGTGATCATGGAAGCTCTGGCGCTGCAGCGGCCGGTGCTGTCCACATTCGTCGCCGGCATCCCCGAACTCGTCGACAGCAGCTGCGGTTGGCTCGTGCCCGCGGGCTCCGTCGACACCCTCGTCGAGGCGATGGTGCAAGCGTTGTCGGCCACGCCAGAAGCACTCACAGCGATGGGCGTTGAAGGGCGTCGACGTGTCGTGGCCAGGCACACCGCTGCCGTCGCTGCCGCACTGCTCGACGATGCGTTCCGCGAAGCAACACGTGTGTGACATCCAGCGGTCGCGCTAGCGTTCGCCGGTGCCGAATCTCGCTGCCGCCCTCGCCGATCATTTCACCCTGCAAACCGTCTGCTTCGTCGTCGCTGTTGCCCTCGTGCAGCGCGGTGCTGGGCTGCGTCGTCGCGGATTGCGCCTGCTGCTCTCGCTGACGGCCGCGCATGTGGCTGCTGTGCTGGTGTGCAGTGTTTCGCTGGGTGTCGACGTCGCGACCGAAGCGGGCTTGCTGGCGCGCTTGTTGGCGGCGTGGGTGGTCGTCCTCGGCGTTGGCACCGTCGTGTTCGAAGTGGCGCTGCCGCGCTTGCGGATTTCACTGTCGCGGATCATCGAAGACCTGGCGGTGTTTGGCGCGCTCGGCCTTGTGAGTCTGTTGGTGCTGCGGCGCGGCGGCGTCGACGTCACGGGCATCGTCGCCACGTCTGCGGTTGTCACTGCGGTGATCGGCCTGAGCCTGCAAGACACGCTCGGCAACACCATCGGCGGGCTCACGCTACAGCTCGACGACAGCATCCATGCGGGCGACTGGATCAAGGTTGGCGACGTCGTGGGGCGCGTGAAAGAGGTGCGCTGGCGCTTCACGGCGGTCGAGACCCGCAACTGGGAAACGGTGTTCATTCCGAACAGCAAGATCGTCAAAGACAACGTCGTCGTCCTCGGCAAACGCAGCGGACAGCCCCGGCAATGGCGCCGCTGGGTGTACTTCAACGTCGACTTCCGGCGCGCGCCCTCGACGGTGATCGACACCGTGCTCGCGGCGTTGCGTGAGAGCCCGATCGCCAACGTCGCCGCCGAGCCCGCGTGCTCATGGACCTTGGCGATTCCACGGCGCGCTACGCCGTGCGCTACCTGCTCACCGACCTCGCCGTCGACGATCCCACCGACAGTGCCGTGCGCACCCGCATCTACTTCGCCCTGCAACGGGCCAACATTCCGTTGTCGTTGCCGGCCCATGCCGTGTTCGTCACGAAGGACACTGAGGCGCGCCGCGATCGCAAACACGACGCCGAACACCAACGGCGCCTGCAGCGGCTCGGCGAAGCCGACGTCTTCGCCCCCCTCGACGACCACGAGCGCGATCAGCTCGCCGGCGCTTTGATCTTCGCGCCGTTTGCTGCGGGCGAGCGCATCACCGATCAGGGAGCCGCCGCCGACTGGCTCTACCTCGTCGCTGCGGGCGAGGTGAGCGTGCGCGTGGCGGTCACCGGCGTCGAGCAGGAGGTCGCGCGCCTTGGCCCTGGCGAGGTGTTTGGCGAGATGTCGCTGCTCACGGGCGAGCACCGCGCGGCGAGCGTGTACGCCGTGACCGACGCAGAAACCTGGCGCCTCAACCGCGATGCCTTCCAAAGTGTGCTGGCGGCGCGCCCCGAGGTGGTCCGCCCGATCGCCGCCCTGCTCGCAGAGCGTCGGGTGCGCCTTCAGGCGGTGCGCGAGAACCTCG
>JBIKRQ010000427.1:0-5281 GCA_044349155.1 Myxococcota bacterium
ACACCGATCTGGTCCGACCACCCAGGCTCGGGCGCCATCCGCTACGACGACTCGGTGTACGACTTCATCGTCGCGCCCGACGCGAGCGCACGGCTTGGGCAAGAAGACCTGCGCAGCGCACGAGGCTGGTCGACGACACCGCAGAAATTCTCCTACTACGGCTTCACCAAAGGCGGCAGCACCTACGACTGGGCGCGCCCGTCGCCAACGCCACGTGCCGTCATCTCGTACGGCCTGCTTCGGCGTGACGCGGCCGGCGCAACGCAATGGTCGCCCGGCCACTACACTGCGGTGCCGGTCGCGGGCTCGCCAGCGATGACCACACCGACGACGGTGAAGCACATGCTCGAAGCCACGCGCTTTGGCATCAAGAACGGCTGGCTCGAGGTCCGTAGCGAGGAGCTCAACAGCGAGGCGGAAGACAGCAACGGCAACACCAACACCGAAACGAAGCGATCGCGCCTCTTGCCCATCAACGTCGACGTGGCGGCACTTGTTGGCGCGTTGCAGGACTGCACCAACGGCGAGCTCGGCTCGTACTTTCCTGGAACCTGCGGTGCAGGTGGGCGGAAGTTCAACGGCGTCGTCTACGTCACGTCGACGTGGCCGCGGCAAATGGACGGCATGGGGAGCACCACCGCGACCAGCACGTTCGCAACCCTCGCGCCGTTCAACGACGGCGATCCCAATGGCAACCAGCGCCACCCGATGCCGCTGTGTTCGCCGCAAGCAGGGCCTGTCAACGATGCGGCGGGCGAACCGTTGCTGCCCTGCAATGGTACGAACCGCAGCAACGGTGCGTTTCCAAACGTGGTCCGCGTTTTCAACGCGCGGCACGTGAATCCGGAATCCACGACGTCGTACGCAGGCGTTTCGATCAAGCACGGCACGCTCGAAAATGGCCTGACGATCGCGACGAACCTGCCGATCATCGCCCAGGGCGACGTCAACGTGGACACCACACCGTTGGACCACCCGGCGCTCATCACGCCTGGCGACTACTTCGTGCCGGTGTTGCTCGCGGGCGATCGCTTCTATCGGTACTCGAACGCGTGGCGCGACGAGTTCGCCAACTGGCAGCAGAAGATGACGGTGCACCGAGCCAATCGCATCGGCACCCGCACGACGCAGTACATCGAGATTCTCGCCGGCTGGAACCCAACACCGGCCAAGCCCGGCCTGTCACTGCACGACCACTCCTCCGACGGCTTTGAGGACTTCCCCCGCTACAACGAGTGTTGGACAGCGCCCGACCGTGACGACGCCATGGCCGTGTATCGCGGCTCGATTGTGGTCGCGTTTGCGTCGGTGTTTGAACGTGCCGGGGCCAACAACGCCGACGGTCACGGCATTGGCGGCGACTACTTGTCGTGTTTCCCGCCGCGCAACGAGGGCTACGACTTCCACCTCGAGGACCCGCGCAACCAGCCGCCTGGGGCTCCGCTCATCGTCGCGCAGAGCATCAGCTCGTGGCGCTCGCAGTAGCGGGCGCAACGGCGCACCCACGTGCGTGATGTGGCAGAACCAGCGCGATGCAGATCGTGTTTGGTGCCGACCTCGACGACGGTGGTTTCCCCGGACCGCTGGCTGCCCGCTCGGCCGTCCTCGACGAGAGTTGGGTTGGCTTCGCCGGCCTTGTCGCCCTGCTCGAGATTCGACTGGGCCTGCTGCGCCTTGACCCGCCAGGCCACAGCGAACGCGCCGCCCACCTTGCGCGACGGTTGCGTCAGCTGTCGACGACGTCGACGTCGTGGCCGTGGCAGCAATCCCTCGAGGTCGATCCGCTCAGCACGGCGCGGACGGTGCTGCGCCTCAAAGACGCGATGGTCCTCGCTGGCATCGATAACAGCGTGCCCGCGTCCGCGTTGCCGCCGCGCCTTGCTGCCGTGCAGGCTGCCGTTGTCGACGTGCCAGCGGGGGTTCCAGAGCGAGCACTCGCGGTGATCGCCGCACTGCACGATGGCGAACGTCCGCGCATCGATCGCATCGAACTCGTCGACGATCTCGCCATGTTCCCGGGGCTGGTGCAGCGCTTGTTTGCCGCGCTCAAAGCTGCAGGCACCGTCGTGGTCCCGCGCACTGTTGGCGTGACCGACGACGTCGACGACACGAGCGACCTTGCCCGCATCCGTCGTGGCGAGCGCACGGGCCAACTGTTGGGTGATGGCTCGTTGCTGCTGCTGCGGCCCGACTCGATCGACGAAGCCGCTGCCGACGCTGCGCTGGTGTTGTCGCGTGCGAACGATGCGCTGGTCGTTGGTGGCGACATCGTCCTCGACGAAGCCCTGCACCGGCGCGGTGCTGCCACGCTTGGCTTGCGCGGCGGCATGGGTACTGATGCGCTGTTGGCGCTGCTGCCGTTGGTGGTCGCTCTCGACGACACCAGCCCCGATCCCGAGCGCCTCTTCGAGTTGTTGAGCCTGCCGCTGTCGCCGGTGCCGCGTGATGTGGGCTGGCGCGTGCGTCGTGCGCTGCTCGATACGCCGAGTGCGACGGCAGCACCCGTGCTCCAGGGTGTCGTCGACGGACTTGCGGCCCTCGAGCAACGCTTCGCGGCCGACGACAGCGTTGGTGCAGACGCAGCAGCAGTTCGACGCGCCGAAGTCGCCGCACGCATCGCGGCGTTGATTCCCGCGTGGGCTGCCCACCTTGGCGCAGGTGCAGCGACGGCCAACACCGTCGACGTCGATGTGGTCCGCCTGCGCGAGCGTTTGCTGGGTCTGCAGCGCTACCTGTTTGGTCGCGCGAAGCAGCAGTACGGCGACGCCGAGCGCACGCCCTTTCATGCCGCCGCGCGGCAGATCGGTTTGTGCCTGCGTCTGCTGGCCGCCCTCGACGTCACCACGGTGTCGGGCCCGCAACTCGCGCGCCTGCTCGACAGCGCCACCGACGGCATTCGCCCGCAGCCCACATGGCCTGCAGAGGTGGGGCTGTCGCGAGTGCAGCGACCTGGTGCGGTGTGTGGCCCCGTCGACGTCGTGGTGTGGTGGGGCTTCACGCGCGAATCGGGGCGCCTGCCACCGCGCGTGTTCACGGGCTTCGAGCACGAGGCCCTCGTCGCTGCCGGCTTTGCCCCTGGTGCGCTCGACGCAGTCGCCGGTCGCTTTGCCGATGCGCAGCGTCGCCCACTGCTGTGCGCACGTCGGCAGCTTGTTTTGTGTGCCCCACGTCGAGGAGAAAACGGGCGCGAGCACCATCCGCATCCGTTGTGGGACGAGCTCATGGCGCGCATCCCGCATGCCGAGCGCAAGGGTGCATTGAAGAACCTCGAACGCCGCGGTGACGACGACGCACCGGCCCATCGCCGAGGCGCCAGCGAGCGCGTGAGCGTGCCGCATGCGGTGCTCTCACCACCTCGCCTGCTGCATCGGTTTGCGCCTGGTGGCGTCGTTCCTGCCGACGTCACCTCGCCGTCGCGCGAGGAGCGCTTGTTGGGCTGTGGCTTCAACTTCGTGTTGCAGCATCGCGGGGTGTCGCCGCGCGCGTTTCGCTTGAAGCGTGGCCCGGCCCTCGAGGGCGACGTCGTGCACGCCGTGCTGGGTGCGGTGTTGCGGCGCAAGCAGATGGGCGAGGCGATCGGCGCCGACAGCGCTGCCGACGTCGCGCGCAGCATCTACGACGTCGTGGTGAAAACGATGGCGGGAGCGTGGACACGCCCGGGGCGCGAGCAGGTGTTGCTGCGGGTGCGTGAGCGCGTGGCGCGGGCAGCGCAGGCGTTGGTGCAGCTGCTCGACGTCAACCGCCTCGAGATCGTCGCGGTCGAGACCGAGTTCGAAAAAGAGTGGGCCGTGCCGGCGTTGGCCGATGCGCCGCCGTCGTCGCGGGTGCTGCAGGGCACCCCCGACCTTGTCGTCGACGGTGACGATGCCGAGGGCAAACCGTTCCGCTTGATCATCGACCACAAGACGGGGGCCGACGACTACCGCCGAGCGTCGCTGCGCACCGGTGTGCCCGTGCAGCTGCTCGACTACGCGTTGCTCGTGGCCGACACGTCGCGACCGGCGCGCCTTGGCTATTTCCAGCTGCGCAGTGGCCGTCTGCTGACGACGATGGAGGGCCTGTGGGGCACCGAGCACATCGCCTCGGAGCGCACGCCGAAGGAAGGCTGGGGCTTGCTCGAGCAGGCCCGTCGGCGCGCATTCACCGACCTGCACCGTGGCGAAGTCCAAGCGCCGGGTGCCGAGGGCGGGGCGTCGGGGTTGCCGATCGTGGTCGACAGCAGCGGTCTGCATCTGGCGCCGCCGTGTGCGTTCTGCCGGGCCGATGCCCTGTGTGGCCGTGCGTTTGCCACTGGTGGGCGCAAGCGATGATTTCTGTTTGTTTTCGGCAGCTTCTGTTGTCGCACCAGGTGGTGAACTGTGGGTGAATTGCGGGTGATCAGCGCTGGTGCCGGCACCGGCAAAACCCACCGCCTCGCGCACGAGTTGGTCGAGGCGTTGATCGACACCAGCGATGGGCGCGCGCCGATTGCGCCCGAAGCCGTCGTCGCCGTCACGTACACGCGCAGTGCGGCTGCCGAGCTCGAGGGCCGCGTGCGCACCGCCCTCATCGAGCGGGGCTTCGCCGACCTGGCGCGACGGTTGGCGGGCGCACGCATCGGCACCGTGCACAGCGTGTGTGCACGTCTCGTCGACGAACACGCCTTCGCGTTGGGCCTCGCGCCCGACCTGCGCACCCTCGACGACAGCGCAGCGCGCGCGGTGTTTGAAGACGCGCTCGCGGCCTCGATCACCGACGCTGAACGTCGGCAGCTCGACGAGCTTGAGCAACGCGTGAACCTCGGCGACGACGCGAGCATTTTCTACGGCCACGTGCGCGCCATCTGCGACCGCGCTCGCGCCAACGATCTCGACGACGACGACCTCGCCCTCTCGTGTGCGGAGAGCATCGCCTCGCTCGTCGCGAACCTGCCGCCCGCCGTGCCGGGTGCCGACCTCGAGCGTCAACTGCTCGCCGCGATCGACGAAACGCTGCCGAACTTTGTCGGCAAGCGCTGGTCGCCGGCCCTCACCGACGAGGTCGACAAGGCCCAACGTGCCGCCGCCCAACTCCGTCGTGGCGCACCGCTGCGCTGGAGCGAATGGCAAACCATCGAGGGGTTCTCGAGCTTCAAAAACGCCGCCAAAGTAGCCATGCGCCACGCCGAGCACGACGGCCTCGTCGGCGATCTCACGGCCCTCATCACCCTGGCCTTCAGCATCGCCAGGCGCGCCATGCAGCGCTACGACGACGACAAGCGCGCGGCGGGCGTCATCGACTTCGGCGATCAAGAGCACCTCGC
>JBIKRQ010000428.1:0-5263 GCA_044349155.1 Myxococcota bacterium
GCCTACCTCGGTGAGGAGATCGACGCCGCCGAAGCCGAACGCCGCGATGCCTCGACGAGCTTCATTGAAGACTACGAGACCAACCTCGCGCGCCGCATTCTCGAGGCCAGCCCCGCCAATTTCCGCGAGGAGACCGGTCGCGAACAGCTGCTGCAGTCGGCGCGCGGGATCGTGACCGAGATGTCGACGGCTGAAGATGGCCGCATCAACGCCGCCCTGCTCAAGCTCGGTGTGGACTGGACGAAGGGTGCGGTCTCGCCGTCGTCGTCGGTGACCGTCAGCGTTGTCGAAAACAAGACCGTGAAGGCCGGCGATACGTGGGTGCTCACGCTGGAAGCGAAGAACACCGGCAGCACCGCGGTGAACCGCCTGCGCGGCAACACCACGTCGACGTTGGGCTACCTGGCGGACCGCGAATTCCTGTTTGGCGTCCTCAAGCCGGGCGAGACGCGCACGGCGTCGATCGACGTGAAGGTGCCCAAGGAACTGCCCGGCCGAAACGACCTCGTGCGGGTGGTGATTGCCGACGACGCCCGCGCGTTGACCAGCGTGGATGTGCCGGTGGTGATCGAAGGCCTGGCGCGCCCGCGGTTCTCGTACAGCCTGTTTGTCGACGACAGTGCTGGCAAAGACACCAGCGGCAACGGCGATGGCTTGCTGCAGCTGGGCGAAAACGTGGCGCTCGTGGTCGAGGTGAAGAACTCCGGGACCGGGGCGGCCGCCGAGCCGACGGCGATGTTGAAGAACCTGGGTGGTGCTGAGGTGTTCATCGACGTGGGCCGTCAGCGGCTCGATGCGTTGGCGCCTGGCGGGAGTGGCGTTGCCCGCTTCTTGTTCAAGCTGCCGGCGACGACGGAAGCGCCGCCCGCCACGAAGGTGCAGTTGCGCCTCGAGGTGTTTGATGCGGTGTTGGGCGACTTCCTGGTCGAGAAGATGACGCTGCCCGTGAAGGCGGCGGCGACAACCACGAAGGTGAAGCGCCTCGTCGAGCTGAACGCGGCGGTGCCGTTGTACGCGGCGGCCGATGCGACGGCGGCAGTGGTGGCCCGGGCCACGGCAGGCGTGAAACTCGAGCAGGTGGGCGAAGCCAATGGCTTTGCACGCGTCCGTTTGGGGGCCGACAAGGGTGCGGCCACCCTCTACGGCTACGTCGCCTCCAGCGGCGTTGTGGCGAGCAAGGGCAAGGCTGGCGCGCTCGATGCCCGCGGCCTGCCAACCGGCTTGAGCCTGGTGTACGGGCGCGAACCTCCCACCATCTCCTACCAGGACGCTGCCGGGACGACCCTGGGCGAGATGATCAGCGTCGACGGCGACAGCTACACCATCAACGCCCGCGTGCTCGACGACGGCCGCGTCAACGACGCCTACATCTTCGTTGGGACGCAAAAGGTCTTCTACAAGCGCCTGGACTCGAAGGGGCCGACGGATGCGACCATCACCTACACGGTGAAGCTTGAGCCCGGCGTGAACGTGATCACCGTGGTCGCGCGCGAAGACGACGAATTCGCGCAACGCGAAGCCCTGACCGTGTTCAGCCGCAAGGGTGACCCGTTCGCCAAGAACAAGCGCCGCGCACACTGACGCCCCTGCGCGTCTGTGTCGGAGAGCGCCGCCCCCTGCAGGGCGGCGTTTTCGTTGGTGCATGCGCTGCGGGCTTTTCATCTCGCCACACTTCGACGACGCTGCGCCGCATGTTGATTGCAGACGTCATCGGCACGGTGGTCATGACCGTGAAGCACGCGGCCTACGACGGCGAGAAGCTGTTGCAGGTGCAGCCCCTCGACGAGCACGGCAAGCCCGCCGGTGCGGTGCTGCTCGCCGTCGATCGCGCGCAGGCTGGCGTTGGTGACCGCGTGCTGGTGCTGCGCGAAGGCAGCGGCATTCGCCAGATCCTTGGGCGCGACCAGGGCAAAACCATCGACGAAGCCGTGAAGATGGATGTGCCGATCCGCTCGCTGATCGTGGGCATTGTCGACGCTGTCGACGTCGTCGCCGCCGCTGGGGGTGCTTGATGTTGCCCCTCGCTCGCGAGGTCGCGGCCTTTGCGCGTGCCCTGCATGACGCCGGCTGGGTGGCCAACCACGACGGCAACGTCTCGGCCCGCGCCAGCGACGGCCGCCGCTTCTTCGCCACGCCCACAGCACTCTCGAAGCGTTTGGTGCAGCCCGAAGACATCATCGTCGTCGACATCGAAGGCAAGGTGCTGTCGGGCCGCCGCAAACTGTTTGGTGAGTGGCACCTGCATGCAGCCGCCTATGCCGCGCGCAGCGACGTGAACGCGGTGATCCACGCGCACCCCGTGTCGTCGACGGCCGTGGGCGTTTCGCGCGTGAGCCTTGGTGTGCCGCCGCTGCCCGAGATGGTGGTGTCGCTGGGCGCAAACGTGCCCACGCTCGAGTACGCGCTGCCGAAGTCGAAGGCGCAGGACCTGGCGTTGGCGCAGGCCCTCGACGTCGGTGATGCCGATGCCGTGTTGCTCGCGGGCAATGGGGCGCTCGCCGTTGGTGTCGACCTCGAGCAGGCGTTTTTGCGGCTCGAACTGGTGGAGCACTGGGCGAAGATCGTGATCGCTGCGGCTCCGCTGGGCGGGGCGAAGGCGCTGCCGGCCGACGACGTCAAAAAGCTCCTCGAGGCACGCACGAAGGCGGGCCTTGGTCGCACCGCTCGTCGCTGAACCATGAACACGCCACTGCCGCGCACCCATGTTTGGGGCACCTACGACACCACGAAGCCGCGCACGCGCTTGATGCTGCAGGCATTGCGTGATGCCGGGCTCGTGTCGCGTACGACCCACGTCGACGTCTGGGCTGGTGTCGTCGACAAAAGCCAGTTGCGCGGGGCGAAGGCGCTGCTGACGACGACGTGGAAGTGGTTGTCGGCCTACGGCGCGCTGTTGCGTGGCCTCGTGCGGGCCGGCGACGACGACGTGGTCTTCGTTGGCTACCTCGGGCAGCTCGATGTGCTGTTGGCGTGGCCGCTGTGTCGGTGGCGCGGGCAGCCAATCGTGTGGGACGCGTTCATCTCGCTGTACGACACCGTCGTGCACGACCGAAAGATGGTGGGCGAAGGCCACGTCGTCGCCAAAGCGTTGTGGGCCTGGGAGTACCTTGCCTGTCGCGCCGCCGACGTGGTGGTGCTCGACACCGAAGCGCACGCGGCGTGGTTTCGGCGCACGTTTCACCTCGACGACGACGCCACCGCGGTGGTGTTCGTGGGGGCTGAGGGCGACGCGTTTGCGGCGCGTGACGACGACAGTGGCGACGCAGTTGCCACTGACGCGCAGCGGCCCTTGCGGGTGGTGTTCTACGGCCAGTTCATCCCGCTGCATGGCATTGCCACGATCGTCGAGGCGGCGCGGCTGAGCGACCCTGCGCGCGTGGAGTGGGTGATCATTGGCAGCGGGCAGGAGTCGGCGCGCATTCAAGCGATGCTCGACGACAAACCCGTGCCGAACCTGCAGTGGATCGCCTGGGTCGAGTACGAGCAGCTGCGCGCACACATCGCGGCGGCCGACGTGTGCCTGGGCATATTTGGCGACTCCGACAAAGCCGGCCGCGTCATTCCCAACAAGGTGTTTCAAATCCTCAGCGTGGGCGCGCCGCTGATCACGCGCGACTCGCCCGGCATCCGCGAACTGCTCGACGACGACGACGAAGGCGTTTCGTTCGTGCCGCCCGCCGATCCTGCTGCACTGCTGCAGGCGGTGTATGCGCAACCGCGACGCAGCGGGCGCGTGTTGCACCGCAAAGTGGTTGAACGCTTCTCACGCAACACGCTGGCGAAAGCCGTCATCGACGTCGTCGTCAAGGCACGTCACAGGAAACAGCGACGATGAACACCGTGGTGATCGACGACGAGCTTGGGCCGTGGTTGCAAGACAGCTGGGTGCCTGCGCCCCGCTATTTGTTGCGCCGTGATCGCGTGTTGGCCGCCTTTGTGGGCGTCGCACCCGGGCGCCTGCTCGAGGTGGGATGTGGTGCTGGCGCGATGCTGCACGAGCTGTCGCGTCGCGGTTGGCAGGCACGTGGTGTCGAGCAGAGTGCGGCGGCGCGCGCTGTGGCGCAGCAGATGAACGCCACAACGGGGGTCGAGCTGGTGGATCGCCTCGGCGACGACGACGGACCGTTTGATGCGCTGCTGTCGTGTGAAGTGCTGGAGCACATCGAGGACGACGTCGACGCGCTGCGCTCGTGGGTCGGACGCGTCCGTCAGGGGGGGCATGTGGTGTTGTCGGTGCCCGCGCATCCGGCCTTGTTTGGTCCCCACGATGTGTGGGCGGGTCACGTCCGCCGCTACACCAAAGCCGCCTTCGTGGCGCTCGCTGAAGCGGCTGGCCTCACCGTGAACCGCGTCGAGTGCTACGGCTTTCCCGTCGCCAACGTCACGATGGTCGCGCGCACCGCTGTCACGCTGATGAAGCGTGAACGCGCGATGTCTGCGGCCGCCAGCACCGCACGCAGCGGGGTTGATCGCAGCGTTGAAACACGCCTGTTCCCCGCACAGTTGTCGCTGCCCGGCCGCCTCGCCTTGCGCGCAGCGCTCGTCGCGCAAAAGCAGTTCCTCAACACGCCGTTGGGCGAGGGCTACTTGTTGGTGGCGAGGCGTACCTGATCCCGCGCGAGTGCCGTGGCGACGACGAACACCACGGCGTCGCCCACGATCGATTGCAAGCGTCCGATGATCACCGTGGCTGATACGGCCGCCGCCACCGCCGCGTCGACGTCGATGGTGCCCAGCAGTGCCACAAACACCGCTTCGCGAATGCCGATGCCCCCCGGCGCGCCTGGCACCACAAACCCCAGCACCCACGCGAGCGAAAAACCGCTGACGCACACCCACCACGGCATCGACGCCGTCGAGATGTCGGGCAACAGGCCCAACAGCAGCCACCAGATCGCTGTGCCGTGGATGATGAGGGTGACGACGTCGAGTGCCACCACCGCGCCGACCGCGCGCAGGGGGATGGCGATGCCACGACGACGCAGCACCACCGCCAACGCCACCAACACGCCCGCGGCGGCCACGAGCGCGAGCACGACGGTGAGCATCGGCGGCGCGCTGGTGATCGACTGCAAACGGCTGACCGCCGCGGGCGCGCCCAGCACGCCAGCAACGCCGATCACCAGCGCTGTTTCTGCGGTGAGCGTGGCGACGACGAGTGCGGACGGCAGCCCCGCATCGGCGGCAAGCCCCACGCGGCCCACGAGGTGAAAGATGTTGCCCGGCACGTATTTGGCGATGTTGCTGCGCCCAACGATGCCGG
>JBIKRQ010000083.1:0-19614 GCA_044349155.1 Myxococcota bacterium
AACGCGCCAAGGTTGATGCCCATATAGAAAATGGTGAAGGCGGAGTCGACGCGCTTGTCACCCTGGGGGTAGAGCTGGCCCACCATTGTGGAGATGTTTGGCTTGAAGAAGCCATTGCCAATAATCAGCATGCCAAGGCCGAGGTACATGAACGGCGTGGCCATGCCAGGATCTTTGTAGAACGAGCCGCTCAGGAACATCGAAAACTGTCCGATGGCCATCAGAACGCCGCCGAAGATGATCGACTTGCGGTTGCCCCAGTAGCGGTCGGCCACGTATCCACCGACAAGCGGTGTCAGGTAAACAAGGCCCGTGTAGCTGCCGTAGATGTCAGAGCCGGTGCTCTTGTTGAGCAGGAGCGCTTTGGTCATGAAAAGCACGAAGAGTGCTCGCATGCCGTAGTAGCTGAAACGCTCCCACATCTCGGTAACAAACAACACATACAGGCCCTTGGGGTGGCCCTTTGGTTCGGCTTCAGACATGGCGCTCCTCTGCGGCAAGAGGGCGACGCGGTCGCACCGTTGGGCTGGGCCGTCAATCCGGCCACGTGTCCGTCACCGCGCTGACTTGTATCGACGGGACGCAACGCGTCGAGGCTCAAGCCCCAACCGCGTAGCCGGCGATGATCGCCAGCTGCGCGAAGAAATACAGCGGGATGCCAAACAGCCGGTTCACGAAGCTGTGCACGACGAAGCGCTCGCGGGCGACGGTCAAGTCTGACGCCCAGAAGCAAAACGCACCGAAGAACAGCGCCATCGACACGCCGTGGGGTGTTTGTCCGTGCGCGGCGGCTCCGGTGGCGACCGCCAACATGCTGGTGACGACGACGACGTAGGCCACCACTGCGGGCCACAATCCGCCCCGCACGTGCGCGCGCAACCACCGCAGCACGAGCACGAGCGGCACCAGCAACACCGCAGACACGACGACGACGACGACCCAGTCGACGCCACGCACGATGAACGCGGGGACAAACATGACATGCGCCAACAGGAAGCTGACGAGCCCCAGTTTGAACACGCGCTTGCTGCCTTTGGGCACGAGTAGCACGTCACCAAGAACCGACAGGCCGAGGGCCACGAGCAGCAGCGGCCGCGCGGCGGGAATACCAGGAACGTCGTCGACGACAACGATGCCAACGACAAAGAACCACAGCGACGCGATGATCTTCAACGTGCCGTAGACCATGCGCGGACGCTGCTGCGCCTCGACGAGGATCATCGCCAACACGAGCACGGTCATCACGAGAAACGCGGTGGTGATCATGGAGAAACCCTAGCGCGCTTCAAGACCACGACGGTGGCCGATGGCCCAGCACTGCTGATCGTGAGCACATCGTCGACGAGGACCGCCGCTTCTCCTGCTGGCCAGCGCGCCACGGAGGCGATGGATTCGTGCGGTGCAGCCACGCGCGTTGGCGCTGCCGCGGAGGTCGTGCTCACGTGGACGATCACCCGTTCGTCGTCGAGCGCGCGCGAGTATGTGAGCGTTCCCGCAGCGTCGTCGGCGGCGATGATGCGAAAGTCGCCCGCTTGCAGAGCCTTCGATCGGCGCCGCAGCGTTGTGAGCGATTGCCACCAGTGGCGCAGCTGCCGCGGCTCGGTGTCGTCGACGTGGGTCCAGTCGATCATCGTGCGGTTGTCGGGATCGACAGCACCCCCAACGCGACCAACCTCGATGCCCCAACTGAGCACCGGCGTGCCCGGCGTGGTGAGCAGGAGGGCGGCACCCAATGGTGCGTTTGCGCCAGCCGCATGGGCCCAGGTCTCGACGTCGTGGTTGTCGAGAAACGTGAACATTGACGGACCGCTCGCCAGTGCAGGTGCCCGCGTCTCGAGGTGGTGTGCACACGCCCGTGGCCGCATGCGCCCCAGCACGCAGTCGCGCGCGAGGCCGAAGAAGCCGAAGTCGAAGGCGGCGTTGGCTGCTCCGCTCCGGACGTCGTCGACGACATCGGCATCGCCTGGTGCGGCGCCCCAGCGTTCGGCGATCACGACGGCCCGCTTGTTCTGCGCGTGAATGGCCGCGGTGATGGCGCGGGCTGTCTCGCGGTCGATGTGCTTGAAGGCATCGAGGCGAACGCCGACGAACGGTGCCTGTTTGAGCCACCAGACGGTGTTGTCGACGACGATCTGGCGCACACGCGGGTCTTCGGTGCGCAGGTCGGGCAGGCCGAAGAGGCAGCGCGTTTCGTCAGTGTCGCCGCACGGTGTGCGCACAAGCTGCGCGGGATCAGAAGCGCCGTAGCCGAAGTGGTTCACGACGACGTCGATGATGATGCCCATGCCGAGATCGCCTGCTTCACGCACCAGACGTTGCAGCTGTGCCACGTCGCCGAAGTGTGGATCGACAGCGGCAAAGCGCTCGGGCCAGTAGCCGTGGGAGCCCGCCGTGGCCGACGCGCCGTCGCCGACGAGGCCGTCGATCTGGTTGTGCAGCGGGGTAAGCCACACGTGACTCACGCCGAGCGCCTGCAACCACGGTAGACGTTGCCGCACCCCTTCAAGGTCGCCGCCGTTGAACCGCCGCGGATGGCCCGTGACGACGTCGGCGAGGTCGGCGCTGCCGTTGGCGAAACGGTCGACCATCACGAGCATGACGACGCTGTCGGCACCGAGCGCTGGCGGGGCGGGTGCTGTGGGTGCGGCAAGCAGGAGGGTGAGCAGTGCGACAAGCATCGCGCCGAGGATGGCAGATGCGTGCCGTGCGGCTACGATCGTCGTCGTGAAACACCGCGCGTTGTTGGTCGCTTTGTTGTCGTTGTCGCCTGCTGCGTTGGCCCACCTCGGGCAAGACCAGTTTGGGCGCTTTCCCTACATCGTCGACGGGGCGTTCGCCGGCGGCGGCTCGAGCTGGGGCGTGGTGCTGCCCGACGACGTGTTCGGCGGCTGGGCCCGGGTGTGCGAGGAGTCGTTTGGCCCCGCCGTGACGTTCTCGGTGTGGCAGCCCGACCTCGGGCGCGTGATGCAAGGGGGCATCAGCGGCGTCGAGTTTTCGACCGACAACGGCTGCACGTGGACGGTGATCGACAACGAGATCGCTGGCACGTTCCCAAATGCCTTCTGGCAGGACCCAAACGACAGCCTCCATTGGCTCGTCGGCACGTCGACGATCGGCGCCGACAACGGCTTGTGGCGCACGCAGGACGGTGGTGACACCTGGACCGAGGTGCTTGCGCCGCGGGTGGGCAACTTCTTCAGCATTGCCGTCAGCGACGACGGCACACGCGTGGCGGCTGCGGGCAACGACGGCGCGCAACACGTGCTGCTGCTGTGGTCGAGCGATGGCGGCGCCACGTTCTCCGACGTGTCGGCACCTGTGGATGCGCGCATCATCGTGTCGGCGCTCGCGTTTCGCGATGATGCGTTGGTGCTGGGTGGGCTTGATGCCTCGACCCAGGGGTTCGTCGATCTGGTGCGTGTCGACGGCGCTGACGTCGTGGTCGAGCCGCTGGGCACAACGCCGCGCCAGACCACGCATGCGGTGCTGTTCAACGACACCTTGTTTGTTGTCGCCAGAAACGGCGCACGCGGTGAGCTGTACCGCGAGAACGACTCGCCACTTGGCTTCGGTGCTGTGGCCGATGGTCCGACCGACTGCCTGTACGTCGCTGCTGACCAGCTGTGGGGCTGCGGCAAGCAGGGCGGTGCCGCGACGACGATGTTCGTGCACAGCGCCGACGGCGAAGCCTGGACGACGGACGTGCAGTTCCTCGACGTGCACTACCGGCAGTGCCCCGACGGCACCATCGGCGCCACCGCCTGCTCGACGTTTGTTGAGACGTTGTGCGGCAACAACACCGACGACGACCTCGACGGCGGCAAAGACTGCGACGACGACGACTGCCGGTTCAACACGTTGTGCGCTGAAGGCGAAGGCGAGGGCGAACCTGGCGAAGGGGAAGGCGAAGGCGAAGGTGAGGGCGAAGCTGCAGAAGGCGAAGGCGAACCCCCTGCCGAAGGATGCACGTGCGCCGCCGCATCACCGATGCCGTCGCTGTTGGCACTGGCACTGCTGCGTCGTCGTCGCCGTCGTTAGACCACGGCCTCTTCGACGAGTTCGATCTGGCGCCAACGGTTGCTGCGAAAGCGAAGCCACAGCGCGAGGGCCAACAACGCAAGGTAGCCGGCGAGCCACAGCACGGCGGCTTTCTCGTCGCCACCGAACTTGCGAACCGTGAACCACGCGCCCGGCACAAACACGAGCCACGCTGCCGCAAAGCGCGCCACGAAAGTGAAGGTGGTGTCACCCGCAGCGCGCAACGCCTCGGAGTAGACCATCGAGGCGGCGTCGACGATCTGCCACGCGCACGACAACACCAACATGCTCGCGCCCACCGCGAGAAAGTGCGCCGCCGCTTCGGGCGTGGCGTCGTTGGCGATGAACGGCGCCATGAACATGTTTGGTGCTGCGAAGTAGAGCACCGACATGATCGCTTCCCAGCCAACAGCGGCCAGCAACGTGATGCGGACGGTGCGTGGCACGTCGTCACGGGCATCGGCGCCGATGGCCTGACCCACAAAGATCGCGCCGGCACTCGCGAGCGCAAACGCGGGCATGAAGGCCATCGAGTTCAGCTGCATCACCGACATGAGTGCTGCCACCGACGTGGTGCCAAGGACCGGCATGACGACGTTGATGAAGAAGCTGAACGCCAAAAACTCGATGAACCAGTTGAAACCCGAGGGCACGCCGAAGCGCAGAAGCCGCGTGAACTCGGCGAGCGACCACGTCCCCGTCGACGACGGTGCGGCCCCTGGCACACCGATGCGCTTCACGAACAACACAAACAAAAACAAGAACGCGATCAACGTCGCCAGCGCCGAGGCGATCGCAGCACCTTTGACGCCCATCGGCTCGACGCCGAGGTGGCCATAGATGAACACCCAGTTCAACGCGACGTTGAGGACCATCGCGAGGATTTGCGCGATCATTGGCAGCCGCGTGTTGCCGAGGCCGCCGTACCAGGCGCCCAAACCTTCGAGTCCGATCGCTGCGCCACCCGTGAGCAACCGGTACGTGAGGTACGTGACCATCAGCGTTTTGACGTCGTCGGCGTAGTCGAGCAGTGCAACGCCGTCGTCGATGAATGGCAATGCCGCGAAGCACACCAGCTGTGTCAGCACCGCCAGCGCGAGGCCGTACCAGCCGTAGCGTCGAGCGGCAGCGTGATCGCCTCGGCCCACGAGCTGCGCTGCGAACGTCTGCACGATGAACACGATGCCCATCGGCAAGACGAGCAGGTTGTAGGTGTTCATGCCGCCGGTCGTCGTCGCCGCGAGCGCGCTCTCGCCAAGCTGGGCCACCATCGCGGCGTCGGTGAAGCCGACCACCACCTGTGCCGCACGCGATACGACGACGGGAGCAGCGAGGCTCAACAGCTGCATGAGGGTGGGGCGCGTGACGACGGGACCAGCAGCAGCAGCGGACGACATCGGCGGTCCATACGCACTTGCGCGCAGGGATGCAGGGGGTTGTGCGACGGGTTTCGAACCGAAAACGTGACGCATGGCTCTCGTTGTCGTCGAGCAGGAACCCGCCGCTGTCGTCGTGCCCCATCTGTTTGGCATGCGCGCACCCGACCTGGTGGCCGCACTTGCCGAGCGCGGTGTCGAGTGCAGCGAAGCCGAAGCACGTCGTGTGCTGGGCCGCATCATCTCGGAAGGCAAAGACGAACTTCGGCAGATGAAGAAGCCCGTGCGCGCCGCCGTGCGCATTGCGGTCGAGGCACTGCGTCGTGATGGTTTGCAGATCGTCGAGCGCGTCGTCGACGACGTCGACGGCTTCGAGAAGCTGCTGCTGCGGCTGGATGATGGCTCCCTCGTCGAGACGGTGAAGATTCCGCTCGAGAAGCCCGGGCACTTCACGGTGTGCGTGTCGTCGCAGGTGGGCTGCGCGATGGGCTGCGTTTTCTGCGCGACGGGGCGGCTCGGCCTCAAGCGCCATCTGCAGCGTTGGGAGATTGTGGCCCAGGTGTTGGCGGTGCGCGCCACGCTGCGTGACGACGAGCGCATCACCGGCACGGTGTTCATGGGGCAGGGCGAACCGCTGCACAACTACGACGAGGTCATCGGCGCCGCCTGTGTGCTGTCTGACCCGTGCGGCGGCCGCATCGACGCGCGCAACATCAGCATCTCGACGGTGGGGCTGGTGCCGCAGATGCAGCGCTACGCCAGCGAGGGCCACAAGTTTCGCCTCGTGGTGTCGCTGCATTCGGCGGTCGAAGAACGTCGACGAACGTTGCTGCCGATTGCGAAGACGTGGTCGCTGCCGCAGGTCGCCGACGCGATTCGCGCACTGCACGCCGCCTCGAAAGACCGCGTCACCGTCGCCTTCTGCTTGATGTCGGGCGTGAACACCGGCGACGACGAGGTCGCAGCCCTCAAGGCCTTGCTTGGTGATGTGCCGTTGCGTGTGAACCTGATCGACGTGAACGATGCGCGCAGCGTCGACGAAGGCGGCTTCGTGCCTCCCACAAACGACGAACTCGGGCGCTTGCTCGACGCGCTGCAGGTGCTGCGGCAGCCCATCGTGCGTCGCTATTCGGGCGGTAAAAATCGCGAGGCGGCGTGCGGCATGCTGGCGTCGACGCATCAGGCATCGACGACAACGTAGACGGCAGGGCTCAGGTCACGGGCTTGCGGCGGCCTTTGATGACGTCGTCGAAGTACTGCACGGTGCCCTGGTTGAACCAGTCGCGCGGTCCCGTGAACTTCGCGGCGATGCGGCCCTCGGGGTCGACGAGGTAGCTCTCGGGGAACTTGCTCGTGCCGTAGGTGCGTGCGGCCGACTTGTCGGTGTCCCACAACACCGTGAACGATGGCTTCTCGCTGCCGAAGAAGCGCGCGATCTGGGCCTGATCGTCGTCGACGCTGACCGCGATCATCACGAGCTCTTTGCCAAAGCGGCGGTTGAGCATTTCCATCGACGGCATTTCGTCGCGGCACGGGGCGCACCACGTGGCCCAGAAGTTCACAAAGACCCACTGGCCTTTGTAGTCGCTGAGCTTCACAGCGCCGCCGCCGTCAGCACCGCCCTTGTAGACGGCGTTGAGGGCAATCTCGGGTGCGGGTGCGTTGCCCCAGTTTTCGGGGTCGACGACGCTGTCGACGAGGAGGCCGCGGAACTGCGCGCGCTTTTGCACCTCGTGCACCGACAGCCCGCCCAACGACAACACCAGCACCCAGAACGTGACGGCCTTGACCCACGACGGCACGAGCCACGTGTGCTCGGAGTACATGATGCCGACCTGACTCGCCTCGCTGACGGTTTCGTCGTCGAGCAGCGGAGCGGTGGTGGGCACAGGGGTCACGGGGTCGTCGGTCGCCGTCATGGGGCCGGGCTTACGGACGCACCGTCGCCGACGCAACCGGTTGTCGAGGGGCACGCGGCAAGCTGCCGACGTCAGCGTTCGAAGTGGTCGTGGCCGCCGGTGACGACGAGGCCATCGACGGTGATGCGGCCTGCGGGGCCTGCGACCACGGTGCCCACACGGATGCAGCCTTCGGGCTCGAGGCCATCGGGCACGGCGAACAAGAGCGCCCAGTCTTCGCCGCCGCGCAGGGCGTCATCGGCGGTCGCACCGGCGCGGTGGTCGACGGCGTCGTCGAGGTGATCGAGTTCGATGGCAACGCCCGACGACCGGGCGAGGCGGCCAGCGTCGATGGCCAACCCGTCGGAGATGTCGATCGCGGCGACGGCGAAGTCGGTGAGTCGCTCAAGGCCATGCACGGGCGACGGCTCGACATGGCACGTGACAGCGCGCTGCTGCTGCACGGTGAGTCCGCTGCGCCACGACGTGAAAGCACCTTCGTCGTCGCCGATCTGTGCCTGCTGCAACAGGCGCAGGCCCACCGCAGAACCACCGAGCGCCCGCGTGAGCCACAGCCCCTGACCAACGCGCGCGCCCTTGCGTGTCGTCGACAACTGCGGCGCACGACCAAAGGCGGTGATCGCGCACTGAAACGGCCCGGCGGTGCGCGACAGGTCACCACCGAGCAGCCGCATCCCCAACGCGCCCGCGAGTTGTGCCGCACCGGTGCTGAAGCGTTCGACGTCGACGAGCGACCACGTCGGTGGGATCGACAACGCCCACAACAACGCCGTTGGCTCGGCATCAGCAGCAAACAGGTCGGACACGTTTTGCGCGAGCGAACGCAGCCCCGCGTAGCGCAGCGGGTACAGCGATCGCGCGAAGTCGACGTCTTCGACCGTGACGTCAGTGGTGACGTGGGTGGTCAGCAGCTCGTCGATGCGCGCGGTGTCGTCGTCGTCATCTTCGGTCGGCACACCGAAGGTGCGAAACACGCGGCGGATGGCGGTGACCACGTCGGCTTCATTCATCGCAACACTCCCGACAGGTCAACGCGCAACAGTTCAGCTGGGGCGTGCGGGTCGTCTTTGTCGACGACAACCCAGGCCACGTCGGCATCGTGTGGATCGAGGGCGATGCCTTCGACCTTGTCGCGCAGGGGGGCACCATGCTCATCCAGCAGGGCGTAGATCGTGGGTGCTTCGTCGGTGTTGAAGACGCCGACGGCCGTGCCAACGACCTCGCCGTCATCGACAGCGTTGGGTGAGGCCTCCGCGGCGGCGAGCACCACCAGGCGGCCGTCGCGCGCACGGGTGGCATCCGTCAACGTGAGGCGCACGCCGTCGACGATGCCGAGGTTGAACGCGCGGCACACGCCAGGCTGCGGCGGCGGCGACGACGACGACGACGGCTCCGCGATGTGCGCCACGAAATCCGCGAGCGACACATCGATCATCGCATCGACGGCCACGCCTGCGCCGTTGCCGCGGTTCACCAGCCGCAGCACATCGTCGACGACGACCAGGCCTTCGATGTTGAGCTCGTCACCGGCGAAGTCGCGCCGTGCTTTCAGCAATGCGAAGAACCCAGGCAGTGGCACGACGCGCACCTCGACGTGCTCGCCGAATCTGACGACGACGACCACTTCGCGCGCCGGGGCAGAGCCCGACCCGAGTGCCAGCAGCGTGGGCGCGCCATCGATATCGACAACGACCGCACTCTCGAGGTCGAGCTTGTGCTTCTTGTTGCCGCGCCCGCTGTCGAACTGGCGCACGCCACCAACACCCTCAGGCAACACCACGACGTCGACATCGGTGGGATTGGCCACATCGACGAGGGCGATGAAGTTGGCGTCGTCCTGCACCACGGCAAGGCGCCGCCCGAGATGGGGCACGTCGACAAAGCAGCAGGCTGAGCCGGCGCGCACGTGGGCAGGGCGGTCGGTCGCGGCATCGGCTCCCGCTGTGTAGCGCAATGCGTGGCGGTCAATGACGCGGATCACGGGTGGCAACAGCTCGTTTTTGCTCATGAAACTGACTTTCCTAGCCCAAGCTGTGCAATCACGGTGGCCAGCTGTCGGCGCGCCGGTTTGCCCCAGATCTGTGGTGCCGGTGGCTCGGCCTCGCCGATGCCCCAACACGCGAAGCGAAGCGGGCGCTGCTCGCCCTGCTGCTCGAGTCCCGCACAGCAGGCCTGCACCTGGGTGAGGGCGGCCTCGCTGCGCGCTGCACCAACAGACAACTTGAACTCGACGACGATTACGTTGTGGGCGTTGTCGGCGACGAGGTCGGCGGTGCCTTCAACGACTGCGGCGTCGAGCGTGAGCACGGTGGGCACCTCGACGGAGAAGCGGCGGCCTTCGTCGCGCAGTCGTCGCAATGGGCCCGTCAACGTCGTCACGATGCGGTCGTGCAGCGCGTCGTCGACCGCGCCGGGCGGTGCACCGATCGCTTCTTCTGCGCGCCGTGCTGCCGACGACGCCGTCACCCGATCGTCGAGCACGTGGGGCAGCTCGGTGGCGACGAGGCCAATGATCGCGTGGGCCAGCCGTCCTCGTGCACGAGGCGGGATGATGTCGTCTTCGTGCTCGCCAAACGCCTCGCCGATGAGGCCAATGCTGAGCTGCGGCATGGCCCGCGCATGCAGCACCGACGCGCGCACGCGCGGGACGGCAGCGATGGCCACAGCCTCGGGAGCGTTGGCGCGCGGTGCTTCCGTCGACGTCACGGACGGCTGCGCGCTGCGGTGCCGGCGTTGTTCGTCGACGCTCTCGATGACCTCAGACGGCAGGAGCTGCTCAAACGCTTCAGGCTGCGAAGCACGCGCCATCTCGAGCAGACCGAGCATCGATCCGGGACCACGGCGGCGCGGCTCACCGACGACGAACAGCTGCTCACGGGCACGTGTGAGGGCGACGTACAGGAGGCGCGCGAGCTCGGCCTCGTCGCGGGTGCGCTTCGCTCTTCGCACGCGCTGCATCATCGTGGAGGCAACATTCGACGTCGACGGCTTCGGCGATGCCCGAAAGCTGGCGCGACCGCGGGCCGACACGGCAAGGCCAACGTCGGCATCCCACGTGACGTCGTCGCTGTCGGTGCGCAGGGCGATGCCGGCGTCGGCGATGATCACCACTTCGCCTTCGAGGCCCTTGCTTTGGTGCACCGTCATGATGTGCACGGCGTCTTCGCCGACGGGCGCGTCGAACACGATCGATTCGGCGGGCGGGTCGTCGATGGCGTCGACGAGGCGGCTGATGCCGAGCACGCCGTCTTCGGGGCGACCCGCACTCAACGCGCGCAGCTTCTCGAGATGCCGCAGACGCTGCGGACCATCGCGTTCAACCGCGCAGGCGACCGCATATCCGCCGTCGTCGACGACGGTGTCGATCGCATGGGTGAGCGGTTTGGTCGCGAGCTGCGATCGAATCGATGTGAGCAGCGCATCAAACGCGCGCACACGATCGCGCACATCGGCATGCACGAGATCGTCGTCGCTGGCGGCGACAATGCGCGGCCAGGTGAAGCCGCCTTTGTCCGACGGAATGCCTTCGAACAGTGCCAGGATCTGGTCGTCGCTCACCCCGACGAGCGGTGAGCGCAGCACGGTCATTGCCGCGAGTTCGTCACGCGGATCGACGACCAACGAGAGTGCTGACACGACGTCGAGGATCTCTGGTCGGCGCCAGAAACCATCGCCGCCGATCACGCGCACCGGCACGCCTCGACGAGCCAGCGCCCGGCCAAACACCGCGGTGCTCCGACCACGTCGCGTGAGGATGGTGATGTCGGCGGGGCGGTGATGCGCGAGCACGTCGGCGACAACGCGATCGGCGACGAGGGCCGCTTCCACCTCGACCGCAGGCAGCTTCTGCGCCTTGATGGCTTCGCCCGCACGCCACCACGCACCCACGGCGGGCACGTGGTCGGCGGGAACAAGCGGCACCAGCGCTTCTGCTTCGTGGCCTGGCAGGGTTGTGGCACTCACCAGATTCACGAACGAGCACACCGACGCTGTCGAACGCCGTGACGTCGTCAACCGCGTGAGCGCTCCGCCACCGTCGACCACTGCGGCCTGCGCGCGTGCAAACACCGCGCTGTCGGCACCGCGAAAGCCGTAGATCGACTGCTTCGGGTCACCAACGATGAACAAGCGCCCTGCGGGAATGCGCATCGCGGCGAGTGGCGACGAAGGCACCAGCGCATCACCGCGTGTGGGTTCTTCCGCCAGCAGTGCCGTGAGCTGCTCCTGCACGGGGCTCGTGTCCTGGTACTCGTCGACGAACAGGCGCGTGATGCGCGACTTCACGCGGGCTCGAACGCTGCGGTTGTCGCGCAGCAGATCGCGGCACTGGGTCAGCAGGTCGCCAAAACCAAGCACGGCTCGCTGCGCTTTTTCACGGCGTTGTCGTTGGTCGATGTCGACGAGCAGGTCGCGAATCGTTGGCCCAAGTCCGGCCACGTCGTCGTCGACGATCGCCGCTCCCAGCTGGCTCACCGCGTCGACAAAGGCCCGCCGCAACTCGGCAACAGTGGTGCCGCCCCAGTTGCCCGCACTCGCCTCGCGCAGCCCAAGCACCGCCCGCACCACCTCGTCCATGCGATCGACGGCCGGCAGGGCCAACGCCGCCACGAGCTGTGTGGTCGCCTCACGCGCGGCGTACACGCGCTGTGCGGTCTTCGCGCCGCCTTTGCCTGCAGCGGTTGCGGCAGCGTCGAGCGCGTCGACGACAGTGCGCACAACACCCAGCGCGTCGTCGACGGTCGATGCGGGGCGTGCCGCGGCAAGGCCAGCAGCGTCGGTGCCGCGCTCGGCCAGGGTGCCCCACAAATCGACAAGGCCCTCGACGAAGCCGCGCTGCTCAAACAACCCACGCAGCGGCAGGCGCGCGACGAGATCGGCGACGTTGCTGTCGTTGGCCGCGAGCGCGTCGAGCACAGCGCCTTCGGCGATCTCGACGAGCATGCGCTGCTCTTCATCGGGCTCAAGAATGCGAAACGCGGGATCGAGGTTCGCGGCGATCGCGTGCTCGCGCAGCAGGCGACCACACAGCGCGTGAAACGTGCCAATCGGTGCACGGGCCACGGCGCGGCGAATGCCATCGAGCGTCGTCGTCGTCGGCATCGCCCCATGCCGCTCGAACAGCGCATCGCGCAGGGCCGCTTCCTGATCGGGCATGAAGCGCAACACGGTGAGCCGTTGCTCAACGCGCGTGCGCATTTCGGCTGCGGCTTTTTCCGTGAACGTGATCGCGCACAACCGCTCAGGCGCGATGAACGTCGCCGACCCGTCGACGTCGAGGCCAAGCGCTGCGCGGACCCACGCGTCGACGAGGGTCCACGTCTTGCCGGTGCCAGCGCTCGCGAGAACAACAGTGCTCATGGCGTCGCCCCGTCATCTTCGCGTTCGTCGGGGTCGGGGGCGAAAGCACCCTCCTGCGGTACGCGACAGATGCGTTGCAACCGACAATCACTGCAGCGATCGCCCGCATCGGGGGGCACGGTGCCGTCGAGGATCGGCAGAATCACGCGACCGATCGCCGCCCCCAGGGAGTCGTCGCGGTTGTCGTCGAAGAGGCGCTCACGCAACAATTCGGTGGTGCCCACATCGTTCGACGTGACGCCGTCTTTGAGGCTCACCAAATACCCGTGCAACGGTGTTGCCGTCGTCGTCGGGCGGTGGTGTTCGAGCAAGCGCAGGTAGATGAGCAGCTGGAAGTGGCTCTCAAACAGCGTCTTTGGTGCGGCCTTCTCTTTCACGCGCGCCGCACTCATCGTCTTGTAGTCGACCACGGCGCGGCCACCGACACCGTCGTCGACACGGTCAATCACACCGCCGAGGTGGATGTTGCGACCAGCGGCCAGCGTGATGGGCACTGCGGCGAGTGTTGGTGCTTTGCCACCGCTGCGAGCGCCGATCTGCAACTCGAAGTCGCGCGGTTCCACACCGTCGACGGGCGGGTGGCGCGACAGGTGCGCCACCACACGCAGCAGGTTGCTCTTCAAGAAGCTCATCGCGGCTTGCAGGGCGGGCAGGTGACCGGTGGCGCGTTGCAGCTCGCGCGTGCCTTCCTCGTCGACGAGGCTGGCCAACCGCACGCGATCGTTGTCGTCGAAGCGCACGAACGGCACCTTCCGCTGCGCGCGCTCGGTGTAGTAGCGCTCGAGCACGGTGTGAGCGAGCGTGCCCGCCACGCGTGCTTCGATCGCGTTGCCTGGCTCGACGTCGGTGTCGAGGCGCAGCACCTGCTGCATGAAGCCGTGCATGCGGCAATCGGCAAGCGCTTCGAGCCGGGTCGGCGTCAGCGGCCGATCTTTCTGCAGCCCAAACGCCCAACCAAATGTGCGCGCGATACGCTTGGGATCGACGGCGAACGCATACGGAGCACGTCGTTCGGCGTAGCTCAGCGTCGACGACGTGTACCAGTGGTCGCGCTGCGCGATCATCATTGAAGTGTGCCGCGCGCGCACAGCAACGCCGTCGTCGTCGACAACGCTGGCATCGGCCACCGCCGCCTTCGCGCGCAGGGCGAGTTGTTGGCGTCGATCACTCGCGAGGGGCACTGCTTTGCCAGCGAGTCCCGTCGAGAACAGCACCTCGGCCGAACAGCCCAGCGCGCGTGCCGCATCGAATACCCAGGGGCTCGGCGCCTGCTCGCGACCCCGTGCACCTCGACGGGGCGCACTGATCAACACCCGCTGCTGTGCCGCCCTCAAAGCCAGCAGCCACCACACCGTTTCAAGCCCAGCACCCGCGGCGGTCTCGTCGTGCGTCGTCACCGGCAGCGCCTGCCGCGCCAGCACGCCATTGAGGTGCACGCGATCAACGTCGGCCAACAGCGATTGCTGTGCAGCACCAGGTCGCGGCAATTCTCCGTCGACCGCACCCACGACAACGACGAGGTCGAAGCTGCGGCCCGCCAACTCGGGCACGATCGTGAGTTCCACGGCGCGGTCATCGACGTCGGTGTCGTCGTCGAGCCAGGGCTGCCGACCAAGCTCGTGCTCGAGCAACCGCACAAGTGCGAACAGCTCCACGGGTGCAGCGCGATCGCCAACGCGAATCGCCCCCGCGAGCATGCGCGCGATGATCTCGAACACCTCGCTGCCGCCGAGCCCCGACATGTCGTCGACGAGCTTGCGCGTCAGCGACAACCACCCCTGCAGATGTGCCGACAACTTCGCGCGCAGTGGCAGGTCGGTGGCCGCCTGCATCATCGGCTCGATCGCCTTCAGCGTGAACGCCACGTCGTCGTTCGCTTCGGGGCTGCGGCGCAGCAACTGCTCAAGTCGTCGTCGGTACCCGCCAACGGGGCGCGTCGCGTCTTCGGCATCACGGCGAACCGCTGCGCGCCGCAACGTCGCCAACACCCGTGCCGCGTCGTCGGGCAGCAGGGCGCCACGACGTGCCGGGTTCATCAGCACCGCCAACAAGCGATCGCGCGGCACATCGTCGAGGCGCAGGGCAGCAACATCGAGCAGCAAGCGCGCAGCCGGGCTCTCCAGCAGCGTTCGTCGTCGACGGCGCACGGTCACATCAGCGTGTTGCAGCGCCTCCTGCACCGGCGTGAGCAGCTCCACGCGGCGAGCAACCACGGCAACGCTGGCCTCGGGATGACGATGACGAAATTCGAGCACCGCGCCCACGGCGAGGCGTGCTTCTTCTTGCGCGTCGGCGGCCAGCACCACGCTCACGTCGGCGTCGAGGTCCTGCTGATCGGTGAAGAGTGCGGCGCGAAACGCGGCAAGCGGGCCGTCGCCCACGACGTCAACGCCCGCGACTTCCAGACCACCACCCGCACCAAGCGCTGCCTGGGGCGACGCCTCGAGCTTGCGGAAGATCGCATCCACGCCGCTGACGACGTCGCGCCCCGGCGCATTGTCGACGGGCAGGGTGACGCGCACGGGCACAAACGCCGCGAGCTCGCCGACGATCGCCATGTCGAGGGCGGTCAGGTCGACGGGCAGGTGCAGCTGCACCGCCGTCACGTCGGCGAGAAACGCCGGCCGTGAGCCCGCACGCAAGGCCGCCAGTGCCCGCGCGCGCGCCAGGCTGTCGTCGACAACGCGGCGCTCGGTCAACGCCCGCTCCACCGTCGCCACCTGCTTCAGCAAGCGGCGCACATCGGCGCGCCGGCCGGGATCGTCGTCGTCAGCGTGCAGGTCCTCGCCCAGCGCGTCGAGCAGCTCGTTGGCCGACGTGCGCGCCATCGTGAGTTCGCGGCGCAGGCTGTCGAGGGCCGGGGCCAACCGCGGCAATCCCGCACTTCCGCCGTCGCCAGTACCGGCGAGCACCGACGCGCCCAGCAGCCGCACACCGAGGTCGTCGCGCGACACACCATCACGCAGACATGCCCACATGCTCAGGCGTTCCCACAGGTCGCTCGTCGTCCACACCAGGTCGCCCACGCCGCCTTCGCCACGCCGCAGCACCGTGCGCTGCTCGGCGCGCGTGCGACAGACGATGAGGGTGCGCGCGGTCATCCTCCCCCCATAGATCCCCCGTCGCCGTCATGGAACGATTCTCCGCCTCGTCCGTTTCCAAACGCCGACCCTGTTGCGCTGGAGCTTGCTGTGTTTGGGCTGTTCAACGCCGTCAGTGCGGCCCTGGGGCGCGGACGCACCCTCATCCGTCGCCTCGGTGGCATCGCGCTGCTGCTCATGGGCGTGCACGCCGCCGCCGACGTCCTCGACAACCTCGCCTACACCCTCCTCGACGCCCTCGACCTCATCGCCGACGACGCCGTGGGCGCCGCCCTGGCCTGGTTGTCGTCGGTGGGGGGCATCGCACCCGACGCCGCGGTCGAAGCCAGCGAACGCTTCGCCACCGTCGTCGATCTCGGCGAGAAAGAGTGGCTGTCGCTGCGCCTCGCCTTCGCCACCGAGTTGCTCCTCGACGTGCTGCTGCTCGATCTTGCCTGGGGCACCCGCATCTTCGACGGCACGTCGCGGCTCGACGATCTCAAGCGCTCCGCCCAACAGATGCGTGAGGCGTTGTCGTCGTTCGACCTCGAGCGCGTGCTCGGCCCCGTCACGTTGCTGGCCTTCTCCGTCGGTGGTGCGGTCCTGGCGGCGATGGCCCTCGAGCAGCCCGCGAGTGCGGCGCTGGTGTCGCTGCTGCCTGGCCTCACCATCGCCAGCAACATTGGTGCTGCCGCAGCGATCCTCGTCGTCGCCTTGCTCGTGTGGCGCTTCGTGCCCGAGCAACTGCACGGCGCGTTGGTGCGTTCACTGCTGCGCGCCGAGCGGTTTCGTGAACGCCAGCAGCAGCGTCGAAGCAAGCATCCTCCTCGCTGGCCGCGCGTCGCCGTCGTCGTCGACACAGTCCGCGCCGTCGTGCGCGGCACGTGGCTGCTGCTCGCGCTGGCGGTTGCGGGCATGGGCCTCGTTGCCGACGTCGACGGTGGCGGTCGAGGTGCGGTTGGCTTGATCGAGCGCGTTGGAGCGGTGCCATGAACCAGCCACAACCCCGTTCTCGTCGTGGACTGCTGGATTTCGTGCTGCTGCTCGGCCTCGGCTGGGGCGTGTATGCATCCACGCCGATTGGTGCTGTCGCCGAAACAGCAATCCGCGTCGCGCGAGGGCAGTCCGATCATCCGTCGTGGTTCGCCACCTTCCGCGGTCGCGACACCTCAGCAGCAGCCCCCACAGCCGCCACCGCCACCGCCGTCGTCGAACAGTGGCAGCAAGCGTTGCCGGCCCCCGTTGTTGCCGCCGCAGCAGCCCACGGTGTCGACGTCGATGCACTCGCGGCACTGGTCGCGGCCCGCGGCTCCTGCACGGCAGCAGCGTGTACCGTGCGCGCCCCCGACAGGCTCGCGATGTTCGCGCCCGGCGCCGTGGGCGACGTCCCGATCGACGTCGTCGCGAGCGCCCTCAAAGAGGCCCGCGTGGCCGTGGCCACCACCTCCTCCGAACTCGCGATCGAGGCCCTCTTCGTCGGCACACCAGCCCTTGCCCTCGCCGTCGAGCAGGCGCGCCGCAGTGGCCTCGATGGCGTCAACGACGTCGAGGTCCACGCGCCGTTTCTGTCCCCTGGTCAACGTCGAGGACCGCTGCAGGGCGCGTTGGCGGTGTTGCTCGCGCATCGCTTGCGCACCCTCGCGTGGCCCGCCGACGGCTTTCGCGTGACGTCGCCCTTCGGCGAGCGCGTCCACCCCGTCACGGGCAAGGTGTCGTTTCACAACGGCACCGACGTCGGCACGCCCACAGGCACCCCGCTCAAGTCGGCGCACGGCGGGGCCATCAAGCGCGCCAGCGTCGACAGCATCAGCGGCAACTACGTCGTCATCGACCACGGTCTCGGCCTGCAGACCACCTACTGCCACCTCAGCGCCGTCGACGTGAACGAGCAGCAGCGGGTCGCTCGCGAAGAGATCATCGGTCGCAGCGGCAGCACCGGCCGCGTCACGGGCCCGCACCTGCACTACATCCTGCGCGTCAACACCACGCCGGTCGACGCCGAGCGCTACGGCCACGCGACAGCCATCGCACCTGCGCCGTAGGTCCAAAAACAGCAGAAACATCAAGCAGGTACAAAAGAGAACGGGCGCCAGCAGGGCGCCCGTTTTCGCTTGACCGTCAGACAGAAGTGGCGGTTGCGCTACTCCTTCGGCCCGCGCGCCTGCGACGGAATCACCGGGCGCTCCACCAACACCGTGCTCTGCGCCTCAAACGGGTTCACCGCAGCGGGGTTCACAGCGACCGTGGGCGACTCAAACGGGTTCGCAGCAGCGGGTGCCGGTGGCGTCGAGGCCGCGGCCGGCGGCGACGAGGCCCGCTGCTGCGCCATCCGTTGCGCCGCCAGCTTCTTGATCTGCTCAGCCTCGGCCTTCGCCTGCTGCGCCTGGGCAACAGCGTCACGCTGGGCCTTACGCGCGTCGAGCAGGTCCTTGGTCAGGCGAGCCACCTCGGCCTGCTGTGCTTCGACCGCCGCTGCAGCCTCCTGCGCCCCACGCGTGCGCGCGAGCTCGACTTCGCCCTCAGCATCGGCCTTGGCCTTCGTCGCCGCCTGGAGCTGCTGCTGGAGCCGCAGGAACTGCTGCTTCGTGTCGGCGAGTTCCTTGGTGCGCGCCTCGGCTTCAGCGCGTGCCTGCTGCGCCACCGCTTCGCCGCTCGAGGCCTGCCCGCGCAGCTCAGCAAGCTCCGCCGAGAGCCGTTCCACGTCGGCGCTGACGGTCTTTCGTTCCGCGTCGGTCTTGTCGACCGCAGCCTTCAAAAGCTTGTTGTCGCCAACGATCTTCTCGGCCTGCGCGCGCAGCTTTTGGTACTCGCCGCGCACGTGGGCTTCGCTCTTTTTGACCTCGTCGAGCTGGGCCAGGGCCGCCGTCGCGGTGTCGAGTGCGGTGGTGCGTGCAGCAAGTGTTGCCTGCACCGTCTGCAGCTCTGCCGCCACAGCTTCGGCCTTCGCACGCTCCTGCAGCAGCGTCGCGTTCGACGTCGTCGATGCCTCGGCGAGCTTCTTGTCGCGCGCCGCAACCTCGGCGGCGAGCGCTTCGATGCGCGCAGCCGCTTCGGCCACCTGCTTCTGCCCACCCTCTGCACCCTTGAGGGCTTCGGCGCGAGCAGCGCGTTCCTGATCGAGGCTGGCCTTGAGTTCGGCAATGCTGGCTTCGCGCGTCGCGAGCCACTTGGCGCGTTCCTCGATGGCCGCCCGGGCGTCGTCGAGAGCCTGGCGCACTTCGCCGAGTTCCGCTTCGCGTTCGCCCAGGCTGCGCTTCTGCTCGTCGGTGGTCTTGGCGGCGCGCTCGAGCACCTGCTCCTGCGCGCTGATGCGTCCTTCGCGATCGGCAAGCGTTGACTCGAGCGTGCGCGACCGCAGCTGCAGTTCTTCGATCCGCTGTGCCGCATCGGTCAGGCTCGCCGACAACGCACCGTTTTCGCCGATCTGCTGGTTGAGCTGCTCCTCGAGCTCGGCCTTGTCGCCTTCGGTGGTCGCCAGCTGCTGCTCCAGCAACTGCTTCGTCGACGTGAACTGCGCCTGCAGCTGGTCGCGCGCGCGCTCGAGTTCCGCAAATGCGCGGGTTTTGTCGTCGAGCTCTTTGCTGCGCTTCTGGTTTTCTTCGCGTGCATCGGCAAGCTCACGACGGAGCTGATCGGTGCGCTGACCAGCAGCCTCGAGGTCGCCCAACGACGCCCGCAAGCGCGCATCGGTCTCGTCGAGGACGGCGCGCATCTCAACCGAACGCGCCTCTTGCGCCGAGAGCTGACCTTGCAGCTGCTCGACGACCAGGCCGGTCGCGGTGATGTCGGCACGAGCGTTGTGCAGCTCGGCCGTCAGGCCCGACGCCTTGCGCTCCGACTCAA
>JBIKRQ010000429.1:0-5248 GCA_044349155.1 Myxococcota bacterium
GATCGACGACGACGGCGACGTGCACGCGGGCCGGGGCCTGGCGCGTGTCGGGCACGATGGTTTTGCCGTCGAGGTCGGGGAACCACAGCGCGACGTCGGCGCGCGGGGCACCGTCGGCGGCCGCGTGGTGGAGCTGGTGGCGCGTGACCACACCCTGTGCGGCGAGCCCATCGGCGAGGGCGCGGGCGACGATGTCGAGGGCAGGCGGCACGCGGCCCGTCGAGGCGCGGCGACCAGCTTCGGCGCGCGACAGCGGCAGCTCGGGCAGCAGCAAACGCAAGCGGGAGAGGGGACGGCTCATGACACCGCAGGTGTATCAGGCGCGCTGAAAACGCCCAGCGGACATCTACAGCGCATCGATGTCACGCAACGCACGCGAAGATCGTACATCTCACAGCCATTGAGCCTCGAAGAGAAACCGGCTTTGCAGTTTGTCGCCGAGGGCCGAGGAGTCCGTATGCAGCCCGTCACGATCTACACGACCGACTATTGCCCCTACTGCACCCGCGCCAAGCAGGTGCTGACGAAGGAGGGCGTGGCCTACAGCGAGGTCGACGTCACGGGCGACGACGGCAAACGCAGCTGGCTGGTGCAGACCACCGGTCAGCGCACCGTGCCGCAGATCTTTGTGGGCGAGCAGCCGATCGGTGGCTGCATGGACCTCGAGGCCCTGGTGAAAAAGGGCGAGTTCTCGAAGCTGCTGAACGCCTGAGCCTTACAGCCCAAGTGGATCGTCGCCGCAGGCCACGGGCCGCAGCAGCGGGAACTCTTGTCGTCGCACGTCGCTGTGGTCGCGCTCGATTGCTTGCCGTAGCGCTGCACCTGGTGCGGTGCGCACGCCAATGTGCGCATCGGCGAGCCAGTTGATCTCGAGGCCGCGCAGGTTGCGGATGCTGTCGTAGGCGCGCACGTCGTCGACGGTGAAGCCTGGGCCAGCCGGGTACAGCTCGTCGCCCAGAGGTTGCAGCACCGCGTCGCCGCTGAAGAACACGTCGTCGAGCAGGTAGCCCATGCTGCCGTGCGTATGTCCCGGCATACCGATCACGCGGAAATGGCGGTTGCCGAACACCAGCTCACTGCCGTCGTCGACGGGGTGCACAGGACCCTTCGCCACGGGGATGCCACCGAAGGCTTCGCCCAACGCCGGATAGAGTGCTGTGAACAAGTGCTCGCCGCGTAATGCAGGGGCGTCGTCGCGTCCGACGTAGACGGGCACGTCGAGGCTGGCCGAGCCTGCCGCGTGATCGAGGTGGCTGTGGGTCAGCAGGATCGCGTGGATCTTTCGCGCGCCGACCGCGGCCTTGATGGCGCGGGCTTCGTCGTCGAAGCCGGTGTCGATGAGCACCACGCCGCCGTCGTCGACGGGGACAATCCACGTGAGGCTGCCGCGCGAGCACACCGACTCGATGCCACCCGGCAAGGCCGTGCGCGGCGGTGCAGGCGAGAGGTGAGCGGCCACCTGAAACAAGCGCGCGCCCAGTTCACGCGACGACGCACACGACGTCGTGAGCGCCACGCCGGCAAGCAGACCAACAAGACGACGCATGCTCATCCTCGACGCGGCTGACCCGCAAGCAGTGCCGCAAGACGCTGTGGTTCAGGGGCCGGACGCTCCGGCGACGACGAGGACGCTGGGCCGCAGGCATCGCGCAGCACGGCATAGAGGGCGTCGCCGTCGAGCTCGGCAATGCGAAAGCCACCACGCCCTGGTGCGATCAAAAACAGCGAGCCCTCGACGGGCAGCAGCGTCACTTCGCGCACGAGCCAGTCGTCGTCGCGAAAGTCGGTGCGCACCAACGTGTGGCGCGCGGAGCGTCGGCCGCGCAAGGCGAACAAGGCCGCATGCAGGCGCAGGCCCCCGCCTTCGACGACGACGACACCGCGCTCGGTCAGCGACCGCACGATCGCGTCGACAGAGCGGACTTCGCGTGCGGGCTTCTTGGTGATGCCAAGGCGTCCGCTCGACAACGCAGGCAACGCCCCTACAAGGCCGTCGTCGGCGGGCATCTTGCCAAGTGCGGTGCGGATTTCGTCGAGGGTGAGGATGCGGCGATCGAAGCGATGGGCCGCCTCGACCAACAGCGTGGTGGCGACGACATCGTGGGCCGACAGCGTGGTGTCGAAGCGCTCGCCGCCGCTGCGACGTGGCACCAGCTGGCGACCAAGACGTTGCACGAGTTGGTGCGGATCGAGGTCGGGCCCAAAGAGGTGTTTGGCCGAAGCACCTTCGCCGTGGCGCTCGTAGACGACGGCGATTTCATCGAGCAGCCAATGGTCTTGCTGCGTGATGGTGCCGTCGTCGTCGACGATGATGTGCACGATGCGCGCGTCGCACTCGGTGACCGGGGCGAGTTGATTGAGCGCGTCGTCGGTGATGCGAAAGCCGTGGGGGTCGACGATGTTGCGATCGACGAGGGCCTTGTAGCTGCCGGCGTAGTCGGCGGGCTCGCGGGCCGCGCGCTCGACGTGGATCAGTGGCGACTCGTCGACGAAGAACAAGTCGCCGGTGAAGCGCAACAGCGCCAGTTCATCTTCCGAGAGCACGAGCAGTTGCGACATGGGCTTCGCCTCACAAGCTCGTGAGCAGGGCGTTGGCGAGGCCCTGCAGGTTTTCAACAGGGTCGCTGCCGCCAGCAGACGACGACGATGACGATGATGATGACTGCAGCGGTTGCTCGGGCTGCGCGTGCGCCAACAGGTGCGCGATGCCCTGCGCGACGGCGGCACCCGGCATGGCGTGGGCGAGGGCAGTGCCACAGTCTTCAGCGCTGGCATCGCCGACGAGCTTGAGGCTGCTGCCGGCAAACGCTTCGCCACCACAGGCCTGCTCGATCGCCGACAACGCGACGAGGGCGCGCTGCACGCCGGGTTCGAGCTTTTGCAGTCGCTCGAGCTGGGCGGTGAGGTTCTTGGTGACGTCGGCGTCGGCGGTGCGCGACTTGCCGAGGGCACCCTTCATGCGGCGCTGGATGTGATGCAGACGACGACGAAGCGTGCTGAGCCGCTGCCGCAGGGCGGTGAGTTCATCGCGCCGTGTGTCGAGCAGCGAACGCTCGAAGCCGGAACGCGCGAGTTCACCGACGACGCGCTGGAGTTTTTCGCGGAGCGCTTTGTGCTCGTCGAGGATTTGCGCGCGGGTGTCTTCGAGCACGCGCACCATGCTGTTGATGCCCGACGTGGTGTGCGCCTCGCTCATCGGCAACGCTGCCCGCTCCGACGACAAGCGCGGGTCGGTGTGGCGCGCATCGAAGGCGTCTTTGGGGGCTGCTTCTTTCGGTGCAGCCGCTGCTGGTGCGGTGACTTTTACGGGCGGTGTTGAGCCCGTTTCGCTGCGGGCCGTCGTCGGCGGCGCACTGCCTGGAGGGACTTTTCGACCACCGCCACCACCCTGGACTGTCACGCTGCCTCCGTCGGGGCGCGGATCATGACGCTCGCGTGGCGATCTGTCGACCAGCGCATCGTCGGCGTCGACGTGTGCCCCTGCGCCGCAGTATGCTCGGGCCCATGTCTGACGGCGGCACAGGCGAGAAAACCGAGGAAGCGTCGCCGCAAAAGATGAAGCAGGCGCGTGACAAGGGGCAGGTGGCGAAGTCGCAAGACGCCATCCAGGCGCTGTCGTTCGTGATCGTGTTTTCGATCGTGGCGCTCACCTTGCCGTCGACATCGAAGCAGCTCGAAGAGTTTTTGAAGGGCTCGCTCAATGCAGCGATGCGCAGCGGCGATCAGCTCTCGACCGTGATGACCGTGCTGAACGAGGCGTTGTGGGTGGTGATGCTGGCGTCGTTGCCGGCCCTCGGTGGGGCGTTCTTCGCCGGCTTTGCTGCCAACGCGATGCAGGTGGGGTTCATGATCACCACCGAGCCCCTCAAGCCCGACATCAAGAAGCTCAACCCCGTCGACGGCTTCAAGAACCTGTTCTCGAAGAAGAAGCTCGTCGAGAGCCTCAAGCAGATCCTCAAGTTCATCGCCGTGTCGTGGATCGCCTACGGTGCGGTGAGTGAGTCGATGCGCGAGGTGGTGCTCGCGGCGCGCATCGATTTGTGGACCGGCGTGAACCTGGGCGGGCAGATCATTGTCAGCATCGCCAAGCGCATTGGCTTGCTGTTTGTGATCTTCGCCGCCGCCGACTTCTTTTGGCAGCGACATGTCTTCAATAAAGACATGATGATGTCGAAGTACGATGTCAAACAGGAGTACAAACAGTCTGAAGGTGATCCCCATCAAAAGGCGGAGCGTAAAGCCCTCGCCGAGGAGCTGATCCTGCATGGTAGCCAACAGAACGTCGCCAACGCGGATGCGGTCGTCGTGAACCCCACCCATGTGGCTGTGGCCATCAAATACGACAAAGAAAAAGGCGGCGCTCCGCGCGTGGTTGCCAAAGGCATGCGCAAGAACGCCGAGACGATCAAAGACATTGCTCGCAGCGCCGGCGTGCCGATTTTGCGCAACATTCCGCTGGCGCAAGCGCTGCACAAGCTTGATCTCGATGAGGAAATCCCCGAGGAGCTCTACGAAGCGGTGGCCGAAGTGCTGAACTTCGTGTTTGAGCTGAAGCAGGCCGAGCAAAGCCGCGCCGACGCCCGCCGCAAGAACAAGGATCCGCGCGGGCAGCCGCAGCCGAACGCGCCGGGGCCGGGGGCCGCCAAAGCCGCAAGCCCGGGGGCCGCAACCAACGCCCCACGCCGTCGATAACCCGTGTGTCTACCGTTTTGAGTTGAGGAGCAGGCATGGCCAACGACATCCAGCAGCGTCAGCAGCAGGTCCGCCGGTTCACGTGGGTGAACCCCGCCGGTCAGGGCCTCGGCCCAGCAGGCATGACCGCCGACGAGGTCAAAGCCAACCTCACCGTCCGCGCCAACAACAACCCGTCCATCGCGCCGATCGCCCAGAAGGGGCCGGTGGAGTTCATCTCGCCGACCACGTCGTCGGAGTCGTTGCGCCTGGCGGTGCCCGAAGCCGCCAATCCCTTCGCCACGCCCACGGGCCCACGCCACGACCACATGATGGTGCGGCAGGTGCTGGCGCGCACGGGCTCTGAAGCCTCGCGCCGCCTCGTCACCGCTCTGAAAGACCCGGTGGGCATCTCGAAGGAAGACGCCGACCGCATGCGCGCCTCGTTGTCGCGCGAGCACTCGATGGTGGGCCTGCTCGAGAAGCTGCAGAAGATGCAGGACCACGTCTACGGTCGCATCATCGGTCAGCAAGAGGCCTGAGCCCCTTCCTTCTGCAGAGACAAAAAACGGACCCG
>JBIKRQ010000430.1:0-5247 GCA_044349155.1 Myxococcota bacterium
TCGACATGCAACAGCGAGGTGTTGCTGGACGGTGACGACGTCATTTGCCGCCTCCAAAGATGCGCTTGAACGGCTGCAGGTCCCACAACTCGCGCGTGCCGAAGAGGCCCTGCGGGCGCACGAGCATGATGCCGATGAGCAGCAGGCCGTAGATGGGCATGCGGATTTGTTCGGCGGTTTCGGCAAACGAGGCGCTGCCCGTGAACGCGAAGAACGCCGAGCGCAGGGCTTCGGGCAACAGCGTGAGAAAGACCGCTGCGATGACCGCGCCCGTGGTGCTGCCGAGACCGCCAGCGACGACCATGACGACGATCTCCATCGACTTCACGAAGCCGAACGATGCCGGCGCAATGATCGATTGGTAGTGCGCAAACACGCCACCCGCGAGACCAGCGAAGAAGCTGGCGACCACGAAGGCGCGCACTTTGTAGGCGGTGGTGTTCACGCCCATGGCTTCGGCGGCGATTTCGTCTTCGCGGATCGCCAGCAACGCTCGGCCGTGGCTGCTGTCGCGAATGCGCCGCGCGATGACGACGACGATGACGACGATGAACCAGCACGAAAACAGCGTGGTCCGCTGCGGCACACCCGACAGGCCAAGGGCGCGACCGAAGGCATCGGTGTTTTGCACGACGACGCGGATGATCTCACCGAAGCCGAGCGTGACGATCGCGAGGTAGTCGCCCTTGAGGCGCAGCGACGGCAGACCAACACAAAAGCCGAACAAGCCCGCAGCACTGGCGCCGACGACGAGGGAGACGACGTAGAGGACCTGGTCGCTGACGACCTCGGGGAGAAAGCTGATGCCAAAGACCGCGGTGGCCTTGCTGACCACACCAGCGATGTAGGCACCCACGGCCATGAAGCCCGCGTGGCCAATGCTGAACTGGCCCGTCATGCCGTTGATGATGTTGAGGCTGACCGCGAGCGTGACGTTGACGCCGACGGTGAGCGACAAGATGACGAAGAAGGGCATGCCGCTGGTGGCCCACTGCACAACAGCGAGCACGGCCGCAGCGACGACGAAGGGGACGAGGCCCCGCACAAAGCCAGGCATCAGACCTTCTCCGTCGTGACCTTGCCGAAGATGCCTTCGGGCTTGAACAACAACACGAGAATCAAGAAGGCAAACGCGACGGCGTCACGCCAGGTGGAGCTGCCGTAGCCGACAACGAATTCCTCGACGAGCCCCAGGGCCAACGCTCCCACCACCGCACCCGGCACGTGGCCGATGCCACCGATGACGGCGGCGACGAAGGCCTTGAGCCCGACGGTGACGCCCATGAGTGGCTGCACCAGCGTGTCTTTGAGCGCGTACAAAATCCCCGCACCAGCGGCGAGGGCCGAGCCCAGCATGAAGGTGCCAGCGATGACGCGGTCGACGGGGATGCCCATCAAGCCAGCGGTGCGATGGTCGAAGGACACCGCACGCATCGCCATGCCGAAGCGGGTGCGAAACACGAGGTACTGCAGGGCCGCCATGAGGGCGACGGCGATGACGACGGAGATGACCTGCCAGTTCCACACGACGATGTCGCGGTCGCCAAACACGAGCCACTCGGTGGGCTTGATGATTTCGGGAAACGCCTTGGGCGCAGCGCCGGGCAACACCGTGATGCCGCCGACTTTGGTTTCGACCTGAAACGAGTACGAGATGAAAAAGCTCATGCCGATGGCGGTGATCAGCGACGTGAGTTTCGGTTTCTCGCGCAACGGGCGGTAGGCGAAACGCTCGATCAAAAAGCCCAACACGGCGCAGACAAACATGGCCGCGAGAAACACGACGGTGACGCCGAGGAAGGTTTGCGAACCCTCGCGACCGAGCTGCTTGCTGCTCGCGTAGCCGACGTACACGCCGACCATCATGACGTCGCCGTGGGCGAAGTTGATGAGCTTCAAGACGCCGTAGACCATCGTGTAACCGAGGGCGACGAGCGCGTAGATGGTGCCGGCGGCGAGGCCGTTGATGACGTGCTGGACAAACTCGGACATCGGTACCGTCTTGGCCTCGCTGTGAGGCGTGCGGGTTACGCCGACGTCAGCGATGCCGCAACTGCTGGCGCACGGGTGACGTTTTTTGTCGCGCGACACCTACAGGAGCAGAAGCACGCCCGCGCTGAAGTGTTGCTCGAGCAGCTCCGTCGTTGTCATCGCTGACGTGCCGATGTCGCGCACATGGAAACGGGCTTGCGTGGAGCCCCACAGGCGCAGGCCGCGTAGCACTTCCACCTCGACAAGCGGCACCTGGGCCGAGCCACGCACCAGCATGCCGCCAAGCCCAAGGCTGTCGGCCACCGCGCCACGAGCCACCTCGACGCCGGGCTGCAAGGTGAGCCAGGGCAGCGGTCGCAGCACGGCACCAACACGGATGGCGTCGGTCGAGGAGGACACGCTGCCCTGCACGCGTGGTGTGGCCTCGAGTTGCCCGACGATGCCGACGTGTTCGTCGCCGGCAACGATCGTCGACGACACGCGCGCCGACCACAGCTCGGTGGTGGGGGCAAACGGTGCCCAGGCCAACGGCGCGACGGCGACGCCGACGTGAAACGGCCCGAAGGCGCTGTGCACGGTGGCCGTGAGCGGCAGCGCCAGCTCGAGAAAGGGTCGCACGCCCCAGCGGGCTTCGCCGTCGAGCACGACGGGACGCAGGTCGCTGTTGGGGCGCGTGGTCATGTCGGCGCCGACGCGCACGGCGATGGTGCGGGCGGGCAGAAACAGCTGCTCAGAAACGGGCGGCGCGGGGCGTTTCGCCTGCGGCGAGGCGAGGGTGGCCTCGAGGGCGGCGGCGGTTTCCGCGCGGGCGGTGTCGTCGTGGGGTGCCGGCGGGGTGGGTGTGGCTTCGGCGTGCAGGGCTGCAAGCCATGCTTCGGGATCGACGGCGGCATCGAGGCCGTTGATGATGACAAGGCTGGTGCCGCGACGCTCGATCGCCAGGATTTCTTCGCGATCGGTGCGCAGCGCGCGGCGCTCTTCGGGGGCGGCGTGTGCGGTTGCGATGGAGCGCGTTGGGGTGTCGATCGTCGTCGACAACCGGGTTGGGTCAGACTTCGTCCACGCCTGCCGCAGGCGATCACGGATCGCGTTGAACAATTCGATGGTGTCGGCTTCGGAGTCACCCAGCAGGCGCCAGACCACGACAGTGTGGTTGCCGCTGTCGACGAGAACCTCGTATCGGTCGCCGCCCCAGCCATCGACCACAGGCTCAGCACCAAAGCCCAGCGGTCCATCAAGCCAGTGCTTCAACGCGAGCGCACCGAACACGCCGCTGTCGACGACGGTGTGTTCCGCAAACGTGCTCGACGACGACAAGGGCGCGATGTGCAACGGCCGATCCGGGTTGGCGCCGCGCTTGTGTGCGAACAACAACTGCTCGGTGCTCTCGGGCAGGCCGTTGGCGCTGCCAGGAACGCGCGCGTACGAGCGCGAGAGCTCGGCAAGGGCCACACCGGCGATCTCCCCGGCCAGCAGGCGTTCTTCAACAAACGACAGGCCCAGCTCGTATTGCGAAAACGTCTGCCGCGCGAAGAACGACGACGACTTGCCCGCCGCGGCCGCGACGACGGGGCCGTTGAACAGGTTGTTGTAGCGCATGAACCACAGCAACGCGGTGCGCGGCACGACCGCGTCGAGGTCGAGGCCCATGAGGTGGGCCATGCCAACGATGCCCGCTTCGCTCTCGAGGATGGTCTTTTGCACCATGCGCGCATCGTCGTCGTCGGCGTGGTCGATCAAGCGATCGAGGTGCAGGTGTTGGTCCTGCAGCGCGTGCGTGAGTTCGTGCACGAGAAACATCTCGTAGGCCTGATCGACCCCGGTGACCGCACCGAAGAGATCGAGCTGCACCTTCGACCACCACGCGTAGTCGGACACGAGGATCATCGAGCCGCGCTGGCCATCGGCACCAAGGCGATCGTCGTCGTAGATGCCGCCGGCGAAGTTGCCGATGACCCCTTTGTATGTCGACGCGGTGTCGCGCGTGGGCGGAAGAATGCCCAGCTTGTGAAAGAACCGATCGCGTCTCTCGAGGGCCACGACGTACTGGTCGTAGTAGCGGTTGAGCCACAGAGCGAGCTCGTCGGAGGTGAGCACTTCGAGCGGCACCTTGCGCACGAACGGCAGCCCGCGCCGCTGCTCGGTGGTGTGCCGCGCACGCTCGACAACGGGCCCGTTGACGACGACGGCACCGTCGGTGGTCTGCAACACGCGATCGGTGATGCAGCCCGACAGTGCCAGCGTGAGCACGAGCAGCGCGCGCGTCAGGGCAGCAACTCCGCAGCGCTTACCTGGCGCACCTCACCGAAACGGCGCAGCGGTTCGGCCAGCGTTTTCGCATCGCCCACGACGACGATCGTGACGTGATCGGGGTCGACCAACCGCTTCGCCGCATCGAGGAAGACGCTGTCGTTCACGTCGCCCACGCGCTTCATGTAGCTGGCGACGTCGGTGATGGTGGCACCGCTGTCGAGCCAGGCGCTCCAGGCGCGCGCGGCACTCGCTCCCGAATCGAGCACCGCCGGAAAGCCCAGCGAGTCGTACGCCCGCGCCCGCGCGAGTTCTGGAGCTGAGATGGGGTCGCGTATCTGCTTGAGTTCCTTGAGGATTTCGCCGATGGCCTCGATGGTGACCGCCGACTTCACGCTGGTGCCAACCCGCGACCGACGGTACGGCAGCAGCTCGAGCGCGTAGCTGGCGCCGTAGCTGTAGCCGTGCACTTCGCGCAGGTTCGTGTTGAGTCTCGACGTGAACGAGCCACCAAGCACGGTGCGCACCACTGCCGATGGCGCATCGAGCGGGAGCAACGACGACGGCACGTTGCCCACGACCTGCAGCACGCTTTGCGCAGCACCCGGTTTGTCGACGAGGAGTACCGACGTTGTGGCCAAGGCCTGGGCCTCGGGAATTGCCACACGATCGAGTGCGTTTTTCGGTGCTCGCCACGCGCCAAAGGCCCGCTCAAGGCTCTTGCGCGCGGCAGCCGGGGTGATGTCGCCGACGACAACGATCGTGGCGTTGTCGGGGCGGTAGCGCGTCTGCCACGCTTGCTTCAGCTGTGCTGTGGTCAGCGCGGTCACGCTTGCCGTTGTGCCCAACATGCTCGTCGAGAGGCGCCCGGTGGGGAACATCGCCCGCACGCTGGCGACGCTGGCGAGGGCGCGCGGGTCGTCGCGGTAGACGGCCAACTCACCGAGGCGCTCGGTCTGCTTGCGTTGCCAGTCGGCGTCGCCCAGGCGCGGTGCGGTGATGGCG
>JBIKRQ010000432.1:0-5236 GCA_044349155.1 Myxococcota bacterium
CGATCACAGCAGCCGGAACCTAGGTGTCGTCGTCGACAAAAGCGAGAAGCCTGGAAGAGAAAACGGGCTTTGCGGTTTTGTCGCCGAGGCGAGGGACAGAGGGGCGGGCGGGGAAACCTCCCCGCCGAAAAAAACAGCCTGCCACCCGCCGTGTGACGGATGTCAGGCTTCATGCGCACGTCTGTGGCGTTGCTCAGCTCTTGACCGTGCGTGCCGTCTTCGGGTTCACGCGCGCCGACAACGTCGACGACATGCCGTACAGCAGGATGAAGCCCTCGGCCTCGGCAGCGCCCCAATCGGCAGACTGCGCGTAGACGGCACCTGCCTTCTTCAGGATGTGCGGCGAGTCGACGATCACCGGCAACGCCTGGCCGCCGAAGGTCTCGAGGGTGACGGTACCGTTCACGGCGGTCTGGTTCTCCTCGAGGAAGGCCTCGAGATCGAGCTTGAGGGGCTCGTAGAAGAAGCCCTTGTAGACAAGCTCGACCCACTTGTCGGCGACCGTGCCCTTGAACGCGTTCTGCTGGGCCGACAACACGCTCTCCTCGAGCGCACGGTGGGCGGTGAACAGCGCGCTCAGGCCGGGGCACTCAAACACGATGCGGCCCTTCAAGCCGATCGTGGTGTCGCCGGTGTAGATGCTGCGGCCCACGCCGTAGGCACCAAACAACGTGTTCAAGTGGGCGAGCAGTGCTGGGCCTTCCATCGACGTGCCGTCGACGGCGACAGCCACGCCGCGCTCGAAGGTGATCGCCACGCGCAGCGCCGTCTTCGGCCACGCCGACGGGTGGGCGGTGATCGCGTAGGTCTCGTCGTCGGGCGCCTTCCACTCGTCGATCTCACGGCCCGAGGCGGTCATGCCCAACAGGTTGTGGTTGATCGAGTACTTGCCCGTCTTGGCGCGCACCGCGAAGCCGCGGGCCTCGAGGTACTGGGCCTCGTACACGCGCACCGCCGTGTGCTCCTTCTGGATTTCACGGATGGGGGCCTTGATCTCGTAGTCGCCCAGCGAGCGCACCGTCTGGTCGAAGCGGAACTGGTCGTTGCCCATGCCCGTGCAGCCGTGGCCGATGATCTTCGTGCCGAGTTTGTCGGCGAGGGCACAGGCGCGCTCGACGATCACGTAGCGATCGCTCACGAGCAGCGGGTACACGCCGCCGTAGAGGCGACCACCGCGCACCATGGGAACGACGACGTTGTCCCACACCGACGAGCCACCATCTTCGGTGTAGTGAGCGACCGCGCCGAGCTCTTTGGCGCGGGCCTCGATGTACGCGCGCTCTTCAGCGCTGACACCACCGGTGTCGACGAAGCAGGTGACGACGTCGTAGCCCTGCTCCATCAAGTAGGGGACGCAAAACGACGTATCGAGGCCGCCGGAGAACGCGAGGACAATCTTCTGCTTCGTCATGTCGTCACCTGTGGAAGTGAGGAACCCATACAATCAACGAACTGTGCCATCACCCGAACCGTCGGCGTGGCAGAAACGTGGGCGTCAGCCGATCAGCTTGCGCATGAGCGCCTTTTGCACGTGGATGCGGTTTTCTGCTTCGTCGATGTGGATGCTGCGCGGCGAGTCGAGCACGCCCGAGGTGACCTTCACGCCGCGACGCACCGGCAGGCAGTGCGAAAACAGGCCGTTGTTGGTGCGCGCCATCTTTTCTTCGTCGACGATGAAGTGCTTGTGGGCGTCGCGGATGGGCTTCTCGTCGGCCCAGCGACCGAAGTACGGCAACGCCCCCCAGCTCTTGGCGTAGACGACGTCGGCACCGTCGTAGGCCTCAGCAACATCGTGGCTGATGGTGAGCTTTGCACCCTGGGCTTCGCACGAGGCTTGTGCTGCGCTCATGTAGCGCTCGTCGAGGCGGTACTCGGGGGTGGGGCACAAGAGCGTGACGTTGAAGCCGAACTTGGCGGCGATGATCAGCCCCGAGTTCGCCACCGCCGTGTTCAGCGGCTTGGGGTGATACGTCCACGTGAGCACGAACTTCTTCTTGTCCGTCGTCACGAGCTTGTCCTGCAGGGCCTGCATGAGGGCCAGCTCCTGACAGGGGTGCGTGATGGTTTCCATGTTGATCACGGGCACCGTCGCGAAACGCGCGAACGACTCGATGACCTTGTCCTGGCGATCGACCTGCCAGTCCTGGAACTTCGGAAACGCGCGGACCGCGATGCAGTCGACGTAGCGCGAGAGCACGCGGGCCACTTCGCGCACGTGCTCTTCGGGCTCGCCGTCCATCACCACGTCGTCGTCGAACTCGATGGGCCAGGCACCCTTGCCGGGCTCGAGCACGATGGCCTTCATGCCCAGCTGGTGCGCGCCCAGCTCGAAGCTCGTGCGCGTGCGCAGCGACGGGTTGAAGAACACCAGCGCGATGCTTTTGCCGGCGAGATCGCCCGTGTGCGTGCGGCGCTTGAGGGCGCGCGCGTCGTCGAGGATCGCCTGCAGATCGGCGCGGGACCAGTCGAGAGTCGAAAGCAGATGACGGGGCATGCGCGCGTGTCGCGAAGCCGCTGCAACGCGTCAATCCCGCTCGCGTTGCACGATCACCGCACGCCAAACACCTGCGTCCAGTAGGCGCCGTAGCTGCCGCCGCTGGCGAAGCCGACGCCGATTTCGTTGGCGTTTCTCGTCGTCATGTTGAGGCAGTGACCGTCGCTGTTGCGCCACTGCTCGAACGTGGCCTCGGGGTCGGTGTTGCCCGCTGCGATGTTCTCACCGTAGGGCTGCGCGTCGTAGCCCGCGTCGACGATGCGATCCGCGAAGCTGCGCCCGTCGAGACTGACGTGATCGAAGTAGTCGTTGTCGGCCATGTCCTGGCTGTGATCGCGGGCCGCAGCACCGAGGGCGTCGTTGCCGGTGAGTGGCGGCAGCGACGAGAACGATCCGCTCGGGCAGTCGCCGCCAGCGGCACGAAACGCGTTCACGAGACGCAGCATCTCGAGCTCGGGCTCGGACCACGTCGTGGGTTCTTCTCCTTCGCCTTCGCCAGGTTCGCCCTCGCCTTCGCCCTCGCCAGGTTCACCTTCGCCTTCGCCTTCGCCCTCTGCTGCCTCGCCCTCCCCCTCGCCCGTGTCTTCGCCCTGATCGATCGCCTCGTCGCCGAGGAGGTCCTCGAGTTCGGCGCAGCCAACGATCGAGAGGAGGAGCGGGGCGAGGAGCAGTGCACGCAACATGTCGACATCATGACTGGTGCAACGCGAGCGTCGCAAACGCGGTCACACCAACGAACCTCGAAGAGAAATCGGCTTTGCGGTTTTGTCGCCGAGGGGAGTCTCTACGAGGGGGCGGGCGGGGACCCTTCCCGCCGATCAAGACGAAACGCGGCCGGAGTGATCCGGCCGCGCTCGAAGATTCTGCTGTTCATTCAGGATGTTATGGCGTGCCGATCGCTGTACCCAGGCGTTGCCGCAGCTCGAAGTGCTCTTCGCTGACGGCAAACACCAGCAGCTCTTTGATCTTCGAGGCGAACGGCAGCGGGATCGCCGCCGAGTCGGGCTGCTTCGCCATCGCCAACGCCAGGTCGATGTCGCCCGTGAGCAGGTAGCCCGTGCGCAGTGCGGTGTGCTCCATGCCCTCGAGGAAGGCCTTGGTGCTCACCGCCTGCCGCGCCTTGAGCAGCTCGGCGACGACGGGGCGGATGGCGTTCGTCAACGGCACCGCCACGCGTGCGAGGGCTTTTTCGATCTCGGCGACGTCTTTCGGATCGGCCTTCACCGGGTAGCGGGGCTCGACCATCTTGATGGCGACGTCGATCAGGGCGTTGAAGCGCTGCGCACCGAGCGTGCGCGGCAACATGAACGCCGGCCGCAGCGACGACACCTGCCGACCGATCTGGAACCACAAGGCGCGCGCGTTTGTGTCTCTCAGCATGGGGTTGCCCTTGCCGATCGCGAGCGTGGGTACCTCGAGGGGAAGGGGGCCAAGGGCCTCGCCACCGTCTTGCTTCTCCCACAACTCAAACGCGCCAACGTTCAAAACGCCGCGCACGTATTTGAGCTGCGTGACGAAGTACATCGGCACCGGCGCGTCGAGTTCCTTCTTCTCCCAGACCTTCTTTTTGTCGAAGCCGAAGTCCTTCGGTTGGCGCATCAACGCCGAGCCCGCCGAACGCCACAAGATCGTCGACAACTGCGCCAACGGCCCACGCGCGTCGGGGTGCACGAGCAGCACGTCCCACAGCTTGTCGGTCATCGCGCGCTTCGCCTGTGGCTGCACCTGCTTCTGGTAGGCCGTGAGCAGTTGCAGTTCCTGCGGCGAGGCGTCCTTGACGATGTTGAGCACCGACGTGGCGAGGTAGGCGCGGTCCTGCAGCTTCTTGGCGAGGTACAGGCGCACCAGCTCGTGCAGCGGGCGCGTCATCTTGTCGGGATCGAGCTGCACCAGGCGCTGCCAGGTGACGATCGCGTCGTCGATGGCCGCTGGGTTTTTGCCCAACAGATCGGCGAGCACTTCGAGCACCTCGACGTCGTCGGGCTGCATCTTGGCCAGCACCGTAAACGCCTGCGTGGCACCAGCGAGGTTCTTGAGGCGGTAGCGGTAGAGGTCGCCGAGGTTCTTCCACAACACGGCCTTGATGCCCTTGCCTTCTGCCGCCGGCAGACGCTTGAGCATGGCGATGTAGTTCTCCTCGAGCGACGCCCAGTTCCCCGACGACGCCAGCAGTTGCTCGATGCTCTCGAAGCCCTTCACAAACGTGGGGTCGAGGTCGAGGGCGGCGTTGAAGTACTGGACCGCGCGGCTCTCGTTTTTCAGCTCGTCGCGCCACACCTCGCCGAGGGTCTGGTTCAAGCGCACGCGGGCCTTCTCGTCGGGCTCGATGCGCACCAGCTCCTCGAGGATCTCGACCGCGCGCGGTCCCTGACGCGTGCCGCGGTACAGCTGCAGCAGGGCCTGCAGGATGTCGCGGTCGCCGGGGCGCTGACGGTTGGCGTCTTCGTAGGCGTCGATGGCGCGGTACGGGTCGTCGAGCTCGCTTTTGGCGAGGCGGCCGATCTCGACGAGCAACTGCACGCGCTCGTCACCGCTGACCTGCGGCACGAGACGAATCAGTGCTTCGTACGCGTCTTCGAAACGCTGCTCGCCCTCGAACACCGTGGCCAAAAGGCGCAGCGACGGTGCATGGTTTTGATCGAGCTCAAGTGCTTTTTCAAGGTTCTTGATTGCGCGATCGCTCTGCACCAACTTGTGATTCAAATCAGCGAGCTGCTGATAGTAATCCACAATCTCGGCGTC
>JBIKRQ010000084.1:0-19482 GCA_044349155.1 Myxococcota bacterium
CCGAACGAAGGCTGGTATGAAATCTGAGCAGCCACAGGCATAAAGACCCAGTCCGCCGCTTGGCCATTGGCCGGTTTTGCGGTGTCCTTCGTTGGCCGGTTTTCAGGTGTCCCTCCAAGGTTTGCAACGGTCTCAGCGCTCGCAGCGTCCGCCACGGCGATCCTCGCCAAGATCGGCATCAAGGATGTGCCCTCGAACCTCGCCACCGCCATCCGCACGCTGGTGGTGCTGGTGTTTGCCTGGGGCATCGTCTTCGCCACGCACGAACACCACGCTCTGCGTGCGCTCAAGCCGCGCTCGCTGCTGTTTCTGGTGCTGTCGGGCCTTGGCACTGGCGTGTCGTGGCTCGCGTATTTCCGCGCGCTGCAGATGGCACCCGCGTCGAAGGTGGCGCCCATCGACAAGGTCAGCCTCGCCTTCACCATCGTGCTCGCCGCCGTCGTGCTCGGCGAACACATCCGCTGGCAAACCGGCGTGGGTGTGGCGCTGATGGTGGCGGGCGCGCTGTTGACCCTCGCGGGTTGAGCCGCGCTCCCCGTCGACGACAACGCGCGCCCAAAAGAAAAACGCGGACCTTGCGGCCCGCGTTTTCATTGCCTCACAGCAGAGCTCAGTTGCGGTTGAGCTTGCTCTTCAGCGCGTCGGCGAGGGTACCCATGCCGCTGCCCGTCGAGGTCAGGTAGGCGCGGTAGTCGCCACCTTCGGCGGCCTTGCCCACGGCCTTGATCGACAGACCGATCCTGCGATCGTCGAGGTCGATGATCATGACCTCCTTGGTCTCGAAGCCATCGCTGGCCTGCATCACAGACAACAACAGCAGGCAGGGTCGACGTCAAATTGGGCGTCTGTGGAGCAGATGCCGATACCGAACTCCTCGAAAAAGCGTCCGCACACGCCAAGGCAACTGCGTTCAGGAACAGTCACCGAAAAGTCTCTCTCGATGCCGAACTCGGGAAGAGCGAGATGAAGCCGCGTTGTCCCCGGGCCGACGTTGACGCCCAGGACACGAACGCCGTCGACCACGGTGTCATAAACCCTTCCAGACGACGTCACGATCACCTGTGGGGAAGGCAGGCTCTGCAGCGCGTCCCCAGCGACCGTGAGCCGCCCGATGGCGATATCGACCGGGGTCGTCTGCTCACTCCCGGTGCAGAGCGGTTCGGGCACATCTGGAGGAAGAAATGCGACCATGGGCTCGCCGAATCCGCACCACAGCCCGTCAAGGCTGCCGCCTGCGAGCAGAATGGCGTTCCCGCTCGAGAAATGGGCGTCCATCAGCTCCCGAGAAGACTGCGCTCGAATGGTGGCGGACGCCGGGCCCGCCAGCTGTTCGCACACCGGCGCGTCCTCCGCACGGTGCTCGCCGTCGGTCGATGGCCATAGGTGCCACAGAACGAATTTGGCGCAAACGCCGCAGGCGACGTCGGCTGCTGGGTCGCCTTGTTTTGTCAGGTTGATACAGCGGTCACGCAAGGCGCTCAGCGAGAACTCGTCGTCGCCGTCTTCGTGCAGCACATCGCACCAGTCCTGGGCGTGGGCGTCGACGAACGTGCGCGCCATGATGTTGCCCGCGTTCTCGACGCGCGGCTCGGCGGGGACGAGCAACGGCGTCGGCGTCCACGGCAGCGGCGGGTCGGTGTAGTCGGCGACGCCCGGATACGCAGAATTGGGGGACATCGACAACAACGGTCCGAGCGCACCGTCCGCCAGCGTCGTTCCGAACGCGTCTGTGCGGGCGCCAACTTGGAGGACGCGTTGGATCGCACTCATTTCCTCGTTCCACCGTTCAATGATCCCCGCTTCGATCAGGCGCGCACCGAAGATGTCGACCTCGCTCAGCACGGTCGAGGTGAGCGGCAAGTACAACGAGTCCTGCGACGCGAGCTCTGGCGTGAGCCCAAGGTTCGCAAGAAATGCCTCGCTGGTGGTGGCGAAGAACTCACCGGGATCCTCGAACCCGCCCACCTCGAGCGGCACCTGGATTGCGGACCCGAGGGCAATCGCTCTGTTCGTCGCCCGCTGGGGAAAGCAGTCGACGAGGTCCACTCGCGAGGTTGTACTTGCCGTGAGCGGCCCGAATGCTTGTGCACCAGCGGAGTACACTTCGCGCATGGCGGTTGCCGCGCACCCGTAGAGGAGTTGGCGTTGTGCAGAGAGCGTTTCGTCGCCGTTGACGCGATCGAGAAACAGGTCACCGGCGCCGTCGAGAAGTTCGTCGCCATAGCTGAATGCAACGCCTGGGTCAGGAGAGCACATCGCGTCGGAAACGCCGGTGATCGCTTTCGCGCCGTGGATGATGCCGCTCGCCCGACCGACGGCGTCGCCCACTGCTTTCAGCGAGTACAGGTCGGGGTTGGATTGAACCGCATCAGCGAAATCTGCCGCGTTGGGCGATCCCCAGCGCTGCCACATGTGGCCCATGCTCCAAGCATCTTGAAGATAGTGCTGGGCAATCGCCTCGAGGATCAGGGCTTCGCGGTCGCAGGCCTCAAGGATGTCCGTTGCACCGTCGACGTCGCCCAGACGATCAGCCATCGCCGCACACTCGGCAGCGCGATCGAGGGCGAGCGTATGGTGGTGCTGAAACGCCTGCTCCGCCTGCGGCAGGAAGTGGTTGGAGTTGAGCCAGCCCATGTGGCCGGCGAACTCATGGCACGTCGTGATGTCGTCAGTGCCCAGCGGAGGGCAGCCTTCGTTGCCAGATGTCCAGTCCCACAGCGCGTAGGACTTGTCGGGCAACTGGGCGAACACCGCGATCTCGAGCTGACGGGGCTCGATGGTGGCGGCGAGGTCGAGCGGTGCCGGCAGCAAACTTTGCCAGTCGTCGTCGGCGGCAATGCCGAGCGTCGGCGTCTCGACGGTGAACGGTGCGTCGACACCCACGGGGAGGCCGGCGAGCGCTCGCGTGCGCTTCCAGATGAGTGCGTGCTCGCTGCTGAACCACGGTGTCCGAGCAGCTTCGAGCCCCTCGCAGTCGTTCCGAACGTCTGGTGGGCCACAGGCGATTGAATCGTATGCAATCGCCGACGAAGACAAAGTGACCGCTGCAGCAACAACGATCGAGAGGCTTCTCATGGCGCCCTCCGAGGCATGGTGCGCGGCGTGCCACCAGCAGCGCGGATCATCTCCTGCAAGCCCGGAAAGCACTCGTGCGTTGAGCCAAACACCGCAGCGTCCGCCTCAAGGGGCGAAGCGCCGAGTCTCCTCTCCTCGCTGTATGCGTCCACGCAAGCCGTTGGGCAGCACGCTGCCGACTCGAGCCAAGGCGTGTTTGTGCTGCAAGTTCGTCCAGTTCGAACGCATCGATCTAAGTCGCCGGTGGCCATCACACAGCTCGCGCCAAGGTCGCGGCAGGCCGCCGCTGCTCCAATCGCGTCGACACGCTTCTCCCCCAACGTGAGGTTGGTGCCGTCGACGGTGGCGAGGATCGGCCGGCCCTCAGCGTCTTTCGGCAACACGCGTGCGAGGTCTTCGGGCGAAACCGTCGGGGCCTGCGGGTAGGTCGACGGCGACGTCGGCGTTGGTGCTGATGCTGATGGCGTTTCGGGCGGCGATGCGGGCGGCTGTTCACACGCCATCGCCATGAGAGCGACAAAAGACAGGAGCGTTTTTTTCATGTTTGGTCCCCACTGCTTCGTTTTCATCGAAGTCCGTTTCGGTCAAGCCCGCGACTCCAGCTTACGGCGCCAAAAGAAAAACGCGGACCTTGCGGCCCGCGTTTTTCATTGCCTCACAGCAGAGCTCAGTTGCGGTTGAGCTTGCTCTTGAGCGCGTCGGCGAGGGTACCCATGCCGCTGCCCGTCGAGGTCAGGTAGGCGCGGTAGTCGCCACCTTCGGCGGCCTTGCCCACGGCCTTGATCGAGAGACCGATCTTGCGATCGTCGAGGTCGATGTCGATGATCATGACCTCCTTGGTCTCGCCAACCTTCAGGTACTTGCGCGGATCGTCGACATGCTCGTCGGCGATTTCCGACACGTGGATGAGACCTTCCACGCCGGGCTCGATCTCAGCAAAAGCACCGAAGTCGGTGATCTTGGTGATGAGGCCCTGCAGGCGGCTGCCGCGCGGGTAGGTCTGCGGGATGCGGCTCCACGGATCTTCGTGCAGCTGCTTGATACCGAGGCTGATGCGCTCGTTCTCGGCGTCGATGTTGAGCACCACGGCTTCAACTTCATCGCCCTTCTGGAACATCTCAGACGGATGCTTGACGCGGGTCGTCCACGACAAGTCGCTGATGTGCACCAGACCGTCGATGCCTTCTTCGATACCAACGAAGATGCCGAAGTCGGTGATGTTGCGAACCTGGCCCTTGATGACGGCGCCAACGGGGTACTTCTCGTTGAGCGTGTGCCAGGGGTTGGGCTCGATCTGCTTCATACCGAGGCTGATGCGCTTGTTCTCGACGTCGATGCCGAGGACGAGTGCTTCGACTTCGTCGCCGATGTTCATGATCTTCGACGGGTGCTTGACGCGCTTGGTCCAGCTCATTTCGGAGACGTGGATCAGGCCTTCAACACCAGGCACGAGCTCGATGAACGCGCCGTAGTCGGTGAGGCTGACAACCTTGCCCTTCACGCGGCTGTTGACCGGGAAGGAGTGCTGCGCCGTCGTCCACGGATCGGCCTGGATCTGCTTGAGACCGAGGCTGACACGCTCCTGCTCGCGGTCGAAACGGAGCACCTTGACGGTGACTTCGTCGCCCATCTGGAAGAGCTCGGAGGGGTGGTTGACCCGGCCCCAGCTCATGTCGGTGATGTGCAGCAGGCCATCGATGCCGCCGAGGTCGACGAACGCGCCGTACTCGGTGATGTTCTTGATGACGCCGGCCATGACCGCGCCCTCTTCCAGCTTCTGCAGGGTGACACCCTTGAGCTGGTCGCGTTCCTTCTCGAGGAGCGCGCGACGCGAGAGCACGATGTTGCCGCGCTTCTTGTTGAACTTGATGACCTTGAACTTGAACTTCTCGCCAATGAGCTTGTCGAGATTGCGGATCGGGCGCAGGTCAACCTGGCTGCCGGGCAAGAACGCCTTGACGCCGATGTCGACCGAGAGGCCGCCCTTGACGCGCGAGACGATGATGCCTTCGACGACTTCGTCACGCTCGCAAGCGGCGGAGATTTCGTCCCAGATCTTGAGCTTGTCGGCCTTTTCCTTCGACAGGACGATCAGGCCGTAGTCGTTCTCACGGCTCTCGACGAGCACGTCGACGGAGTCGCCGGCCTTGATCTGCACCTGGCCGTTGATGACCGGGAATTCGTTGAGGGGAACCATGCCCTCGGACTTGAAACCGACGTCGACGAGGACGTGGTCCTTGTGCACGGAGACGACCGTGCCGCGCACGATTTCGCCTTCGGCCACTTCGTCACGGGCGAACGATGCTTCAAGCAATTCGGCGAAGCTCGGCTCGGCCGCGGACGTGTTGACATTCACCATGTGTGGAAACCTTCTTTGTCGTCGACAACCCGCTCGCGCACGTGGTGCGGATGCTGCTGTGGTCGACGTTGACGGAAAACGGGCTGACGAGATGTCGGCCTCGCGCGGAGCGCAAAAGCAAGCAGCTTGCTTCGACGGTCGTTCTCCGCTGGGAGATGGCCTGTGGTGACACAAGCTGCGCGCGGTTTCGCACGTCATTGGACTCTGTCAAACACCTTCCTGATGCAACGACATGTCGTACCCGTGCTGTTTCGCTCTGCCGACGTCGTCGTCGTCGACAAACCGCCGGGCCTGCTCGTGCACAACTCCGCGTGGGCCGGGCCCAAAGAAACCACCCTGACCGAGCTGGTGCGCGCCGATCTCGGCATTGACGTCGTGCCGGTGCACCGCTTGGACCGCGGCACGTCGGGGGTCTGCGTGTTCGCCGTCGATGGTGCTGCTGCGCGTCGGTTGCAGGAGCAGATGCAGCACACGACGTCGTCGAAGTCGTATCTGGCCATCGTGCGGGGCCATGTGCGAGCACCGTTGGATGTGGAGCATCCGCTCGATGACGACGACGTCAAAGGCAGTGAACGCAAAGAAGCGCGCAGTCGGCTTGAGCCGGTGCTGTGCTCAACGGTCGAGCGCGTGAGTTTGGTGCGCGTGGTGTTGTGGACGGGGCGGCGGCACCAGGCACGTCGTCATTGCAAGCATGTGAGCCATCCGATCATTGGCGATGCCACCCACGGCAAGGGCCCGCTCAACCGCGATTTTGCGGCGCGCTACGGGTTGTCGCGGCTGTGTTTGCACGCCGAACGCGTGGTGGTTGACGACGTCACGGTCGAAGCGCCGTTGCCCGCGGATTGGCGCGCGGCCCTCGACGTTTTGTTTCCCGGCGATGTCGTGACCCACGTGATCACCTGATCACGCGATGGCCTCCAGCTCGGCAACGATGTCCTCAGCACCTGCGCGTTTGGCGGCGTCGATGAGGCGCTGCACGTGGATCACCGGGAACGTGCGGCCCGTGCTCCAGTGGTTCTGCAACAGCACCTGCGCCTCGGCCACCGCCGCACGATACGCCTCGGTGAACTGCTGCGCGCTCGAAGCGTTGGCCGCTGCGTCCTCGATGAGCGACGTCATGGCCCAGTCGACGAAGTGGCGATCTTCGGTGTCTGTCGGGTTCGCGGCGTAGTGGTCGACGACGTCGCGCAACCGCCGGCGCGCCTCGTCGGGATCGCGCCCCGAACGAAACAGCGTGATGGCCGCGCGGTTGCGCGCGCTGGTCACGGCTGGCGTGCGCGTCGACGGGGCATGCATCGCCGCGTCGAACAACAAGAACGCCTCGTGCAGCTGATCTTTGTTCCAGCGCCAATGCGCTTTGCGCATGAGGCTGTCGACGTCGAACGACGAGATTGGCTTTCCGCCGAGCAGGTCGGCCACGGTCAGCGCCCCGGGCGATGGGGCCTGCTTCCTCGTCGTCGCCTGCTTCGTCGCCTTCTTCGCCGTCGCCTTCTTCGTCGTCGCCTTCTTCGTCGCTGCCTTCCCGAGGTCTGTCGTCATGAGGCCATGCAAACACGGCCTCCACCAAAGTGCGATCGGCTGACGACGTCGCGGGTGCAGGAAGCAAACGGCGCAGCAGAAAGCCGGTTGACGCGCGCCGGACAAAGGCGGACGAGTGCGCACACGTACGTGGGTGTGCGTCCGTGTCGTCTGTTTCGTAGGGGTGTGTGATGCGTCGTTTGTTGCTGCTTCCGCTGGTGTGCTCTGCCTGCATCGTCGACGTCGCGCCCACGGCCACATCGAACACGTCCGCCAGCGACACCGGCCTCGACGCCACCGCCCCGCTCATGGGTGTCACCGGCACCGGCGACTTCGCCGACCGCGCCTGCCAGATCGTGTTGCGCGACTTTGGTCGTGTGGCTGCGGGCAACAGCTTCGCCGTCAACGGCTCGCGTTGGGTGTTTGAGGGCCGCGTCGACGTCGACGCCAGTGCGCTTGCCGAAGGTGCCGTGCCCATGTTGCTCATCAAAGCCGGCAGCAATGGTTGGCGTGCGGTGCCGGCCACGGCGTCGACGGGCGTGTCGTCGACGATGGAGCGCTTCTTGTTTCACGTCGATGGCAGCGAAGGCGTGGATGTGCCGGGCCCCGGCATGTCGGGCACCGCGTTGTCGCGCGCGAAGATCCTCGTCGTGCCGTACCTCAGCAAGGCCATCAACGGCGGCGAAGCCCGCTTGTTCGACCACAACCGCATCGTCGACGCGCTCGCCTCGTACACCCTCGACAGCGGCAACAGCTTCGGCGTTGCGGAAGACTTCGACGTCTGCAGCCCGCCCGCTGGTCCCACGCTCACGTTTGCGTCGGACTTTTCAGAAACCGCCTCGGGCCCCGTCGTGGGCGGCCGCACCGTTGTCGTCGACTACGACCTCGCGCGCCTGCCCGACTGCCGCCAGACCTACAACGGCGTGCCCACCTTCAGCGTCACGGCGAACGTCACGTTCTTGCCGATGAACGTGCGGCAGAACCTGTCGCTCGTCGACGAAAACGACCCCACGCAGTCGGCCCCCGCCACGTTCGCCGTGCCAGCGGGCGCCACCGAGATGGTGGTGTATTTCAGAAACGCCGACCGCGCCGGCTGCAACGCCTACGACTCCGACTTCGGCCGCGACTACCACTTCCCTGTCGTCGACCAGCACGTCGAGTGGATGGGCGATGTGTCGGCGTCGTTGTCGCGCGGGGGCAGCCGTCGTTGCGATGGTGCGACGGGGTTTGGTGAGCAGGTGGTGTTTGATTCGTGGGCGCGGCAGCGGGCGGCGATCACCGACCTGTGCTTCTCGGTGTACGAGCCGCAGCTCACCGACGACAACACGAGCTGGGCCGACGGCTCGATCTGGCAAGAGCTCGACGTGCGCGTGCACCACCGCTTCGGTTCGAGCGGGCCGTTTGAAACCGAGTTCGTCAGCCTCGCGGGCCGCGTGGGCGCCAACGCCCAGTACGCCCTCGACCTGCGCGCCTTCGACCCCTTTCAGTGGGGCCGCTGCAGCGAAGACCTGCCCACCACGACGACGTCGGCCCCCGGCGGCGACCACATCCAGGCGACCCTCGAGGTCTACTTCAGCGTGAATGGCGACGAGCTGCGGCCCGCGCCAGGCGGCGTGTACCGCGTGGTCTACGACGACGCCGCGTCGTCGCCGCGCGTGACCTGCGACTGACTTCTCTCACGAAGTTGACGTCGACACCGGCGGCTCCTGTGTCGTAGCGCACAGCTGTGTGGATCGGGCGGCCCAACCCGCGCGCGGCTCCGTCATGGTGGGCAGCGAGGTTTTTCATGCGGCACACAGCAGCGCTGGCTTTGGCAACGACCCTGATTGCAACGTCCACGGCGCATGCCTCGGCAAGCCCGGTGGTGCCGTTGCCCACGCTCAACGCCAACGTCGACACGAGCACGCCCGCAGCGGCGTCTGACGGCGACGGCGCGCTGGTCGTGTGGAAAGAGCGGGCCAGCAGCTTTGGCAGCCTGAGCACATTTGACGTCGTCACCACCACCGTCGACCTCGATGGTGTGGTGTCGCCGGCGCGCCTGCTGTCGAGTGCCGACGAGATCGACGCGCCCGGCACCTTCGCTGCCCCACTGCAGGTCGCCGCGCGCGCGAACCCCGTCGTGGTGGCAGGTGGTGGCGTGTTCCTCGTCGTGTGGAACGTGGCACCAGAGGCGTTGTCACGAGCGAACCAGACACTGATGGCCGCCATCCTCGACGACAGCGGCGATACCCTGGTGGCGCCGTTTTCGATCGCCAGCTCGGGCGACACCACCGACGAGCCGTCGGTGGCGTTTGACGGCGACCACTTCCTCGTCACCTTCAACGGCGAGTTGTCGAGCACCACGACGTCGGAGGCGTGGGTCGCGGTGGTCACCACAAGCGGTACGGTCGCCAGCCTTGAGCAGGTGTCGTCGTCGCGCGGCAACACCTTTCAAACCCCGGCCATCGCCTGCGCCGACACCGGCTGCGTCGTGGCGTTCACGAAGATCGTGTCGACGGGCAACGGCAACCGCACCGACATTTTCACTGCACCCTTTTCCACCAGCGTGGGCGGCACGAGCGCGTCGGGCACGCGCATCACCAGCAACGGCGTCAACGAGCGCAACGTGGTGCTGTCGGCCGTCGACAGCTTCATGCTGTTGGCCTTCGTGATCGTCGCTCCCGAGGCCGGCATCGAAGCGTTGCACCTCGACCCTGCCACCGGTGCGGCCACCACCACCGATGCGATCCGCGGCTCGTTCTCCGTCGAGGAATCGCTCAACCTGCGCAGCCTGCAGGAAGACAGCACCGGCGTGAGCCTGTCGGCGAACCAGACATCGCTGTTGCTGGGCAGCACCACGTTCATGCTCGACCTCACCGTGAGCGCCACGGGTCGCCCCTACCGCGCGATCCAGGCCGCACGCGTGTCGCGCGACGGTCGCTCGGCGAGCGGCGTGTTCATTGGCCCCGGCGTGTTCGACGACCTCGACGTCGAAGCCCTGTTCGTGAAGCACGAATCGCACATCGTGGGCGACCCGCTCAGCGGCGCGCGCCTGCTCGTGGCCTACACGCAAACGCGCAGCACCAACGCGAATGGAAACCCGATCGGCTTCGTGCCGGTGCTGCGCCTCATCGACGACACCCGCGCGGCCGATGCGTGGACGCCAGCAGGCGAAGGTGAAGGTGAAGGCGAAGGCGAAGGAGAAGGCGAAGGAGAAACCGGCGCGTGCGGCGGCGCCTGCGACAGCGGCACGTACACGGTGTGCACCTGTGGTGCGGCCGACCCCTGCGCGTGGGGCGGCGATGGCCTGTGCGATTCACTGTGCGCCGACGTCGTCACGCCCCATTTCAACGACCGCAACGATTGCGGCGGCGAGGGCGAAGGCGAAGGTGAGGGCGAGGGCGAAGGTGAAGGTGAAGGCGAAGGAGAACCCGGCGAGGGTGAAGGCGAAGGCGAGGGCGAGGGCGAAGGAGAGCCCGGCGAGGGTGAAGGCGAAGGAGAACCCGGCGAAGGCGAAGGCGAAGGAGAACCCGGCGAGGGTGAAGGCGAAGGCGAAGAGGGCGAAGGCGAAGACACCCCACGCCGTCGTCGCGGCTCCACGGACGACGAGGTCGCTGCCGGCTGCAGTGCGCTGCCCACCGACGGCGCAGCGTTGGCAGGCGTGCTGCTGTTGGCACTGCGTCGTCGTCGCGCGGTGCGGGACTTCGAACACGAGCGGCCGGATCCCCGTAAGCATTGTGGATCGGAGTGCCCATGATGGTTCTATTTGCGATGTATCTCGCTCTCACGGAACCTGCGCTATCCCGTCCATTCTGCACGGTAAAAGGTGTGGTTAAAATGGACGGGCACCCAGTGCATTCAATAGTAAAATATGAACTGCGTGATGCGTTGTCTGACTCATTTTTGGATCTTTCTTCTGTTGATTCCGGAGAAGACGGAGAATACAGGTTCTCTGGCGCTTGTGGTGCAACGGCGGAAATAACTGTCTATGTTGACGGCGGGCTTTCCTTAATGATTGGCGGCGTCGAGATCAAGAATTCCATCGAAGACATAGGTGCCATTGAGGTGTCACCAAAGCCCGCTGATTCTTCGGTTAATGTTGAGGTTGTTGGTGTTGGTGTTTGGCTCGACTCGATGGGTGAGGATTATGTTGTTGGTAGGCTGTATCGGTCGGATAAAGTTGAAATAGTGGTGGGCGACATTGTTGTGAGTGTCGATGGGCGTGAGAACGCCCATGTATTATGCGCCATTTGATGCTGATGAAAAAGCAATAAAGAAAGAGCACGCTGTCGTCAAAGATAAATAGTACCCAAGCGTTACCGAGCAGCCGCGTCGAGGGCCCGCTCAACCGCTGCGCGTATCCAGCGCCCAAGGGCTTGGTCTTGAACCGCGTACTTCTCCTGAAATACAAAAATATCCAGATTTACGCTGTCAGCGGTAATACTCACCACGCGCATTTGCCGATTCGATCCACCATGCTCAAAGAAGACCTGCAGCCGCGGCGGCACGCCGTGTTCAACGGCCTCGTCATCCGGCACCACCTCGATGCCCTGGGCCCTGGTGGCGACCCGCACCGGCGCGTGCCCCTTGCGACGGGCCATCAGATCGCCAGCTGCTGATACTGAAATGAAGTGATTTTCGCTGGCCATTGCTGTTGCCTTTTTACGCGGTCGAAACGCCGGCTACGGGACCAGCACGATCCGGCCAACGGTGTTCGTGGTCAGCAGCTCCAGCGCGCTGGCCGCTTCGGCGAGGGGAAACGCGCGGGCGATGGTCTGCGTCAGCGCGTCGGATTCGAGTAGGCGCGCGAGTTCGGCCATCGCGGCTGTTTTGTCGACGAGGCTGAAGTCGGGTCGCGGGGCGTGGCGGTCAAACAGGGAGCGCGCCAGCAACGAAAAAACCTGCGGCATGCTGCCAAAGGTGCCCCGGCCGCCAGCGCCGTAGTGGTCGTGGCCGAGGGCCAGATACACACCGTCGTCGCTGAGCACGCGTTTGCAGGCGGAAAACGACAGGGTCGAGGCCACGTCGAAGATGAGGTCGTAGCCGGCAGGATCGCGGCCGTCGTCGCGGGTGACGTCGGTGACGGCGTAGTCGATGACCCGGTCGGCGCCGAGGGTGCGCAACAGCTCGAGGGTGTCGGCGCGGTCGACGGCGGTGACGATGCCACCACGGGCCTTCGCCACCTGCAGCGCCACGCTGCCCACTGCCCCCGCCGCGCCGTTGATGAGCACGCGCTGCCCCGGCCGCACCGCCGCCTGACCCCGCAGGCTGTTGAGCGCGACATAGCCCGGCGACGACACCGACGCGGCCACCGCAAACGACACGTGCTCGGGCTTGCGCGCCAGCGCGTCGGCGGGGGCGACGGCGAGTTCGGCCCAGGCGCCGCCGTTGACCCACTGCATGCCGCGCACGCATTCGCCAAACACCGCGTCGCCCACCTGCAGGCTGGTGACCGCGCGGCCCACCTGCTCGACGACGCCAGCGAGGTCGGTGCCCGGCACCACGCGCGTGGGCGTGAACAGCCCCGCCCCCATCAAGCGCAGCACCCGCGGTCGACCCGTGACGACGTGCCAGACATCAGCGTGCACCGATGACGCCTGCACCCGCACCAACACCTCGTCGTCACCGATGGTGGGTGTGGGCACCTCGCGCGGTTCGAGCACATCGCGGGGCGCGCCGTAGCCGGTGTGAACAATGGCCTTCATCGCCGCATCCTACGCCTGACCCGGTCGTGGGTGAGCATCGTCAGCGTCGTCGTCGTCGGGTCAACGCTGGGCGCGCTGCTGCAGACCCTCGAGCACGAGGTCGAGGCCGTACTCGAATTCGCCGTCGTGGTTGTAGCCGGGCTGCAGCGCGTGTTCGGCGATGAACTCGACGAGGTGGGGGTAGGTGCCCGGATCGAACGGCTGGAGCATGGTGGTGGCGACGGTGGCGAGGTCGTCGGTGACCGCCGTGGCCAGGTTCATTTTGGTCAGGGCGAAGCCGTAGACGTAGCTGTCGATGACCGAGTAGGCGTGAGCGGCCATGGCGACGCTGAAGCCGCCGGCCCGCAGGCAGCCGAGCACGGCGTCGTGGTGGCGCAGGTTGGCGGGGCCTGGGGTGGTGCGCGACTCCATTCTGCCGATCGCCCACGGGTGGCGCGCCAGGGTGCTTTTGAGCGCGAGGCCGCGGTGGCGCATCGCCTCCTGCCACACGGTGTCGTGGCTGGGGAGCGGCAGCTCGGCAAACACGAGGTCGATGATGCCGTCGAGGACGTCCTCCTTGTTGGCGAAGTGGTGGTAGAGGGCCATCGCCTCGACGCCGAGCTCCTGCCCGAGCCGCCGCATGGTCAGGGCGTCGATTCCCCCCAGATCTGCCACCTGCAGGGCCGCGGTTAGCACGCGCTCTCGGCTGAGTGGTTCTCGAGGAGGTTTCGGGGGTTTGGTCGTTTTTGAGCGGGCCATCCGGCCTGCTTTCGCACACGCACGCTTGACGTGCACCACTTTACATCGTAAACCTGAGCACGGCTTTACAACGTAAAGCAGAGGCCGACAGCGTCCCACCACCCGGAGCACGTCATGAGCAGCACTGGTTCTTCCGCCTTCTCCGAACGCACTGTGGCCGCCGTGGGCGGTGCCGGCCTGTTGGGCATGGCGGTGTTGGCCCCCGTGGCCTTCGCGACACTGCAGGGCGTGCAGGTGCCCCACGACGCGGCGGCTACCGTGGCGAACATCGCGGCCGCTCCTGGCGCGTTTCGCTTCGCGATTGCCGCCTTCCTGGGCGTGATCCTGCTCGACGTCGTGGTGGCCTGGGCCTTCTGGCTGCTGCTGCGCTCGGTGCACGAGGGCCTTTCCACCGGTGTCGCCTGGCTGCGCGTGGCCTACGCCGCCACCTTCGCCGCGGTGCTGCCCCATCTGGTCGACGCTGTGGTCGTCGCCACCAGCCCAACCACCGGCAGTGTCGAGCTGCAGCAGGCGCAGGTGATGGCCAGCCTGTCGTCGTTCACCCACGCCTTCGACCTGGCGCTGGCGCTGTTTGCGCTGCACCTGCTCGGCCTTGGCGCGTTGTTGGTGCGGGCGTGGTTTATCCACCGCGTGCTGGCCGTGCTCGTCGTCGTCAGCGGCGCCGGCTACCTCGTCGATGCCTTCGGCAAGATCCTGTTTGCCGACGACGGCTTCGTCGTCAGCAAGGTCACCTTCGTCGGCGAAGCCCTGCTCATCCTGTGGTGCTTCTGGCGCGCCGTGCGCGGCTTCTCGCGCAGCACTGAGCAGCGTTCAAACGTGGTGCTTCGCCAGGCCACCTGAACGTTCACCGCGTCGAGCCTGAAGCGCTCGACAGCCGTCGTGGTCGCGTCGTGCACCCGCCGTCCGTACACTGTACGTCCATCAGTCTTACACCGTAAGCCAATCCACCTGAACCCAAGGAACCCCATGACCACGCATCACACAGCCACCCTTCGCCGCAGCCTGAGCGCCCTGGTGCTGGGCACCCTGCTCAGCACGTCGGCCCTGGCCGAGGCACCAGCAAAGACCTGGTCGACCGCGACCGTCGACGAGGGCCGCATCTCGGTCCGCTACGCCGTCACCGAGATGACCGACGCGCAGGGCGAGACGCTGCCGCTCATCGAGTACACCGTCACCACCACCGACACCGTCAGCCTCAAGGATTGCGTGGCCGTCTTCAAAGACGTGAACAACCACAAAACCCTCGGCATCGCCGACAAGGCGAAGACCATCAGCGCCACCGACAACGACGCGCTGCTCTACTACGGCCTCGAAGCCCCCTGGCCCCTGCCCAACACCGACATCGTGGTGCGTATGAAGTTCAGCGAGGACGACGCCGGTACCGCCGTGTTCACGCAGAGTGCCGCGCCGAAGGCGTACCCCGACCAGGGCGTGCGACGCTTCAACCACTACGACATGCGCTACCGCTTCAAAGACGTGGGCAACGGCAAGACCGAGGTGACCCTGGTGGCGTCGATGAGCCCGGGCATTCCGGTGCCGCTGTTCCTGCTGAAGGCTGGTGTTCCCGACACAGCGGCCAAGGTGATTCGCAACCTGGTGCGGCTCGCCCGCCACTGAGCACATCGCCGAGAACCTGAACGACGACAACGAGCGGGCAGCCGCTCGTTTGCTTGCCAGCACGCAGCCTGCCGACGACGACGTGCGCAACGGCACTGCCCAGCGCGCCGTGCTCCGGCTAGCGTGGCGTCATGCTTGTTCCGCTGTTGCTTCTGGCGCTGCAGTCGCCCGCACCGCCGCCTGCTTCGACCACTGCCGACGCCGCCGCACCCACGTCGGTGCCGCGCTTGTTTGTGCTCGATCTGGTGCCAAACGGTGTCGAGCCAGCAACGGTGGTCTCGATCGGCGGCGTGGTGTCGTCGCTCGTGTCGGAGTGTGCCGGTGCGACGTCGGTGAACAGCGCCGAGCTGCGTTCGCTGACCTCGATGGAGTCCACGCGCCAGAGTGCTGGCTGTACCGAAGGCTCGTGCCTGGCCGAGCTCGCCGACGCCCTGGGCGCGCGCTACGTCGTGTCGGGTGACGTGGGGCGGTTGGCCGAGCACTACGTCGTCAACCTGACGTTGTTTGATGCCGAGCAGGGCGCGTCGCGCGGGCGGCGCAGCGTTGAAATCAACAGCCTCGAGCGCGTTGCCGACGAGCTGCGTCCTGCGGTCAACGAGTTGCTGGCGCCGCTGGGCGGTATTCCGCTGCAGGCGCGTCCGCTGTCGACGCTGGTGCCTGTGGGTGGTGTGGTCGCCGGGGTGGGGGTGCTGGCGCTCGGCGTGGGCACGGCCCTCACGCTCGTGGCAGACAACACGGCCTCAACCCCCACCGAGACCGTCGAGGCAAAGAACGCGGCCATCAATCAGGGGCGCGTGATGTTGTTGGTGGCTGGTGCAGGCGGAGCCGCTGTGCTCGCAGGAGCCGGCGTCATGCTGGCAGGAGCGATGACCGAATGAACAAGCACACCGCGTTGTTGTCGTCGACGATTCTGGCTCTGGCGTTGTCGTTGAGCGGTTGTCGGGTGCTGTCGGGCGAGATCGCCTGCGAGCGCGATGACCAGTGCGCCGACACCCAAAGCTGCATCGACGGCAGCTGCTTCACCAACTGCGACGATCCCGAAAACGACCTGTGCGACACCGACGGCGACGGGCTGCGCAACGGCGACGACGACGACAAAAACGACGCCTGCGTGCCCGAGCCACAGGTGCTCGCCTGCAACACCGGCGACGTCGACAACGACGGCACCGCCAACGCCATCGACCCCGAGCCGCAAAACGCCTGCGTGCCCGCGCAAAACGTCGCCGCCTGCGCCACGGGCGACACCGACGCCGACGGCACCCAAAACAGCGACGACGACGCGCCCGACGACGCCTGCATCCCCAACGGCAACGCGTTGGCCTGCAGCACCGGCGACACCGACGCCGACGGCACGCCCAACAGCGACGACGTCGGCCCGCAAGATCCCTGCGTGCCCTCGGTGCAAACCGCAGCGTGCGCGGCGGGTGACACCGACGACGACGGCACCATCAACGCCAACGACCCCGACGACGCCGACCCCTGCGTGCCCACCACCACGGTGCTGGCGTGTGCCAGTGGCGACCTCGATGGTGACGGTGTCGTCAACAGCGAAGACGCAGCCCCCGAAGATGCCTGTGTCCCCAACAACACGGTGCTCATCTGCGACAGCGCCGACAGCGACGGCGACGGTGTGAACAACGGCGACGAACGTGACGACGGCAGTGATGCTGAAGATGCGTGCAGCCCGGTGGTGACCGTGGTGGCGTGCGCGAGCGGAGACTTCGACGGCGACGGCACGCTCAACGGCGATGAGGCCAGCGGCGACGACGCCGAAGACGCGTGCGCCCCCACCGTCGACATCCTCGCTTGCCCCAACGGCGACGAAGACGACGACGGCACGCTCAATGGCGACGACACCAACGACCTCAACCCGTGCATCCCCGACGACGATGTCTTGTTGTGCGGCACTGGCGACTTCGACGGCGATGGCACCGCCAACAGCATCGATGGTGCACCAACAGATCCGTGTGTGCCCAACAATGCGGTGGCCGCCTGCGACGACGACCTCGACGACGACGGCCTGCTCAACACCCGCGAGGTGGTGCTGGGCACCAGCGTGACCATCGCCGACACGGACGGCGACGGCTTGAACGACGGTACCGAAGCCACCGCCACCACCGCCGTCGACACCGACGACGACGGCACCATCGACGCGCTCGACGACGACGACGACAACGATGGCATCGCCACCGCCGTTGAGCTGAGCGACAGCGCGATCGCTGGTGTGACACTGGTGGACGCGCCGCCGTGGTTGAACCTCGACAGCGACGACGACGGCATTGCCGACGCCGTTGAACTCCGCGCCGACAGCGACTTCGACGAGCGCCCCGCCTACCTCGACGGCGGCGAACCCGTTGATGTGGGCAGCGGTGTCGATGGTGCCTTCGCGCCGTCGGGCAACACGGTGTTCGACAACTGTCCAACGAACCTGGTCGCGGTGTCTGCAGATCGCCGCACCCTCACGGTGCGCACCACGTGTGCGCGGCATCTGGTGGGGCGCGAGGTGGCGATCGTCGAGGTGGATGGGCCCAACACTGGCCGCGTGATTCCGCGGCTCATCACGCAGATCGCAGGCAGCGAACTCACCGTCGACGTGCCGGTGCCAGCGAGCGTCAACGTGTTGGGCACCCAGGTGATTGCGGTCCCCCACTTCACGAACGTGATCGTCGGCGCGGGGGCCACGTTGCGACCGCCACCGTTTGACTCATCGTCGCGCACCGGCGGCGTGCTGCTGATGCGCGTCAGCGGCGATTTCGACGTGCTTGGCAGCATTGATGGCAGCGGTCGCGGCTATGCACGCGGTACCGGCGCAGCGAGCGACCCGGGCGATGCAGGCGGCGCTGGTGGTGCTCGTGGTGCCACGAGCGTGTGCCGAATCGATGCCAGTAGCGGCACCAGTGCTCCGGCGTTCACGGGCCGTCTTGCTGGGACTCCTGGTGCCGGCGCTGCAGGCGAGACGGTCAACGGATGCACTGGCGGTAAGGGTGGCGACGGCGCGAGGGCCGCGCAAAGCAGTGCCGGTGCGCTTGGTTTGCCTGGCGACGTGCGCGAGGTGTCTGCGGGCATCGTGTTGCTTGGCAGCGGTGGTGCTGGCGGCAACGGTGGTGGTGGCGGTGGCGGCGGTGGCGGTGGTGGTGGTGGTGGTGGTGGTGGCCGCGGTGCGCTGGAGGCGGCCGTTGCTGCCACCAATGGTGGCAACGGCGGGGCCGGTGGGCTCGGTGGGGCGGGAGGCAACGGTGGCAGCGGCGGCGGTGCTGTCATCATCCACGCACAGCGGGTGTCGTTGCAGGGCAGCGCTGTGCTGACCGTTGAAGGCGCGGCGGGCAGCGCGGGGGCTCCAGGCACAGCGGGCGGTGCAGGCGGTGCCGGTGGTGCCGGTGGCCCCAACTCTGTCGAGGGTGGTGGCGGCGGCGGCGGCGTTGGTGCAGGCGGCGGCGCTGGTGGCAGCGGCGGCAGCGGCGGCAGCGGCGGCACGCTCGTGGTGCTCGCACAGACGCAATTCACGCGCACAGCTGGCGCCACGCTGACGGCCAACGGTGGCGCTGGCGGTGTCGGCGCGGCTGGCGGTGCAGGTGGTGTCGGTGGCGCTGGGGGCGCCAACGGCTCGCCACGAGCGACGGCAGGCGCCAACGGCACAAGCGGCGCGTCGGGCGTGTTTGGCGCACCCGGAGCCGCAGGCACGGTGATCTTGCGCGGTACGGGCGCTCAGGCGTCGTTCAGCACGCCAGCAGCGGTGATTGCGTCACCATGATGCCCACGCTGAGCACCACCACGTCGTCGGCGAAGGCCACCATGGCGTTTGCGGCGTCACTCGCGCAGCGGTTGGCGGGCAGGGGCCCGTTGGTGCTCAGCCTCGAGGGCGACCTGGGGGCGGGCAAGACCACGTTCGTGCGCGGCTTCGTCGCGGGCCTGGTGCCGGCGGGGCAGCCCGTGCCGATGGTGCAGAGTCCGACGTACGCGTTGATGCGGCGCTATCCGACGACGCCACCGGTGCACCACCTCGACCTGTACCGCCTGCACGAATCGGGGGCCGACCCGCTCGACAGCCTGGAGAGCCTGGGCCTGCTCGACACGCTCGACGAGGGGTTCTCGTTGGTGGAGTGGCCGTTGCCGGTGGCGTGGCCAGTGCCGTGCGGGCGCGTTGTGCTGCAGTCGCTGTCGCCACGTCGTCGGAAGATCGAAGTATTTTTGCCCGCGCAGCACCTTGACGCTTGACACTTCGATGGTTCTTGATAGAACCCGCTCACACCTGACGCGGGGTGGAGCAGTTGGTAGCTCATCGGGCTCATAACCCGAAGGTCGTTGGTTCAAGTCCAACCCCCGCAACCACGAAAGTGTCGACGAGAACCCGGAGCAATCCGGGTTCTTTCGTTTGTGCGCCCGGCATGGGCGCGATCTTGGAGGTGAAAGTCCACCCGTGAGCTGGTCACAGCGAGCGAAGCGAACCGCAGAGCGTCGGACCGCGAGGCCGGCGTGAAGGAAGCGGGGAGC
>JBIKRQ010000433.1:0-5223 GCA_044349155.1 Myxococcota bacterium
CCCTCTCTGGCGTCGACGGCATCCTCGTGCCCGGCGGCTTCGGCTCACGCGGCACACAGGGCAAAATCGAAGCGGTCCGCTACGCGCGCGAGCACAACGTGCCGTTCTTCGGCATCTGCCTCGGCCTGCAGATCGCGGTGATCGAGTACGCCCGCAACGTCGCCAACATCCCGCTCGCCACCAGCGAAGAGTTCGACGCCGCCTCGCCCGACAAGGTCATCCACATGATGGAGCACCAAAAGGCGATCGTGCGCAAAGGCGGCTCGATGCGCCTGGGTGCGTATCCGTGCGCGTTGTCGTCGGGCAGCCTCGCCCAACGCATCTACAACGCCGATCTCATCCAGGAGCGCCACCGTCACCGCTTCGAGGTCAACAACGCCTACCGCGCGCGCCTCGAAGCCGCCGGCCTGCGCTTCTCGGGTGTGTCGCCCGACGGCGAGCTCGTCGAGATGATCGAGCTGCCCGGCCACTCGCACTTTGTCGCCTGCCAGTTCCACCCCGAGTTCCTCTCGCGACCCTGGCGTGCGCATCCGCTGTTCCACTCGCTCGTCGCTGCGGCCCGCGCGCGCAGCATCGCGGCCTGATATGAGCGACGTCGACACCTCCACCGTCGACGTCGTCACTGCTGCCGCTGCGGCCGCCCGCTCTGCACAGGCAGGATGGGCGGCCGTTCCGATCGGCCAGCGCGCAACGCTCCTGCGCCACCTTCGTTCCGGCCTGCTGCGCGACGGCGAAGAACTCGTCTCGGTCCTCGTCGACGAACTCGGCAAGCTCCCCGCCGAAGCCCGCGTGCTCGACGTTGCTCCCGCCGCGGTTGCGTTGTCGTGGGCCGCGCGCTCGGGCCCCGCAGCACTCGCACCATCCACCATCGCCACCACGCTGCCGGGCTTTGTGCGCACGGCGTCGTCGACGTGGAAGCCGCGCGGCGTGTGCGCGCTGTTGTCGCCGTGGAACTACCCTGCGGCCATCCCCATGGGCACCATCGCGGCAGCCCTCATCGGCGGCAACGCGGTGTTGTGGAAGCCGTCCGAGCACGCCTCGTCGTCGTCAGCGTGCCTGCTGCGTCTGCTTGAGCGTCATGGCCTGCCGCGCGGGCTCGTGTCGCTCGTTGTGGGTGGTCCCGACGTGGGCCACGCCGTCGTCGACGCCGACATCGATCACCTCACGTTCGTTGGCAGCAGCGCCATTGGCCGCTCCGTCGCCGCGCGCTGTGGCGAGCGCCTCATCCCGTGCATCATCGAGGGCGGCGGCAAGGCCCCGGCCATCGTGCTGCCAGGTGCACACCTCGAACGCGCCGCCCACGCGATCGTCTTCGGCGGCCTCGCCAATGGCGGCCAGAGCTGTGTTGCCGTCGAGCGCGTCTACGCGGTGGGCAACACCTTCGAGCCCTTGCAGCGGCTTCTGCAGGAACTGGCCGCTCACGCCGAACTCCCCCGCGCGGTGCTGGGCGACCGGGGGCTGCCCCATGTGATTGACGTTTCAGGCGAACCAGAAAGCCCGCTGCTGCGCGAAGAGGTCTTCGGCCCGGTCCTACCGCTGGTTTCGGTCGAAAACGCAGCCGAGGCCGTTTTGCGCAGCAACGCGCACTCCCTGCAGTTGGCGGCGTACGTGTTCGGCCCGAAGCACGAGGCGCGCGCCGTGGCGGCACAACTGCGAGCGCCGATGGTCGCCATCGACGACGCCATGATCCACTACGCCCTGCCCGAACTCCCGTTTGGCGGCGTCGGTGGCTCGGGCTTCGGGCGCGTCCACGGCGACGAAGGCCTGCGCAGCCTGTGTGTCCAGCAGATCGTCGTCGAGCCGGGTGCTGTTCGACCATCGCGCGAGCCGTGGTGGCAGCCGTACCCGGGCCACAAGCACGTGCTGCGCGCCCTCGACGTCGCTCTCGACGTCATCGACCGCCTACGGCTCTGACGCTTCAGCGCCCGCCGAAACGGTGGACCAGTGAGCCAGCGAGTTCGCCGGCAAGTTCGATGAGTGCCCTGCGGTCGAGCACGATGTAGCGCGCATCGTTCTTGTCGATGAGGCCGCGCTCGCGCCACTCGGTCAGCGCCTTGTTCACGCTGCGCTCGCTGGCGCCGATGGCCGCGGCAAAGTCGGCCTGTGTGCGCTTCACCCGCAAACGCATGCCACCGTCCCAGGGTTCGCCGCACGCGTCGACGTAGGCGACCAGCGCGTTGGCGAGCACGGCGTCGACCTGGTGCAGGCGCGAAGGCTCGTGGCGCGCAGCGACGGCAAAGGCGAGGCCGAGATCGCGCAGGCATTCGTAGCTGGCAGCGGCGTCGGACTCGACGATCTGTTGAAACTGAGCACGCGGCACCCACACGACGCTGCCGTCGCCGAGCCCCCGCACACTCTCGAGCCAACTGGGCTCGCGAGCAATCGCCTCGATCACGCCGAACAGCGTCGGCGCAACGAGGATCTTCACCAGCACCGAGGAGCCATCGGGGGACGGGTGCAGGAGTTCGACAGCGCCTTCGACGAGCACCGCAACAGCCTCGGCGTCGCCCCCTTTGTGCACGAGCGCATCGCGGTCGCCGAAGCGCGTGCGGTGCAGGCCAGCAACAAGCTCTCCCCAGCGCTTCATCGGCCGCCTCCGCCGAGCGCGAACAAAGAAAGTTCAGGTTCCCGCAACAGTTCGGTTTCTTTGGCGCTGGTCGACCGCACAGTCCTCCTCACAAGAACGAAGCCGGCGAACAACACGGTGTTGTCGACGCCTCGCTCGAGGATGAACCCATGCGTACCACGTACTTTGCCGTCGCTTTTGTTACTGCCTTCACCGCAGCCTGCCCTGGCGCTGGCGACCTCGCTTCCGGCTTTACCGCGTGTGGCGACAACACCTGCCAACCGGGGCAGTACTGCTTTGCCGAAACGCTTTCCCAGTGTGAAAACGGCTGCACCTCCGACGCCAACTGCGAAGACGGCCGCGTCTGCGAAGACATCTCCGACGTGACGGGCGAAGGCACCTGCTCCGAGGGACGCGACACCGGCGAGGGCGAAGGCGAAGAACCCGCCAACGCGCTGGATGCGTGCATCGCCGCTTGCGACGCATTTCAGGACTGCGGCATGCAGGGCAGCGACCACAACGACTGCCTGAACACCTGCCCCGACCTCAGCGAAAACCAGCAGCGCACCGTCGCGGCCTGCGGCGACGGCTCGTGCAGCGAACAGCGCAACTGCCTCGAGATCGACTGCTTCAACGACAACGACTGCGGCCCCGACGAGCAGTGTGTGGGTGGCAGCTGCTTGTGAGTGCCAGCTAGGCAGCCCACGTGTCGAGCGCGCGGAAGTCCGGGGCGTGCAGGTCGAGGCCGAGCCGCCCAAGGTGCTTCTCGGTGCGCGCCACCAGGAAGTTCTGCGTCGACGCAGGGATGTCTTTCAGCCCCGGGCCCTGCTCCTGCACCGCTTGCAGACAGCCGGCAAGCAGCAGACCGAGCGTGAGCTGCACGAACTCCGGCGGCAGCCCCAGCGTCATGTTCACGACGTAGCCCGAGCGGAGCGCGAGGATCTCTTTGCCGCTCTTGCCGCGGATGACGCGGTTCTGGATCGCCTCGCCCTCAGCGGTATCGCCGACGACGATGTTGATGCCCAGAAATTGCGAGCGGCGCAGTCCGTTGTCGTCGACGACAGCGTTGGCGTCACCACTGGCGAGCTTCTGGCTCGACACGTCGTGCAGGCCAAACTCGTGATTGCCCGACGCCGCGTTCACGAGCACCGCGCCGTCTTTCAAGAGCGCAAAGTCAGACGGTGGCAGCGACGTGCGGCCCGTGCAGCCAAACACGAGGGTGCCGCTGGCAAGAGCCTGCTCACGCGCCAGCGACGTGCAGCCATCCGCCGTCGCCGCAGCGAGGCGCGCCGGATCGGTGTCCGTCACGAACACGGTGTAACCGCGGCGCTGCAGCGCATCGGCGGTCGCTTTGCCGACGGCGCCGTAGCCAACGACGGTCGCCGTTTTGTCTTTCTCGACGAGCGCCAGCAGCTCTGGAGACGTCGCACGCAGCTCGTGCTCGGCATGAAAGACCACGCTCTCGCCGATCGTGGGACCTTCGTGGTCTTTCTTTGCAACGCTGCGCGCCATGTTGACGACGGGACAGGCCAGTTCGTGACCTTCGCTCGCCATCATCTCGATGTGCTGAATACCGCGGTCGGTCTGCTCAACAGCGACGCACAAATGCGCGAACGCCTCGTGCAGTGCGCGGATGAGCTTGCCGCCGTCGTCGAGCAGCAGAAAGCGCGGGCGCGTCTCTTTCGGATCGACGTCGCGAAACAGGGTCGCAAGCTGCGACACCGCCATCGTGTAGACGAGTTCTTCGGCGTTGAGGCCGGCGTCTTGCGGCTCGGGCATCGCAAGCGGGTGCACGTCGTGACCGTCAGCGACAAGGCGAGCAACAGCATCGGCGTTCGATGAGTAGTTCTTGCCGCCGACGCCAGTCTCGTTGCGCACCAGGCCATTGTCTTTGAGCGCGTCGTACAGGCCGAGTGTCGACGGAAACAGGTGTTGCACCGACACCATCTGAAAGCCTGCGAGTGCCTTCGGCGACCCCAGGTGCCTGGTGAGCTCCGCAAGCAGGGGCATGCGCTCCACGAACGTCGTGCGGTCGCGACTGCGAGCGACCTTCTGCAGCGTGAGCGGGTCGAGTTCCTGGTGCTTGAGCTTTGCGCGCGTCGTCGTCGATGTCGCCTGCCCCCTGGCCTGCAGGAGCAGCGCAAGGCCCTTGTCGCCGAGGGTTTCTGCAACCTGTTGCGCAGCGAGAACACCGCCGTGGTCGGTGGCGTCGGCGAGTGCGGTGACAATGGCGCGGGCCACGAGATGCCGTGGCGCATCGAGTTCCTGGCGCTCCGCAAAGAACTTCACCACGCGCCGTTCGAACGGATCGGCGGGAAGGTAGGCGTCGTCGAAACGCATGCGAAACGGGTGCGCGCGATCGGCGCGGTAGCGCGCATCACTTTCGTTGAGCTGCTGCTTCGTCTTTGCGAGGACGTCGTCGACAACGCCGTCGAGCAGGCCGGAATCAAGCGCGTTCAAGACGTCGTCGAGGGCAACACCGCCTGCTGCCTTCTTGTCGACATTGTCGGCCTGCGCGCGCTCAGAACGAGCGCCATGAACGGCGCGAAGTCGTGTCGCCAGCGCGGCGTAGTCAGTCCTGGCGCCCTTCATGGCGACGAGGCTAGCACCAGGCTCGAACCCGAGCGAAGCGCAGAGCGCCTACGACGCCGAAGGCG
>JBIKRQ010000085.1:0-19449 GCA_044349155.1 Myxococcota bacterium
GAGCAAATGAACAGGCTCAACCGGTCGCGAAGGGTGGAAAGCTGGTGAGAAACCAGCGGTCCCATGCTCGTGAGAATCGACACCCTCCGGCCTGGCGTGGGCGTCCCTGCTGTTGCCTGCGCTGCCTGCGCTGCCTGCGCTGCCTGCGCTGTCTGCGCTGTCTGCGCTGCCTGCGCTGCCTGCGCTGCCTGCGCTGTCTGCGCTGCCCGCCTTCACGTCGTCGCGTCAGGTGAGGGTCGTCGATCAGTGCGTCCTCGCTTTGGGCTACGCCTTCGGCGCGAGTCAGGGGGCGCTCGCGCTGCGCCGTGAAGCTCGAGTTGTCGGCCGAGCAGCAGATGCGGACCCGTCGTGAAGACGCAAGCCGGGACGCGCCGCGTCGCCGACGTTCTCGACCGTAAAACGTGGCTATGCTCGCGCCATGTCCCACCTGGTTCGTGCGTCGTACATGCAGTCGATGGTCGCCGAGTTCGCGCGTGGTCCCCGCGGCGAAGAGGCCATGGCCGCGATCGCCCCACAGGCTGCACGCATCAACGCCTTGATGGGCGTCAGCCTGGTGCCGGCCGACGACGTCGACGAGCTGTTGCAGATCTTGATCGATCGCTTCGGCGAGGACTACGTCGTTGAAGCCAGTCGGCACCACATGGTGCGGCTGCGCGACTCGGCGTTGATGCGGTCGTTGATCGACGCAGTCCTGCGCATCTCCGGCATGACGCCGCACGCCATCTTCAAAGTGGCGCCGCGGGCCAGAGCAAGCGTCGTCGTCAATGCTGGCACCCTCAACGCGGTGCGCGTTGGCGATCGCCAGGTCCGACTCGAGCTGCGCGGCTTTCCGCCGACGTCGCTGCTGCCCAACGCGGTCCACCTGCGCGGCTCGTGGCTGGGAATCCTCGATGCATGCAACGTGGTGGGAACAGTCACCACCCGTGTCGTGGATCGATCCCGTGGCGACGTCGATTTCGAGGTCGACTGGCGCTCGCTGGCTCTTGATCCAGCCGCTGATCCTGCTCGCGCACAGCGAAGCCCGTGATGCCGTGCAGCTGGAGCTCACCGAAGGCATGAAGGCGCGCCAGGCAGCCGAGGCGCGCGGTGTGCTCGGGGAGGTCGAAGAGTCGCTGAAGCGGTGAGCGCGGAGCGACATGTCGGGAAAGCTGCCGAAAGGCACGTGCCGCGACGACAACCGTCAGATCTCCGCCGCCTTCTCAGGTTTCAAGAGCGCCAGCCGATTGACACTTGTGCCAGGCCGTAACGGTCTGGGCGAGGTCACTTCGATGCAAGCGCCATCCGTTTTGTGCTCCCCCGCTTCTCCCTTGATGCCCGTCATCGAGGAGTTGACGCGCATCGCCCACTCCGACGCCGCCGTGCTGCTGCTGGGAGACACGGGCACGGGCAAAGAAGTGATGGCGCGGCACGTCCACGCCCACAGCACCCGCGCCGACAAGCCCTTCGTCGCCGTCAACTGCGGCGCCATCCCTGAAGCCCTGCTCGAGGCCGAACTGTTCGGCCATGCGCGTGGCGCCTTCACCGGGGCCGACCGTCGTCGTGAAGGCCGCGTGGCGTTGGCCGAAGGCGGTACGCTGTTTCTCGACGAGATCGGCGAGCTGTCGCTGGGTCTGCAGGTCAAGCTGCTGCGCTTGTTGCAGGAGAAGACCTACGAGCCCGTCGGCGACGTCAAGAGTGTGAACGCCAACTTCCGCCTCGTCGCGGCCACCAACAAAGACCTGCTCGCCGAAGTCGAAGCCGGCCACTTCCGCCGCGACTTGTACTACCGCCTCGCCGTCTGCCCCGTGACCCTGCCGCCGTTGCGCGAGCGCGGTGACGACGTGGTGGTGATGTTCAACGCCTTCTGGCTTGAGCGCGGCGAAGAGCGGCCCGTCGACGACGCCGTGTTCGCTGCCCTGCGCCGCTACGCGTGGCCCGGCAACGTGCGTGAGCTGCTGAACCTCGTCGAGCGTTTGCGCGTGTGCGTCACCGGTCCGCGCATCACCATCGTTGATCTGCCCGCGGCGTTTCGTGGGCCTGCTGCTCCGCCGACGCTGAGCGGCTCGCAGGTGCCGGTACTCGCCGAGCCCACCACGCGCGTGATGGACGACCTGGGCAGCCGTCTGCAGATCCGCGGCGTCAACGACACCGACGACGATGCCGCCCGCGTCGAACGCGACGGCCTGTTTGTTGAGCACGCGCCGCGCCCGCTGTTGCCCGTGAACCTCACCGAGCTGCTGCGCGATCTCGAGAACGAATACATCGACGCCGCCCTCGAGCAGACCCGCGGTAACCGCCAGGCCGCTGCGGCATTGTTGGGCCTGCAACGCACCACCCTCGTCGAGAAGTTGAAGCGTCGCGAGGCCAGCGTGGTGCGTCCCGTCGAGCACCGCCCGGTGGCGTAATGCTCATCACCGCTGTGTTGTTTGCGCTCGCCGCAGCCGGTGGCCTCGAAGCCGCCAGCGTCGAGAGCCTCGCGCTGAAAGCGAAGCCGCGCGCCGTCCTCGTCGACACCCTGGGCGGTCGCATCACCCTCGTCGGCGTGCCCGACAAAGTGGTGCAGCAACTCGCAGCACAAAGCACCTTGTGCCCAACCACCGAGCGCTTCGTCGACGACGGCCCGTTGGTATTGCGCTGTCGCTCGCGACGCATCGTGGCCAAGGTTGAGGGTGGCAGCCTGCAGGTGCGCACGGTGCAGACCACGCCGCTGACCACCGACGCGAGCCGACCGCCCAAAGCCTTCTACAACCCCGAGGTCTACGACCTCGGTGGCCCCTGTCCCGGCGATACGCCGTCGTCGCGCGGTGAGTGTGCGATGGCCCGCGGTGCCGTCGTCGAAGCGGCCCTCGCGTTTCGCGATGCGTGGCGCTCCCCGGAAGGACAACACGCCCACGCCGCCCTTCGCCTCGGCGATCTCGCCTGGCTCGCCGGCGATCTCGAGAGTGCTGCTGGCTGGTACGACCGCAGCGGCGCTGGTGTGTTTGCGCGATTGGCCGCAGCCCGTTTGTGCGAACTGACGACGGCGTGCCTCGATGGACCGGCGAGCCGCCTCCACTTCGATCCGTGGGATCAAACCGGCATGCCCGCCGCGATGATCGACGAGAGCATTCTGCGTCGCGCCCGCGCCTTTGCCTTCGCCAACCGTCTCGACGATGCGGTGCGGTTGTTGATGGGCGCATCGACGCGCGACCACACGCCCTGCGACAACGAGGTCGTTCTGTGTCGAAAGATCGCCACCGAAGCACTGCACGCTCGACGAGGACGCGATGCGCCGGGTGCGCTGGCGTTGGCGATGTCGTTGCCGAAACCATTCGAAGGCGAGGGCGCTGTCGACCTGGCCCGCGAAGTGGTCGCGCAGGTGGATCACCTCGGCGCGCCTGTGTACGCCGCAAGCGTGTTGGCCGCCGTCACCGCGGTGGTGCCAAAGAATGAGTTGCCCGCCCACCTCGCCGCCACCGCCGAGCACTACCTCGCCGCTGACGACATCGTGCGTGCCGACATTGTCATCGCCTTTGCGCGCTCGCGCGGTCTGCAGAAGGGCAAGCGCTGGCAGGCGATCGCCGCCCTTCGCCGCTCGGTCGAAGCAAGCGCTCTCGCCAACGAGAAGGCCACCGCCGCCGCCGCCAAAGCCGCCGAACGCGAGGCCGCACACGCCGACGACGCCGTGCACACCGACACACACACCGCGCACAACGCACCACATGACGCGCCCCACGCAGCACCGGGGCAGCACACGCCGTCGACGTCGCGTCACAGCGCTCCCGCGCCCCACGCCGCCACAGGCCATGACGCGAAGGCTGACGCGACCAAACACGAAGCGAAGAAGCCCGCGGCAGCGAAGAAGCCCGCGGCAGCGAAGAAGCCCGCAGAGGCGAAGCCCGCCGAAGCGAAGACCCCCGCTGAAGTGAAGCCGGCCGAGGCAAAGAAGCCCGCAGAGACGAAGCCCGCAGAGACGAAGCCCGCAGAGGCGAAGCCCGCTGAAGCAAAGAAGCCCGCAGAGACGAAGCCTGCGGAAGCGAAGAAGCCCGCAGAGGCGAAGAAGCCCACCGCTGCCGTCGACGACGTGAAGAAGGCGGCGACCACGGCGAGCGCGTCAAAGACCTGATCGCGGTGGTGATCGGATCGGGCAGGGATCGTGCAGTGCTGTTGCTGTCCTCGACGACCAGCAGCACGGAGCAGCGATGAAACTCTTCAACGGTCCGCTCACCACCCTCGAGCACGCGCTCGACATTCGCGCCCAGCGCCACGAAGTGCTCTCGACCAACCTCGCCAACATCGACACCGCCGGCTTCATCGCCCAGGACGTCGACTTCGAGACGTCACTGCAAAAAGCGCAAGAAGCCGACGACGGCAAAGACGCGTCGATCGCGTTTTCGTCGACGACAGGCTCGCGTGAGCCGACAGCGGTCGAGATGATGGATGCACCGTCGCTGTACAGCACGGGCCTCGATGGCAACACCGTCGACCTCGACAGAACCATGGCCGCCCTCGCCGACAACGGCCTGCAGTACGGCGCCAACGCCAAGGTCGCAGCCAAGCACCTCGGGTTGCTGCGCACCGTCGTCAACGACGGCAACGGCTGAGTCGTCGTCATCCTCGTCGTCGATCTGGCCGCGCCTTTGCAGTGATGTGCTGCAGTCACCACGGAGCCCACCATGAGCATGCTGTCGTCTCTCAACGTCGCCGCGTCGGGTATGAGTGCCGAGCGCGTTCGCCTCGACGTCGCGTCGTCAAACCTGGCCAACGCCGAGACCACCCGCGGGCCCGATGGCAGGCCGTACGCGCGCCTCGACCCGGTGTTTGAAAGCGTCGCCCACGACGACGGCAGCGTTGGTGTGCAGGTCGCCGCCATCAACAAAGACAGCACGGGCCCACGTCCCGTGTACATGCCCGACCACCCCGACGCCGACGCCAACGGCTACGTGCAGCTGCCCAACGTGAACCCTGTGCACGAGGTGGTGAACCTGATGTCGGCCCAGCGCGGCTACGACGCCAACGCCACCGCGTTTGAAACGGGCAAGGCCCTCATGCAGCGCGCCCTCGACATCGTGCGCTGACATCGTGCGCTGACTCGTGCGCCAAACGAGCCAGATCGCCTGTTCGTTGACGATCCACGCGTCACCCGACTGACGCCCCACCTCGCCCCACCGCCGGAGTCCTGACGATGATCAGAAACGTCCAAAGCTACGCGTTGATGAACTCCATCGAAGGCCGGCCCACCATCGGCGCTGGATCTGTGGCGGGTGCCGGATCTGCCGGATCTGCTGCAGGTGCTACGTCGACGGGGGAGAAGAGCTTCGGCGACGAGCTGAGCGCGGCCATCCAAAGCGTTGACGCGCAGTCGCAGGTGGCCAACGCCGAGAGCGAAAAGCTCGCCGAGGGCGGCGGCAACATCCACGAAACCGCCCTCGCCCTCGAGAAGGCCGACGTCTCGATGCGGCTCCTGCTGAAAGCGCGAAACAAAGTGGTCGAGGCCTATCAAGAATTGTCGCGAATGCCCGTTTGATGACGGTGCGTCAGGCGTTTGTCGCCCTGACGTGGAGTACACGCGATGGAGCCACTGCTCGCCCAGCTCAAGACCTTCCCCGGCCGCCTGATGGCGCTGCCGCTGGCGATCAAGGTCGCGCTGATCTCGGCAGTGGTCATCGGCCTCGGCGTCGTGGGGGCCGCCCGCGTCGTCACCGACAACGCCAAACGCGACTACGTCTTCACCAGCCTCAGCCCCTCCGACAGCGCCGCCTGCGCTGATGCCCTCACCGCCGCCAGCATTCCGTTTTCGATCGAAGCCAACGGTGCAGCGATCGCGGTCCCCACCGACAAAGTCCACGAAGCCCGCCTGCTCCTCGCCGGACAAGGCCTGCCACGCGGTGCTGGTGTCGGCTTCGAGCTGTTCGACAAAGGCGACCTCGGCGTCAGCGAATTCACCCAACGCGTGAACCTGCAACGCGCACAAGAGGGCGAACTCGCCCGCACCATCCAAAGCCTTGGCCCCGTGCGTGAAGCGCGCGTGCACCTCACGCTGCCCAAGAAGGGCCTGTTTCGCGACGAAGACAAAGCCGGTCAGGCCGCTGTCATGGTGCGTCTGCACCCGGGTCGCGTCCTCGACGAAAGTGCGCTCGCGGGCATTCGTCATCTCGTCGCCTCGGCTGTGCCTGGGCTGCCGCCGCAAGCGGTGACGATCATCGACGACGGCGGCACGTTGCTCGGCGAAGCCAACGGCAGCGGCGGCTTGATGGCCGCACAAAAGAAGCTCGAGCGCTCGCTCGAAGAACGCCTGATGGCGGTGCTTGAACCCACGGTCGGCAAAGACGCCGTCGTGGCCCGCGTGACCGCCGAGCTCGACGACGCCGACGAAGGCGCCACCAGTTCGGTCTTCGATCCAAACGGCCAGGTCCTGCGCAGCGAGCGCACCCGCAACGATTCACGCAGCGACACCAATGGTCAGCCTGGTGCGGTGGCGGGTGCGGCGGCGAACACCGTGCTCGACGAGCCAGGCGTGTTGCCCCCCGACGAACGCGAGAGCCAGGCGAGCCGCGCTGAAAATACGCGCACCTGGGAAATCACCAACACCATCACACGTCGCACGTCGCGCTCGCCGCGCTTGAAGCGGTTGTCGGTGGCGATTGTCATCAACGACACCGTGCCACCGCGCGCACCTGGTGATGTGAACCGCCTTGCCGAACTCGCGCGCAAAGCGGTGGGATTCGACGAAGACCGCGGCGACCAGCTTGAGATGTCGGCCCTGCCGTTTGTGAAACCCGTCGAGGAGAAAGCCCCCGAGGTCGTCGCCCCTGTGGCTGCCTTGCCGCCGTACGCGCTGCCCGTGGGTGTGGCGGTGGCCGCGGCCATCCTCGTCGCGGTGGCGGTGGCGGTCGTGCTGCGTCGTCGCAAGAAGAAGGCCGAAGCAGCAGCCCTGCTCGCTCGCATCGCCGAAGAGGAAAAGGCGCGCGAAGAACGAGAGAAGGCCGAGAAGGAAGCGAAGCAGAAGGCCCTCATCCCTTCGCTCGCCAACGCCAACGCGCTCGAGGCCACGACGACGAACGACGACGGCGTCACCGTCACGCTCTCGGGCGAGCCGCCGCCGCCAGCAACGCCGCAGCAAAAGGCGATCGCCTACGCGCTCGAAGATCCGGCCCGCGCCGCCATGGTGCTCGAGGCCTGGCTCGACGACGACATCCTCAAGGCAGCGCAAGCATCGTCGGTCCCCGGCATGAACATGGAGTCCGCCCGTGGCTGAGAACCGCACCACCGCCCTCATGGCCCCCGATCCCGTCGACGGCGCGACTGCTGCGGCGTCGGTGTTGTTGGCCCTTGGCCACGAAGCCGCGGCCGAAGTGTTGAAGCTGTTGCCCGAAGAAAAAGTCGCGGCGATCGCACGCGCGGCGCGTTCCCTGCGCGCCGTCGACGAGAGTGTGAGCGAAGTGTCGGTCGCGCGCTTCATCATGGCGATGGAACGCTTCGGCAACGACCGCTCCACCCGTACGCGCGCGTTCGAGAACCTGCTCGTCGCCGCCATCGGCAAAGACGCCGCCGAAAAAGCCATGCAGGACAACGGGCCCTCGCAAGAAGAGCTCGCGGTCAAACCCATCAACGAAGCCGACGACGCCGACGTGGCGCTGCTGCTCGAAAACGAAAGCCCCGAGGTCATCGCGCTGGTGTTGTCGGTGCTCGCCCCCGAGAAGGCCAAGGCCGTACTCGCGCACTTGCCGGTCGAGATGCAGGCGCCGGCCCTCAACAGCCTCGCGGGGTTTCAGGCCATCGAGCCCGCCTACGTCAACGACGTCGTCTCGGGCCTTGCCCAACAGGTGCGCGAACTGGTCACCGGCCCACGCCGCAAACCCGTCACCGGCGAAAAGAACACCCTCGAAATTCTGCGCCGCTTCAAGCCCGAAGAACGCCGCGAACTCCTCGAGGAACTCGAACGCACGGCACCCGAACTCGCGGGCCGCATCAAGAGCAAGCTGTTCGCCTTCGACGACATCGCGCGGCTGCCACGCAAAGCGATCCAGCAGATCCTGCAGGCCACCGACTCGCGCAGCCTGGCCCTCGCGCTCAAAGGCGCACCGCCGTCGGTCACCGACACCATCGTCGCCAACATGTCGCAGCGCGCGGCGGCGGCGTTGCGTGACGAGATTGAAATGCTCGGTCGCGTGAAGCTCGCGCAGGTCGAAAAGGCACAGTCCGAAGTGGTCGCCACCATCATGGAGCTGGGCGAGCAGGGCTTGATCGACATCGAGATCGAAGACGAATAGGTACCGCCGCCGATCGCTGACGCCTCAGTGCCTTGCGGCGCGCCGGGCAGGCTGTGGCGTCACCGAAGTGCCTGAATGAAGAAGTGCTCGCACGTCGCCGCAGACGTGGTCAGCGACGCCACCAGGAGCCGCCAGTGGCAGGGGTCCTGGCCGAGCGCTTTCACGAACTTGTCGACGCTGTCGACGAGCACCGTGCCGTCTTCTTCGACGGTGACGTGAAAGACGCACTGCGCGGGCGTGGGCTCCGAGACCTGATCAGCATACGAGCCCACCTGGCCTCGCAGAAATGCCAGAGCCTCTCGCACGCGCGCTTCGTCAGAAACCAGCTTGGTCGACGGCGGCGAAGGCACCTGTTCGATGACGACGTGGACGGCGTCTTGATGAACGCGCTGTGCGCCGATGGTGCCGAGGGCGCCACAAGCGACAGCGCCGCCGATGATGGCGATGAACCGATAGCCACGAAACACAGTGAGCGTCGGGCCTTCAAGGAGCGCAACGGGCTCGGCGGTCTCGTCCTGTGCTTGCATGTTCTCAAGCGAGCAGTGCACGCCACCGAAGACTTCAGGCAACGACGACGGTGCCGATGCGGAGGGGGACGTTCGTCCATGCCCACGGGGATCTCCGTCGGGCGCGGCATTCAAGCAACGGCCGCCAGCGCCGTTACAGTGGCGTGACCAGGTTCTCCGCCCTCACCGCCCAGCGCGTTGCGCACCTCGCGCTGACGCTGTGGGCGACGATGTGCGTGGTTGTAGGTGGAGCACTGCTCGTGTTTCACCTGCAGCCGCTGCCCGTCCCGCCCATCGAAGATGCCCGCCTGCAGGCAGCCCTCGCGTCCACGTCGACGGCGGCCGAAGCAGGTCAGTGGCGGCTGGTCCACGTGATGTACGCGCGCTGTCCGTGCAGCAACAAGATCATCGAGCACCTGCTCAGCAGTGCACGTCCGACGGATGTCGCTGAACGCGTGGTGATTGTCGATGCGAGCGACGCACTGGCCGAGCGCCTGCGCGCTGGCGGCTTTGTCGTCGAGGTCGTCGACGCCAACACCCTGCAGCAGCGCTACCACCTCGAGGCCGCACCGGTGTTGGTCGTGGCTGATGACCGGGGCCGCATCCGCTACGTCGGCGGCTACACCGAACGCAAACAAGGTCCCGTGAGCCACGACGTCGAGATCGTCGAGCAGCTCCGTCGCGGCGACCACCTCGAAGGTCTGCCGCTGTTTGGCTGCGCCACCAGTCGCACGCTGCAGCAGGCGGTGGATCCGTTCTCGCTACGCACACTGTTCTCGTTTTCGGAGTCGCCATGATGTCGTCGGTGCTGCAGTACCTGGTGCTGCCCAAAGAAGTGACCGCGTTTGAGGCCAGCTACCTGCAGCGCATGAACCGCATCGCCATTGCGTTCTTCTGGCTGCACCTGCCGGTGTTTGCCGCGATCGCGTTCTTCAACGACACGGGCGTGTTCGCTGCGGTGGTGATGACGTCGGCGGTGTTGATTGGCCCGTCGATCGCGATGCGCTCGCTGCCGCCTCGACAAACGTCGGTGGTCTTCGGCTTCACCGCCATGTGCATGGGCGCGCTGCTCGTGCACTTTGGTCAGGGCATGGTGCAGATCGAGATGCACTTCTACTTCTTCGTGCTGCTCGCGCTGCTGGCGGTGTTCGCCAATCCGCTGGTCATCGTCGTCGCTGCGGCCACTGCTGCTGTGCACCACGCCGTGTTCTGGCTGCTGCTGCCGCAGAGCGTGTTCAACTACGCCGCACCGATCTGGGTGGTGGGTGTGCACGCGGCCTTCGTCGTGCTCGAGAGTGTGGCGGCCTGCTTCGTTGCCCGCAGCTTCTTCGACAACGTGATTGGCCTCGAGAAGATCGTACAGAAGGCCACGTCGGCCCTCGATGCGCGCAACCGCGACATGCGCTTGATTCTCGACACCGTGCAGCAGGGCTTTGTCACCGTCGACCTGCACGGTGCATTGGCCAGCGAGCGCTCGGCGATCCTTGATTCCTGGCTTGGCGTGCCCGCACCGGGCGACTCGTTCTTCTCGTGGTTGGCGCACAAAGATCCGAGCTTCTCGACGTGGATGCGCTTGTCGTTCGACACGATCACCGACGACTTCTTGCCCGTCGAAGTGGCGCTTGAGCAGATGCCGCGCCGCTGGAAGCTCGACGGGCGCGAGCTCGAACTCACGTGGCTGTTGCTGCCTGAGCGCGCCGGCTTGCTGTTGACGATGACCGACATCACCGCGTCGTTGCAGGCCGCTGCCGCCGAGGCCTCGCGCCAGGAGATGGCCGCCCTCGTCGAGCGCTTGATGCAAGATCGTCTGGCGGTCGCCGAGTTCGTGCAGGAGGCCGACGACCTCGTCACGCAGCTGCAGTCGCGCCGCTACGACAACGCGATTCATGCACGTCGCCTTGCACACACCCTCAAGGGCAACGCCGCGTTTTTTGGGCTGCGTCGACTGGCAGAAGCGGCCCACGAGTTCGAAGCAGGCTTCACCGACGACGGTGTGGCCGACACCTCCGCCATGGTCGCGTTGTGGCAGGAAACCCTTGAGCGGGTGCGGCCGTTTCTCAGCGACGATGGTCAGCTGCAAATTTCACTCGCCGATCTCGAGTGCTTGCGTGAAGTGGTGCGCACTGGCGCGTCCACAGCGGCGATCCTTGAGCTCGTCGAGAGCTTCCGCGCCGAACCCGCGAGCCGCCGGCTGCAACGTATGGGCGAGCAGGTGCGCGCCGTGGGGCAGCGTCTTGGCAAGGCCGTCGAGGTGCACACCATCATCGACGACCGCCTGCGTGTGCCGGGCCACCTGCGCGTCTTCTGGCCCGCCGCGATCCACCTGCTGCGAAACGCCGTCGACCACGGCATCGAAGATGGCGCCTGGCGCAGTGCGCACAACAAGCGCCCGATGGGCCGCATCACACTGACCGCGTCAGAAGTGGATGGCTCCTTCGTGCTCGAGGTCGACGACGACGGTCGCGGCATCGATTGGGACACCTTGAAGCGCAAGGCTACCCAACTGGGTTTGCCCGCTGCCACCGAGAACGACCTCATTGAGGCCCTGTTCACCGACGGTGTGAGCACCCGCGACGAGGCCACCGATATCTCTGGTCGCGGCGTGGGCATGGCCGCCGTTCGTCAGGTGGTGCGCGAACAGCACGGCGACATCGAGCTGCGCTCGCTCTCGGGTGTGGGCACGCGCGTGATTGTGCGGTTCCCCGTCGAGACTGCTGCACGCGAGCACGAGGCCACTGCCCACTGAGCTGGCGGGCTTCCGGGCAACGTTCTGTTCGTTTGACGTGCTCTGCGCTCGAGGCATGCTGGCGCGCATGCTGGACGTTTCAAACCGATCGCGTGTCGACCCGGCGTTGGTCGAGCGAGAAGCGCACGCTCTGCTGGGGGCGTTTGCGCAAGTCCTGGGCGAGATCGGGCACGCGAGGGCGGCCGAAGTGCTCCCGCTCGTTGGCCTGAGCGAGACGCGCGTCGATGGCCCGATCGCGCTCCGCGTGCTCACGATGGGCTTTCATCTCCTCAGCCTCGCGGAGCAGCACGCGACAACCCTCCATCGAGCGCAGGCGAGCGCCAACGGCGCGGACGAGTCGGGGCTGTGGGCATCAACGGTGGCCGAGCTTGCTCAGCACCCGGACGCCAAAGCCGTGCTCGCCTCCCTCGGGCCTCTTTCGATCGAACCCGTCTTCACCGCACATCCCACCGAGGCCCGCCGCATCTCGGCGCTCGAGCAGTGGCATGCACTGTTCGACGAGCTCGGGCACAGCGAGGTGGCCTCGGTACCGAGCGACGACCTGCTCGGCCGACTCGAGCGGCTCTTCCGCACCGGCGATGTCCGGTTGCGCAAGCCGGAGATCGCCGATGAGCGCGACGTGGTCGTGCACACGTTGGTGAAAGTGGTCGCACCCGCCATGACTAGGCTCGACCGCGCGGGCAAGGAAGCCCTCGCTCTGCTCGGCGGGGTGAGCGCGCCGCGGCTGAGCTTCGGGACGTGGGTTGGCGGTGATCGGGATGGACATCCCGGCGTGACCGCAGAGGTCACCGAGGACTCCCTTCGGGCCTATCGCACAGCTGCCCTTGCGCTTCATCGCGAGGGGCTTGTCGGCCTGGCGCGCGCCCTGTCTCTCTCGGCACTGGATGTCGCGGTCCCGCATCGGCTCGCCGAACGGATCGCCCACGGGCGCGAGTTGATGGGCTCACGGGCTGACATGATCTTGAGCCGGAATCCGGAGGAGCCATTCCGAGCGATGGTCGGGCTGATGCTCGCGCGGTTGCCCGGCGACGCAGGCCAGGAGGGTGAGGCGGTCTATTCGAGCCACGACGATCTCCTCGACGATCTCGCGACGCTCCGCGCCTCGCTCGAGGAGGTCGGGGCGGTACGCATCGCGCGCGCCGAGCTCGATCCGGTGGCCCTGCGCGTGCGCACGTTCGGGTTTCATCTGGTGACGCTCGATGTGCGGCAGAACAGTGAGGCACACGATCGCGCGATCGACGCGTTGCTTTGCGCCTCGGCGCCGCCTCGCACGTCGCCCGCTTCATTCGCCTCAGCACCACTCATCGATCGCCTGGCGATCCAGTGGCCGAGCTCGCGGTGGCGCCGCTGCGCGTGCTCGCCAAACACCGGCGTGTGCACGGCGCCGCTGGGCTCGGGTCGCTGATCGTCAGCATGACCCGCGACGCCTCGGACCTGCTCGTGGCGTACCTCCTCGCCCGAGAGGCCGGGCTGCTGGTCGCAACCGAAGAGGGACTCGCGTGCCCGGTGCAGGTGGTTCCGCTCTTCGAGACGCTGGACGATCTCGAGCGCGCCCCCGCAGTCCTCGCTGAGTACCTGGGGATGCCGATCGTGGAGCGAAGCCTGACACTGGCTCCGCGCGACGGCGCGGGACGACCGGTGCAGCAGGTCATGCTCGGCTACAGCGACAGCAACAAGGACGCCGGTCCATTCGCGAGCTCGTGGGCCGTTCACGCAGCACAGCGGAAGCTCCTGGCGGTGGCGGCAACGTGTGGCGTCTCGCTGCGCTTCTTCCACGGTCGCGGCGGTAGCGCGAGTCGTGGCGCGGGACCGACCTTTCGGTTCCTCAATGCGATTCCCCAGGACGGTCTCAGCGTCGGCCTGCGGCTGACCGAACAGGGTGAGACGATTTTCCAGAAGTACGGCACGGTCGAGGCCGCAGCCTACAACCTCGAGCTCCTCGTGGCCGGCACCGTGCGGCGCGATGTGCTCGATCGCCTCCAGACCCGCCGCGACGACGCCGAGAGCGACGAACCTCTGCTGCGCGGTGCGCTCGACGAGGTCGCCCGCACGTCGCGCGAGGACTACCAGCGTTTCATCCGTGCCGAAGGGCTCGTGAGCTTCTTTCGCGACGCGACTCCGGTCGACGTGATCGAGCAGAGCGGCATCGGCTCAAGACCTTCGCGGCGCACCGGTCAGGCCACGCTCACCGATCTCCGGGCGATCCCCTGGGTCTTCGCGTGGGCACAGAGCCGGTTCGCGCTCACCGGGTGGTATGGGATCGGCTCGGGGCTACAGGCGCTCGAGCAGAGGGATCCCAACACGTTCTCGCGGGTCTGCGAGCGAGCGCTGTCGTGGCCGCCCCTGCGGTATCTCGTGGGCAACGCGAGCATCAGCGTGCTGTCGGTGGACCCGGAGATGATGGAGCTCTACGCGGGGCTGGTCTTGGACGCGGGGCTCCGCGATCGCCTGATGGTCACCATTCGCGACGAGCTCGCTCGAACCCGGCGTGTGCTCGAATTGGTCTACGGGGCGCCGCTCGAGATCGCGCGAGGGCGGATCCAGTCGTTGCTGGCCATGCGCGCTGTGTCGCTTCGAGCGGCACACCGAAGGCAGGTGGAGCTGCTCCGAGAATGGCGGACGGGCGGACGGAGCAACGACGCGCTCCGGGTCGAGCTCCTGGGCACCGTGAACGCGATCGCGGCGGGCCTCCGTACGACGGGGTGAAGGCCCGGGGGCTACCGACGCAGGCGGCGTTGTCGTCGGCGTTGGTGTGCTTCGTTGATCGCGTCTTCGTAGCCAACGATCTGGCCCTTTTTGCAAAGCAACACCGCATCGACGAGGTCGTCGGGGTCGAGCCCTTCGTCGCCTGCGGCGCTCACCAGTCGCGCGCGCGTCAGTGCCCCGAGCGTCGTCGAGATCGGCCACCAGGCGAGGGCGGTGATGCACAGGCCCACCACCGACATGAACACCGCGCCGAAGAAGCCGCCCAGCAGCATGCCGCTCGTGAAGCCCAGGCCCGCGCCAAACAAGCGCACGATCAACTGACCCACACGTCGACGGTCTTCCGCTTCCACCGCTGTGGCGACAAGCGTGATGGCGGTCTTCAGGCGTTCCGGATCGATCTCGACGTCGAAGCTGGCAAGCGCTGCCACAGGCATTGACGGCGGCTCGAGCCGGTCGTCGCTCACGATCGGCGCTCGCGTGGACCAACCTGCGGCCCCTCGCGCAACGACGTCGACACCGCAGCCACCACCTGCGCGCGGCGGTCGCTGCCGTCTTCGCGCACTTCAACCTCGGTGCCGTAGGCGTCGTCGAGAAATGGCAGGCGCGTGGCCAACTTGCCCTTCACCTGCACGGCTTCTTTGTTGGCAAACGCCGTGCGCAGCGCGACGTAGGCCGCGCGATCCACCTCGACGAACACGCCGTACACCCGCGCCTTCGGATGCCCCAGCGGCACGCGCAGCACCACGCGCACAAAGCCGCGGGTACGTCGACCGTTGGCATCGACCTCGTCGAGCAACACGCTGTCGAGCCCGCGGCGCACGCGTCGGTCGCGTTCGTCGTCGGACAACACCAACACGGCCTCGGGCCACGACGCACTCAAGGCGCTGTCGTCGAAGTCGTCGCTCACAATCGGCAAACCCGCGCGCGGCTTCTTCGCCTGAGCAGAGGCGGCGGGGGCGGGCTTTGGTGCTTCTGGCGGGTCTTTGGCCGACACAGGCATCCTCGGGACCAACGTTAGCCGACCAGGTCGCTGCGCGCTCATGCCGCCGCTCCAACCATCACGCGTGCGAGACTGCTACGGTCTGGCCCATGCCGAAGCCACCGTTTCAGTCGAAGTTGCCGCCGTCGGTGGCGGAGTCGCTCAAGATCGTGAAGCCCGAGCCCTCGGTGCTGGTCAAGGCGCGCACGCATGAGGCGAAGGCCGAAAAGCTCCGGCAGCAAGACGAAATCGCCCACCGCGAACCGCTGAAAAAGCCCGACGCCCGCGATCGCAACGCCCCGCCACGCAAAGACGCCCCCCAGGCCCCGCGCCCGCACCTGGAGTTCATGGAGCGTTGGCAGGTGCTGGAGGCGGCCCTTGGTCCGGTCAGCGAGAAGGCCACGAAGGAGTACCAGGCGAAGTTGGGCGAAACGCCCAAAGCCCATCAGGTGCTCGGGCATTTGATCGCCAACCTGCCCAGGCCGCGCCTCGAGCTGTTGATGCAGGACCCCCGCCTGCCGGCGCTGAACGTGGCCTTTGGACACCGACCCCTCCAGAAGGTGATCGCCGACAACGAGCTCCTGCAGGATCTCGGCATCACCTGGCTCACCTTCGTCGACGCCAAACGCGATCTCAAATTCCAGCTCGGTCTCAATTCCTACCGCTCGGCCCAAAGCATCGCGCTGTACCTCACGGTCATCCGCGCCGCGGCCGACCCGAAGATCCGAAAGACCGCCAACTTCGTCACCGACGAAGAAGTCCTCGACCTCGCCAAGGGCATGCTGCGCGAGGTGACCACGCACCTCATCGCCGAGCTGCAAAACGCCCACGACTCCTTCTTCGCCGTCGGCGACCGCGCCGCCGTTGGTGAGCAGTTCCGCATCGACAAAGCGAAGCTGTCGGGCCGTGCCGTGCCCGACCACAACGCGCCCAAGGGCCAGCCCACGATCAAGGGCCCAGCCACACCAGCGCGCCCGGGAGCACCAGCGCCCAAACCCACCGCCGGCGCCCGCAAGGTCTGATCAGAGATCGGGCTTCGGCACGGTCGCGCTGCGGACGCCCGCGGGGGCGATCAGATCAGCGTGGATGGTTGGCGGTATCGAGCATGGCGGCGAGGTCGTCGGGGATGGCCATCGGTGTCATGACGCCGACGCGCGCGCCGCCGGTGTTGCCGCGCGGCGCGCGGCCGAGCAGCGAGGCGGGGCCGCCGCCGATGACGCGCGCAATCTGACCGACGACTTCGCGCAGGTCTCGTCGGCGCCAACCAAACGCGAGCATGCGCATGTGCACGCGCGTATGGGGCCAGGCAAAGGCCTGACTCAAGACGTGGGCGCGCTCGAGGTGGCGCCACGCCGTCGGCAGGTCGCCAGTGCGTTCCGTGACGACGGCGCAACGCAGCTCGTGCTCAAGATAATTGCTCAGGGTCGTGTTCATCGTTGGCTCCACATGTGGCCATGCTGGAGCGGCCGTCGGGGACATCGCTTGTACGAACGCGCTACGGCGTGACTGGCGGCAACACCCACTGGATGCTCCCCAGCAGCGTCGAAGGAGACAGCCCGAAGGTGCTCTTGAACACGCGGCTGAGATGGGCGCTGTCATGAAAGCCCGCAGCGTGGGCGGCATGCGTCAACGAGGCACCGCCGCTGATGTGTCTGCCGGCGGTCTGCAAGCGCAGCCACAGGATGAAGGGGCGCAGCGGTGTGCCCACCTCGTCGTTGAACAGATGCGACAACCGACTCACGGACAAGCCACAACGCGCGGCGAGAGCGGCGGCACGGACATCGCCGTCGGCGAGCAGCCCTGGCAACGTGTGCAACACGTGCAGTACCGCTGGATGACGTACGCGAGTCGGGCCCGCCGAAGCAGCCACGTCGTCCAGCAGGCGATCCACGACGATCACGGCATCGTCCCACGTGCTCGGGATGAGCCGGGAAGGACTGCCCATGACCGTGCTCGCGGCCTGCCAGGCAACGACGTCTTCAGCGGCGATCGGTAGCGCGCACAGCCGCCGCCCCGAGGGCTTCTCCGTGGGCACGTGCAGCACGAGCGCCATCTTCGCGCCCGCCGCGATCGCGTGGGCGGCGCGGGGCGGCACGATCGCAGTTCGGCAGGCGAGGGTGCGCCCACTGGCGTCGCGCAACAAGACGGCGTCGTCGACAGCGACGACAATCTGCAAGGCGTGGTGCGCATGCAACGCCGTCGACGCGACCGGCCCCGCGTACAACAACCAGTCGGGGCCAAAGAACAAGCGTCCCGTCCAAGCGTGGTCACCCTGCATAGGCCGTTGTAGGGATGCCCGCCCACAGCTGTCATGGCCCAAAAAAGTGCCACGCCCCTTCGCCTGTCAACGAAGAAGCGTGGTCCCCACCGCCGGAGAGAACAAGCGTGGGGAAAGCGATGTCGTTGGCGCTGACGTCGTCGTCAGCCGCAGAAGCAGAACTCCTGCAGAGTACAGCAACGCCCCGGCCCCCTGCCAAGGCGTTGCTGAGATCTGCCAGAGCTCAGGCCTCGGCGTTCTTGCTGGCCTTCTTGTCCTTCGCGGGCGCCGCAGCAGCGGCGGGTGCTGGCACCGACGACGAAGCAGCGTCGCGGGGCACAGCCGGCGCGTTGAGGGCGGCCTGGGCGTTGGTGTTACGCAGGCGGATCTCGGTTTCGATCTTGAGTGCCGTTTCCGGGTTTTCTTTCAGGTAGTTACGCGCGTTGTCGCGACCCTGACCGATGCGGGTACCGCTGTAGGAGTACCAGGCGCCGCTCTTCTCGATGATGTTGAGCTCGCTGGCGAGGTCGACGATTTCGCCGAGCTTGTTGATGCCCTCGCCGTACATGATGTCGAATTCGACCTCGCGGAAGGGTGCTGCCAGCTTGTTCTTCACGACCTTGACGCGGGTGCGGTTGCCCACCACATCTTCGCCGTTTTTGATCGAGCCAATGCGGCGGATGTCGAGGCGCATCGAGGCGTAGAACTTCAGCGCGTTGCCGCCCGTGGTGGTTTCGGGCGAGCCGAACATCACGCCGATCTTCATGCGGATCTGGTTGATGAAGATGACGCAGCAGCCCGAGCGGCTGATGCTGCCCGTGAGCTTGCGCAGCGCCTGGCTCATGAGGCGGGCGTGCAAACCGGGCAACGAGTCGCCCATTTCGCCGTCGATTTCGGCCTTGGGCACCAGGGCCGCCACCGAGTCGATGACGAGGATGTCGATGGCACCCGAGCGCACCAGCATTTCGGCGATTTCGAGGGCCTGCTCGCCGGTGTCGGGCTGGCTGATGAGCAGGTCGTCGGTTTTCACGCCGAGGCGGCGGGCGTAGTTGATGTCGAGGGCGTGCTCGGCGTCGATGAACGCGGCAATACCGCCCTTCTTCTGCGCTTCCGCGATCGCGTGCAGGGTGAGGGTGGTTTTACCCGACGACTCTGGCCCGTAGATTTCGATGACGCGGCCGCGCGGCAGACCGCCAATGCCCACGGCGATGTCGAGGCTGAGGCTGCCCGTGGGGATGCTTTCGACACCGTCCGACAGCGTTTCGCCGCTGCCCAGGCGCATCAGGCTGCCCTTGCCGAACTGCTTCTCGATGTTTTGGACCGCGGCTTCGAGGACCTTCTCCTTGTCCTTGCGGGTCATCTCGGTGGCGCGATCGTTGGCGTTCGACATCGTGAAGCTCCTTGCGTCGTGGTCGGCCGGATGGCCTGAACACATGTTCTCTACACCCAAATCGGCGTGCAGGGGAAGCACCATCACCACCCTGCCTACACCCATACCGCCGCACGACCCTGAAAATCCGTGCAGCGGACCAAGCGGAAAAGCCTGCGATGTCGACGTGGAACCGCTGGTTTCGTCGCCCGGATCTGGCCCGCAGATCAGCGCCCAACAAGCCAGATCAAGCCCACTGGCTTTGACCCGGCGCGTTGACAGCCCGGCCTGCGCTGGCAGCGTTTCGGGCATGCGCCGTCTCCTGCTCACCTCCCTCGCCGTCGTCGTTGCCACCCTGACCGCCTGCCCGCCGGCAAACACGGGCGAAGGCGAAGGCGAGGGCGAAGGCGAGGGCGAAGGCGAAGGCGAGGGTGAAGGCGAGGGCGAGGGCGAGGGCGAGGGCGAGGGCGAGGGCGAAGGCGAGGGCGAGGGCGAGGGCGAAGGCGAAGAAGGCCCGGCGCCGGGCTTTGGCGCCATCGATGCCTGCCCAGCACTCGACGCGTTGTTGGTGGCGGCGACCCCGTCGTTCGTCGACAACGCCCTCGACTTCGGCACCAACGCCTACGACGACGACGATCTGGCGCTGCTCACGACG
>JBIKRQ010000435.1:0-5209 GCA_044349155.1 Myxococcota bacterium
CAACGTCAAGCTCGACGTGCGCGGGGCCGAAAACATCGACTGGTCCAAGCCCTACGTCATCGTCGCCAACCACCAGTCGATGGTCGACATCCCGGCCTTGCAGGCGGGCCTGCCCATCAACCTGCGCTTCATCGCCAAAGAGGAGCTGCTCAACGTGCCGTTCCTCGGCCGCTACATGAAGGTCGCGGGCATGATCGGCATCGATCGCAAAAACCCGTTGGCCGCGCTGAGCCGCATTCAAGACCGCACCAACAGCGCCCTCGCCGACAACGCCGCCGTCGTCGCCTTCGCTGAAGGCACGCGCACGCGCACGGGTGAAATCGCGCCCTTCAAGCCCGGTGCGTTGTTGCTCGCGCAGCAGGCGGGGCTGCCGATCATCCCGCTGTCGATCCACGGGGCGCGCGAGGTGCTGGCCCCCGATCAACTCGGCGCGCGCCCCGGCACCATCCGCATCGACATCGGCACGCCCATCCCCACGGTCGACGTCCCGCGCCGTGTGGTGCTCAAGCAGGTGTACGAAGCGGTCATCGCCCTCAACGTCGCCGCTGGCGGCAAGGGTGCAGCCCCTCGTCGTCGTGGTGCCGCGGCAGCGGCGGAAGAAGCCGAACCCGCCGAGGCCGTCGCCGGCTGAACCGTCGGCTGCTATGTCTGCGCCCATGACTACCGCGACGCCAGCGACCGAAGCCTTCTCCCTCAGCCTTGTCGACGAGGTCATCACCCTCACGATGCAGGCGCCGCGCGGCAACGCGTTGTCGCCGGCAACGCTCAAGGGCCTCGCCAAAGCGCTCTACCAGGCCGAACAAATGCTCGGCAGCCTGGATGCGCCCACCGCTAAAGCCCTGGTGCTCGCGGGCAAGCCAGGCGTGTTCTGCGGCGGCCTCGACCTTGCCGAGGGCGATGCGATGGACCGCCCCGCCGTCGCCGACTGGGTCGACCTGTTCGAGACGGTGTTTCTGCAGCTGTTCTCGTTTCGCGCGCCCGTGATTGCAGCGCTCACGGGTCCGGCCATCGCCGGTGGAGCGGTGTTGGCGCTGGCCTGCGACGAGCGCGTCGCTCCCCTGCAGGGCCGCTTTGAGATTGGCCTGAACGAGGTGGCGCTCGGACTGCCGTTTCCGTCGGGGGCGCTTGAGATTGCGCGCTACAGCCTGCGCACCGACGTGCACGTCGAAGCGCTGATGCGGGCACGCCGCTTCAACCAGGCCGAAGCCCTCGACAGAGCGATTGTCGACGAACTCGCTGCCGACGTGATCGCCGCGGCCACCGACCGCGCCCGCAGCTACCGCGAACTCGGTGCGCGCGCGTTGAGCAAAACCAAGCTCGACCTGCGCCACAGTGCCATCACATGGGCACGCGCCAAGGCAACGGAATCACGCCGGATTTTCACCGAGTGCTGGTTCGACGACGAGATGATTCAGCGCCGCCGCGCGGTGTTGGCGCAGTTGAAGTCACGCTGAACAAGGAGGACACCATGGCCCAAACTGCTGGCGGCAACTGGAAAGCGCTCTACCAGGCAGCGCGCACTGGCAACCTCGCCGAGCTCGAGGAATGGCTCGGCTACGACCTCGACCTCGACTACCAACACAACGAGTTCGGCACGACGGTGCTGATCGCCGCCGCCGAGGTCGGCCATCGCGCCGTCTGCGAACGCCTGATTGCCGCTGGCGCGTCGCTCGACGTCGTGTCGGAGTGGGATGGCTGCACCGCGCAAGAAGCCGCCCGCGAGCACGGGCACGCAGCACTGGCCACCTGGCTGGAGCAGCAGGCGCGCTGACCACGCTCGTCGATGAGCAGCGGCATCAAGACTTCTTTTGCTGCTGCTCCGACACGTATTCGGACAGGCTCTTGGCCAGGCTGACAAAGTCGGACGGGATCATCAGTACCGTTGTACTGTTGTTCTCGGCACCAATCTCGGCCAGCATTTGCATGCGGCGCAACTCCAAAGCCGCCGGGTTCGCGGCCATAATTGCTGCGGCACTGCCGAGTTTCTGCGACGCTTCCAGTTCTGCTTCGGCCTTGATAATGCGCGCGCGCTTCTCACGAATCGCTTCGGCCTGCATGGCCATCACATGCTGCATGGCTTCGGGCAGTTCGACGTCCTTCATTTCGAAGCGCTCGATCTCCAGACCCCAGGCCATCGTCGACGGGGCGATGCCAGCACGCAGCAGGGTGTTGATCTTGTCGCGCTCCTGCAGCACCTCGTCGAGATCGTGCTGACCAATGATATTCCGTAAGCTGGTCAGGGCGAGCTGGTACACCGCCTGCTGCGAGTCGTTCACGGCGATAATCGACTTCTCGGCATCGAGAATCTTGTACCACAAAACAGCATTCACCTTGATGGTCACGCTATCGCGGGTGATGGTCTCCTGCTGCTCGGCCGAAACGGTGAGCACGCGCATATCAACCGTACGTTGGCGTTCGATCCCCAGCGGGATCAACCAATACAAACCGGGTCCGCGAGTCCCCATCGACCGCCCCAGCCGAAACACCACAGCGCGCTCGTACTCCTGCGCGACGCGCAAGCCCGACAGCAACAGCAGAATCACGGCGCTCAGAACAAAGACGATGGTGTCCATGCCGTCGGGGCTAGCACGTCGGCAGGAGTGCTGAGTGTGCGTTCGTCAAAACGCGCCGCTGAGCATCGCCACCGCCGCCGGCTGCGTGTTGCCGCCCAACGCCGGCAGCACGGCCAACGAAGGCGCGTTCAGCTTGAGCCTGCCGCTGAGCAGCGGGTCGAGGTCGCCGGGCAACTGCGCCGCCAACACGCCCCCACCAGCAGCGCCTGCCAGCATGCCCGCCACGACGATCCAGCCCGACTGGTCCGTGAAGCCCGAGCCCGCCGCCGACGACGCCACGACGATGCCCGCGCCAGCGCCGACGCCGAAGCCCGCCGCCGCCCCCACAACGGGGAACAAGCCGATGTCCTGCTGGCCCAACAGCAACGTGGTGCCAGCACCCGCGACCGACCCGGCAAACAGCAGCGCCCCCAGGCTCTTGTCGAAGGCGTCGCCGTTGGCAGCCGTCAACGTGGCGCCCGCAGCACCCACGCCCACCGCTGCAGTCATGCCCGCCGCGAGCGCCCCCATCGACGGCGGGGCGGTCTCGACGAGGATCATGCCCACGCCCGTGCCCAACAGCGTGCCGAGCACCGCCGCGTCGGCCGACAACACGCCGGCCGGCGCGCCGTTTTTCGCCAACTGCCCTGCCCCGTACCCCGCCAACGTGCCGAAGGTGCCGAACTGCACGACGGTGTGGGCCAACGGCAGGTGCGGCGCGCGCGCGAAGCCGTAGGCACTCATGGCCGCCCCCGTGATGGCGCCAACACCCAGCGCCGCGAGCGGTGCCGCATCGCCGCCAGCCGTGCCGCCGTGCGCCGCAACGACCAGCGGGCCCTCGAGCCAGCCCACCATCGCGCCGTAGATGCCGAGCCACGCCGTCGACGCCGCGGCATCGAGGTTGTTGGCACCAAACGCGAGCACACCACCCGGCGGCACCGACGTGGGGGCCGACGCTGAACCCGGCGTGATGTCGGCGCCATAGCGCAGGTTCAAGCGATCGCGCAGGCGCTCGCTGTAGCCATGAAACAGGCGGCCCACGCGCACATCGGGGTGGCTGATCCGCTCGGCCAACGGGCCCACCGCGGCGGCATCGCCCACGTTCGACAACGCCCAACCAGCCATGGTGACGACGTCGATCGCTGGATCGTTGAGTGCTGCCAACAGCTGCGGCGTTTGCGGCCCGCTGAGCTTTGGCCCCAACCGGCCCAGGCATTCGGCTGCGGCGCGACGGGCTTCGACGTCGACGTCGAGGCGCAAGGTGCGCGCGCAAATACGCGCAGTGGCCAGCGAGGCGTCGTTGGTGGCGAGCAGGCGCACGGCGAGTGCGCGGGTGGCGCCCGACGGAGCGGTGCGTGCGGCACGACGCAGGGGGCTGCGCGCCACGCCGATGTCGTCGGCAGCGAGCAGGCGCAGGTCGTCGTCGGAAGGCAGCGGCGGCAGCGGCTCAGCTTCTGGAGCGGCACTCGGATCGAGCGTGGCGGTGGCCTCGACCAGCACCGCCGTCGTCGACGAAGGCGCCTCGGGTGCCGACGTTTGAGCTGCACATGCCAACGCAAGAGCGAGGATCATGGCCGCAGCCTACCAGCGTTCACGGGCGCACGACGACAACCAGCGCTCATCCGCCATGAGCTCTACCTGCCGGCTCTGGCGCGAGCGGAGCGCAGCGGAAATCGGGCGCCCGCGAGGGCAAAGTACGATCCCGGTTCGGCTTGATGCCGCTGAGGCACGAAGCAGATTCAAACACTTGGCGCTCCGCCAAGTGTTTGAATAATCAATACTATTCGGGCGCGGAGCGCCCGAAATCAAGCCGAACTGGGATCACACGCCCTGCAAACCGAACAGCTTGACGGCCGTGGCACCGGTGGCGGCGTACACGTCGTCGACGGACTCGCCGCGAATGCCCGCGATAAACGCCGCGGTGTGCGCCACCCACGCGGGCTCGTTGCGTTTGCCGCGGCACGGCATGGGGGCCATAAACGGCGCGTCGGTCTCGACGACAAAGCGGTCTGCCGGCACGAGCTTCGCGACCTCGGTGAGCTGGCCGTTGTTCTTGAACGTGACCACCCCGGGAAACGACAACACGAACCCCAGATCGAGGCCCGCGCGCGCTTCGTCGACGGTGCCGGTGAAGCAGTGAAACACGCCCCCCACGTCGCGAGCGCCTTCGGCCTTCAAGATGTCGAGGGCATCGGTGAACGCGGGCGCATCAACTGCACCATTGCGGATGTGCAGCACCAGCGGCTTCTTCGCCGTGCGGGCCGCAGCGATCTGGCGCGCGAAGATCACCTTCTGCACGTCGCGGGGCGAGTGGTCGTAGTGGTAGTCGAGGCCGCATTCGCCCACGGCGACACAGCGGGGATCGCGGCACATCTCGACGAGCTCGTCGTCAAAACCAGCGGGCGCGTCTTTCGCATCGTGCGGGTGCACGCCCACAGCGGCGAACACGTCGGCGTGCGTGCGGGCCAGATCGAGGCTGCGGCGGCTGCTGCGCATGTCGCAGCCCACGTTGACCATGGCGCGTACCCCGGCGGCGCGGGCGCGTTGCAAGACGGCGTGGCGGTCGTCGTCAAAACGGTCGCCTTCGATGTGGCAGTGGGTGTCGACGAGCATGCCGTGTGGTGCCATCAAACGCGGCGATGGCCAAGGCAGACAGC
>JBIKRQ010000087.1:0-19285 GCA_044349155.1 Myxococcota bacterium
TCACCGAGCAGGTTGCTGAAAAAGCCCGCTTCGGGCTTTTTCAGCAACCTGCTCCATCACTCTGGCCTCGTCTCCGACGAGGCCGGATCAAGATCTCGCAGGCTCTGAAAAACGCAAAGCCGTTTTTCAGCAGCCTGCCAGTGACACTGCGACACGGGTAGCGGCCGAAACCGCCCTGCGCAACGGCACGTGCAGACGTCAGGGCGCCGGTCGGTTGGCCGCGTGACGAGGCTCGAAGCGGACAGAGGCGATGATCTCGCGCACCAGCGGCTGCATGGTGGCGAACTCCTTTTTCTCGAGCGTGATGACGACGGTGTAGCCGTGCACGCCAGCGCCGCCGCCGGGCATGGTGGCGTCGTCGAGGATCAACAGCGCTTCTTGCGAGACTTCGCGGCTGTTGCCGCCGGCTTGCACGGTCCACTCGTCGCGGATGTGGTAGGTGGGCCGGCCTTCACGACGAGAGGGCTCGGCGTCGACGTGGCGGATGTTGCTGCCGATGACGGCCTGGTTCGCGGCGCGCTGGGCGACGAGGTAGTCGACGCCGGTGGTGCCCACGGGCAGCCACGGATCCTCGAGGACGAGCAGCTGCGGCACCACCAACATGCCGGGGGCCGGCGTGCCGGGGCGGGCTTGCAGCAGCACACGGGTATGAAGCTCGATGGGCGTGCCCGGTGGTGGCGGTGGCGGTTGCGGGCCGGGGTCGGGCATCTCGACGAGCCAGCCCTTGGGCAGCGCCAAAATCAGCTCGGAGTCGGGCACGCGGCGACGCACCAGCTCGTCGAGGGGGCGGGTGACCTTGAGGGGCTCGGGCTCATCGGCCTTGCCGCACGTGCAGCCGTCGACCACGATGACCGCGAGCCACGCAGCGGTGAGCAACAACGACAGGCGAGCGGATTTCGAATGACGCACGAGACGGACCCTAGCAGCGCAGCAGACGTTGACGCCGCCGAACTGCTCGCCACGCCCACGCTCCACGTCGTGCTCGACCGGCCCGCGATTGCCGGCAATGTCGGTGCATGTGTGCGGTTGTGCGCTGCCGTCGGGGCCGCCTTGCATGTGTGCGCCTCGGACCTCGACCCCGGCGACCGCGCGATGTGGCGCGCCGGCCTCGACTACTGGCCGCGCGCGCGGGTGCACTTTCACACGAGCCTCGACGCGTGCCTGGCGCTGCTGGGGCAGGTGCCGTGGATCGTCGAGGTTGGTGGGCAGCACACGCCGTGGGACGTGCCGCTTCGTCGTGGCGACGTGATTGTGCTGGGGCCCGAGAAGGCATCGGTGCAGGACGACGTCGTGCAGCGCCACCGTGACCGCGTGCTCACGCTGCCGCAGCGCCCCGGCATTCGTTCGCTGAACCTGTCGCAGGTGGCCGCCGTCGTCGTGTTCGAGGCTGTTCGTCAGCAGCGCTGAGCCATCATCAGCTCCGCTGTTTGATCATCGACCGTGCGCGCGACCCCGTCGTGGGCTACGTTGCGAGCCGTATGGCCAAAGTTCAACGCAGCACTGACGTCAAGGTGGGCATCTTCGTTGCCCTCGGCATCCTCGCGACTTTCCTGTCGCTGTTCGTCATCGGCCAGGAGCGCAAGCTCTGGGAAAAGTCGGTGCACCTGAAGTCGCGGTTCTCCAACGTCGTCGGGCTGAAGGTGGGCGGCCAGGTGCGCCTCGCTGGCATCAGCGTAGGCATCGTCAGCAAGATTGAGCTGCCCGAACTCGATCCGTCGGCCGACGTCGCTGTGGTGAAGCCGATCGACCTCGGCGAGGTGAAGCTGCCCGAGGCCAATGCGTTGCTCAGCCACCCGTTGGCGCTCGTGAAGAGCGACTTCACCGACCCTGTCACCATCTCGCTGATCGCCAACGATCCCGACGAGAAGCTCGAAGCCTCTGTCGAGGTCGTTGGACTTGATTCGCATGGGCAGAAGTCGCGCGAACGCGTGCTGGTGCATCTGCGCGGCGAAGACGGTGTCGCGGTTGGCAAGGTCGCGTTTTCGAAGATCGAAAGCATCACCATCAAGGTGCTGAAAGACGCAAACCCCGGCGCCAAGCTGCAGGTCGGCGATGGCACCGCGCGCATGATCACCGTCGACATGCGGGTGTCGGCGGAATACCTCGAGCGCATTCGCGGCGACTCCGTGGCCCACGTGCAAACCGATGGTTTGTTTGGCGACAAGTTCATCGACATCTCGATGGGCTCGTTGTCGAAGCCGCCGGTGGTCGACGGCGGCATGCTGCCCTCTGACGAAGGTGTCGACGTCGCGGCGGTGTTGTCGTCGACGGGCGAAATCATCGACAACGTGAACGCCTCGACCGAGAGCATTCGCGCCTTGCTCGACGGCTTTCGCAAAGCAGGTGGCGAGCAAACCATCGTCGCCGCGATGCAGTCGATTCAAGACATTGCCGACGAGATCGAGCACGGCGACGGCCTCGTGCACCAGCTGATTTTCGATCGCGGTACCGGCCAGCAGTACAAAGACATCGTCGGCAACATCAAGGACTCGACGAAGTCGGTGAAGGAAGGGCTCGTCAAGGTCGACGGCATTCTCGCCGACGTGCGCACCAACAAGTCCCTCGTGCACGAACTCATCTACGGCGACCAGGGCGAAGCCACGATTGCTGATGCGCGCAAGCTGATCGCCGAGGTCACGCAGGTCGCCACCGACATCCGCACCAACGACAGCCTCGTGCACAACCTGCTGTACGAAAACGACAAGGGCGAAATCATGACGTCGTTCAACGGCGCTGCCGCCGACGTCAAAGCAATCACCGGCGACGTGAAAACCATCGTGGCCGACGTGAAGCGCGGCAAGGGCACGGTGGGCGCGTTGCTCAACGACCCCACTGTCTACGAAGACCTCAAGCTGCTGTTGGGCAACGTGCGCCGAAACGACGCCGTCAAAACACTGGTGCGCTTCGCGATCGAGCAAGAGGACAAGAAGTCCACAGCACCGCCGAAGTCCACACCTTGAGCCGTCCACGGCGTCAACGATCGAGCGCCGCGTCGGTGCTTTGACGTCGACTCAAAATCGCGCAGGGCCATCGGGGCGACAACCGCGGTTGCTGCGCGCTGTTACGCTCGACGCATGAACTTGCTGCTCGTTGAAGACGACGCGGAAATCAGTCAGCTGCTGCAGCGCTATCTGGCGCGTCAGGGCTTTGAGGTGACCCACGTCGTTGACGGGGCGGTGGCCATCCAGGCGTTCAACAGTGCGGCGTCGACGAAAGCACCCTTCGACGTTGTGCTCACCGACGGCTTGTTGCCCGGCAAAACCGGCTACCAGGTGGCACAGGCCATCCGCGCCACGGCGGCGGGGCGACGCGTTGGCATTGCGATGATGTCGGCGGCGTTTCGCGGCAACCGCGCCAAGAGCGACGCGCTCAACAGCGGCATGGACGCCTTCTTCGCCAAACCCTTCGTGTTGGCCGAACTGCGCGACACCCTGGTCAGCCTGGCCCGACGTCACCGCGAAGCGATTGGCGCGCCCCTGGCGCCGCTGGCGACGGCACCGTTGTCGACGCCCCCCCGCCCCGTTGCTGGGGTTGGCTCGCCCCCGTCGGTGGAAGTGGACGGACCGATCGCCGTGGCGCGGCTGTTGTTGGCGACGTCGCGGCGGCGCTTCGATGGGCTGGTGTGCTTCACCGACGGCACGCGCGAACTGAAGCTGGCGTTTTTGAACGGCGTGGTCGTTGGCGCGAGCGAGAACGTGCCGGAGCACGCGTTGGGGCAGTGGTTGTTGAACCAGGGCCGCCTCACGCAGGAACAGGTGTTGGTGCTCGAGCAGCGGCTGCGCGAACGCAACGAACGCGTGATCGAAGCAATGCTGGCGCTGGGGTACGTGGCGGGTGCTGAGGCGCTGCAGCTCGTCGAGGCGCAAGCCCGTTCACGGGTGCGACGCGCGCTGCACATGACCGGCCGCGTGACGTTTGCCGACGGTGTTGACGTCGCCTCGGCGCTGGCCGTGGGGATCGTCGACCTCGTCGAGGTCGTGCTCACCGTTGGGCTTGAGCCGCAGCAGCAGACATTGGCCTCGCAGTTTGTGGCGCGCTTTGGCCGCGAAGCGTTGTTGCGGACCGCCGACTTCGACAGCGGGCTTGTGGCCTTCGCGCGCGTGCGTCCGGCGTCGGTGTTGCCGCAGCGTTTGCTCGAGCAGCAGCACCTGACCGTCGACGCTGCGGCCGTCGTCGACAAGGGCGAAGTGTTCGGCATGTGGCTCGCGGGGTTGCTGCAGTTGCCGTCGGACCCCGCCATTGGATCGAAGTCGTTACCGCGGGCGGTGAAGTCGTCGGTGGTCGGTGGTGCTGTCGACGAGGCCACGGTGCACCGCGTGGTGGCGCTGCTGATGCGTGCGCGTGGCTCGAGCATCTACCGGCTGCTGGAGCTGCCGTCGTCGACGTCGTCGTTCGACATGCTGCAGCGTTTGCGCGTGCTGAACGAAGAGATCGGCCGCGAAGCGTTGGCGACGGCACGCCTTGGGCCGGCGAACTCGGCAGCGCGCGAGCTGTGGACGATCATCGAAGAAGGCCTGTTTGTGTTCGCCGATGAACGTCGACGCCGCAGCTACGACGAGGACATGGCCGCCCTCGGTCGTTGACGACGTCACGTCGTCAGTGGTCGAGGTTCAAGGCGTCGCAGACGATGGCCCAGACCACGCCCGCGTCGCTGCCGGCGTCGACGTGGCGGCCGCTGAAGCGGCCGCAGAAGCTGCTCTTCAACAGCTCGGGGAGCATCGCTTCCTGCTGTCCCTCGAGGAGAGGGTGCTTGAGCATGATGCACACCTCGTCGGTGGCGCGCACCGACAGGCCCGCCGACAACTCGGGGCTTTGGCGAATGCGGTCGGCGACGTTGACGACGGTGGTGATCAACGACGACGACAACTCCGGGTGCCGCGAGCTGAGCAGGCGCGCTTCCTCGACGGGCGGCGGGTAGGTCATCTGGATGGGGGCAAAGCGATCGAGCTGTGCTGCGTCGATGCCGAACGTGCCCGAGAACTCGGTGCCGCGGTTCACCGCCGCGATGAACTGCACGTTCGCCGGGATGGGCAAAAACGCGTTGGTGATCGGGTTGAACACGCGGCGCGTGGCGTCGAGGGCGGGCATCAACACGTTGCGCGCGGTCTCCTGACAACGGTTGAGCTCGTCGAGAAACACGAGCACGCGCCGCTCGGGCTCAAGGGCTGCACGCTCAAGGGCCAACAACAGCTCGGTCTTGACGAAGTCGGTGACGGGGGCGCCCGACGACGATGCACGCACCTGTACCGTCGCCATGAAGTCGGTGGCGTCGACGACGGCGGAGCAGTTGAAGAAGACGAAGTCGAGGCCGAGGGCGGTGGCGATGGCGCGGGCGACAACGGTCTTGCCGCAGCCCTGGGGCCCGTCGAGCAGCACGTTGAGGCCGCTCTCGAGGAGGATCTGCAGCTTCTTGCTGACGATCGGATCAAGCCACACACCCTCGAGACGAAACGGCAGCGCCTTGACGAATTCGACCTCGACGACGCCGCGATCGTTGCGCTCGGGCCGCGTGATCGACGTGATGCGCACCTGACAGGGCGTGCCTGCAGGAATGCGCGCGTCGTCGCAGAGCACCACCTTGGGGGCACGCTGCCCGTCGAGGTGGGTGGCGCGAAAACGGAAGCCCGCGTCGTCGACGGGGTTTGGGTAGAAGGTGGCTTCGTGCACGCCACCGATGCGCAGGTCTTCGACCTTGAGCTTGCCGGTCATGGCTGGTCCTCGTCGTCACTGTGAGCAGAAGTGTTGATGGATTCGTCGGCAACGAAGTGCGGTGCTGCATGGGTGCGCTGCTCGATCACGCCACGGGCGAGCACCTCGGCAAAGCGACGCGCGGCCGCATCGACGTCGTCGCCGTCGAGCAGCAGGTGGCGCGGAAAACACACCTCGCCGATCGGTGCCACGGCCACCTGCAAACACCAGATGCCACGGGCCGTGGCGCGGTTGACGACGTGGCGCACCGCAGCGGGCGAGCATTCCGTGGGCGCGTCGTCGCTGACCATGACGATCAACCGTTGTTGGCGCGGCAGCCGCAGCACCACGTCGGTGGCCCAGGAGAGGGCCGCAGCGTCGTTGTTGCCGCCGTTGGCGACGAGGCCGGCGATCGCACAACGCTCGGCGGTGCCCGCGTCAAAAATGGTGGTGTCGGTGAAGCCCGCGAAGCGCACGTCGACGCCACGCACGCTGAGTGCCGCCGCCGCCACTGTTGCCGCAAAGCGCTGTGCGCGCTGCAAACGCGCACCTGCCATTGAGCCCGAGCAGTCGATGAGCACGACGATGGCGACGTTGGCCAGGCGTGCCGAGGTTCGCGCGGTGAGCATTCGCGGATCGCGCAAAATGACCTGACGACCCAGTTGGCTGCGATCGAGCCGCTGCCCCTGCGCGCGGTGTTTGACGACGTGGTGCTGCTCGCCCAGCCGCTGCAACGTGTGCCGCAACAACTGTGCCCCACGCGCGGCAGCAACCACCTGCCGTCGAGCTGCCGCACCATCAAACGGCACGCGCTCGATGTGCGTGATGGGGCTGAACACCGCGGTGTCGACGACAGCGTGCGGTCGCGGGCCCGGACGTGTGGTGTGCTCGCGCGCGCTGGTGCTCGCCCCATGACGCTGCAGCTCGTCGAGCGGCACGCCGCCGGCAGCGAGTTCGTGCGCGGAGGCACTGGTGAGCGCGTGCAGGTCGAGCAGCTCGGGCAGGGCTTTGTCGTCGTGAAAGAGGTCGCGGAGCCGGCGCGCGATCTGCAACAGACCCGACAGGCGCAGACGACGAAAGTGCGGGCCGCGGCACAGCGTGAGGGCGCGCTCGACGACGGCATCGTGGTGTGCGCCTTTGCCCAGGCGCAGCGCGTGCATGAACCGCGCAAACGGCGACGTCCGCTGCAGCCGCGCGACAAGCCCGCCCACGTCGACGACGATGTTGTTCGGATCGCGAGCGACACCGATGGTGGCGCCAACAAGGACCGCCGCCGCGCGTGGACCAAGGCCCGCCAACACCGACGACAACGACATCTCCTTGCGACGGTGCTGAAACGCCCACGCTGCCAATGCCTGCAGGCGATCGCCGTAGCGCGACGACGACAACGCACGCAGATTCCGCTCGAGGTGCTCGTCAGCGACGAGGTTCAACAGCGCACCCAACTGCTCGCGCTGCGCCTGCTGCCACACCTTCAGGTCGTCGGGCGCGCCGTGGTAGCGGTGGTGACCAAGCTCGTGGGCGATCAAGCCGCGAACGATGTCGTCGCCACGACGCTCACCCAGCAGCAACGGCAACGGGTTGATGTGAATGCTCGACGAGCCAATGCGCGTGAAGCCAAGCGTGTCGCCGACGTAGCTGACCGCGATGGGCCGACCCACGAGCGCCAAACTGCTGCGAGCACCCCACTCTGCCGCCGCTTGCAAGGCCGCCAACGCTGCAGACGACGACGACGGGAGCAAGCGCAGCAGTGCCGCCTGTGCGTCGGGATCGTGCGTGTGTTCCAGTGCCGCGGTGGTGGCCTGCGGGTGCCCACACGCGCGGACAATCTCGACGAGGTGCGCCGGAGGCACGTCGCCGTGGGCCAGCAACACCTCGATGATGGGCAGCAGTGATGCCGGTGTGTGCGAGGCAAGCCAGCGCTGAAACGCAGGGGTGTCGGCGCCGAAGACGCAAGCCAGTTCGTCGTCGACAACGGCGTGATCTTCCGACGCCACGGGCGGTGCGAACAAGGCGAGAAAGCGCTGAAACGCGGCGGCCGCGGTTTCGCTCGCGGTGCTCTGCGCACGGCAGGCGGCATCGATCACGCGATCGCTGATCAGGCTGCGATCGTCGACGGCGAGGTGGTGTGCTGCATCGACCAAAAGCCCGCCCACCGGTCCCGGCAGAGCACCTGCGAGCGTGAGCAGTCCGCGCAGCCCACCTGGTGTTGCCTGCACCTCGAGGCGCAAGGCGCGCAGGGCTTCGGTGGTGTCTGTGCCCTCGTCGGCCTCGGCGACGACGACCGCGCACAAGCCCGCGAGTGGGAGCGTGGCGATGTGCGGCCGCAACTGCACAACGATCTCGGTGGCTGTCGGCAGGCATGCAAGCGTTGCGGCGACGTCGTGGATGGCGTCGTACGACGAGAGCAACGCACACGCCGCATCGGCGGACGCAGACACCGAGGCCAGCAGCGGCACAACCCCATGACGACGTCGGCCGCGCACACACGCCCACGTTGCCGCCGCGATGTCGGAAGCCGCCGTGAGCGCTGCGACTTCGGTGTCGGTCAGCTCTCGCACGTGCAGCGCCTCTGCCCGTTGCGCGAGCGCAGTACGCAAAACGCCAGCAGGCGCGCTGTCGACGTCGAACGCGGCGGGGAGGTGCGCCACAATCCGCTCAACCGTGTGAGGTGCGTGCTCGGCGGCGTGGGCGAGCTGCTCGATGTGGGCCTCGGTGCACAGCACGCGCAGGGACAGTCGTGTTCGGGCGCTGTCGACGTCGATGGTGAGTGCCGCGGCGACTGCTGCGGGCAACGCGCTGCCCAGTCGACGAGCCAGCAGGGTGAAGGCGCGCTCGTGTCGCATTTCGAGCACGGCGGCGGCCGCGCCCGCTTCGCGGACCGCGCCGTCGTCGACGATCAGCGCTGCGCGAAAGAGTGTGACCGCATCGGCTTCGCTCCTTGCCCACGCGAGCACGGGGTGCGGGTCGGCCGAGGTGAGCAGCAGCAGCGCGGCGTTTTCGACGGACATGCCGTCGACGAGGCGGTGCAGCAGGGTGGCGAGCGCGGCGCGGTCGTCGGCGTTGGTGGGCGGCAGCGCGACGAGTGCTGGCACGACGGTGTCGCGCCAGGCATTGGCGATGGTGTCGACGTCGATGGCGCGCAGCAGCTCGAGGTAGGGCGTTTCACGACACAAACGCAGAAGTCCGGCGCGTTGCGCGAGATCCGCCACCGACGACGGCAACGCCACCGCGGCGAACACCGCGCTGTGGTGTGCGACGCCGGAGTGAACCAGCTGCACGGCGGCGGCGCGGGCGTCGTCGGCCGACGTGATCGCCAACACGCGTGGGTCTGCCGACGCAGCGATGGCAAGGAGTGCTGTGGGCACGCCAGCAGGCACCAGCAACGCCACGCACGCCGCGAACCGAAGTCGCGCCGGTTCGTCGATCGCACCGCGAACCATGCCGGGGTGCACTCCGGCGACGAACGCCGCGCACAGGGCATCGTGCTTCGCCGCGAGCGTGATCAGGTCGATGAGCGGGTCGTCGCCGATGAGGTGCGGGGCATCCACGCGGTACGTGCCGGCGGTGGGCAGGGCCGCGAACACGTCGTGGCTGCGCTGCCAGGCAACGGCGCACAGCAGCTCACAGGCCGCATCGTCGTCGAGGTGCCCGGCTCGGCGCGCGCGCAGCACCACAGCCACCAACGCGGGCTCGGGGCGCAAGCGTTGCCCGAGGGTGTGGCGGGCGACGACGGCGGCGTCGGCATCGCCAAGCGCCACGGCGAGCAGGGCGGGCGCAAGGGTGGCGATGCCTGCGGCCGCGACGCGGACGTCGACACGGCGGTGACACACGGCGTGCACGAGGCGCAGCGCGTGCGGTCCAGTCGACGATGTCGCGAGGGCGTTGAGGGCTGCGGCGCGCACGTCGCTGTTGCCGTCATCGAGGGCGTCGACGAGGACACGGATGGCGGGCAGGCCAACGGCACCGGCGAGGGCGCTGCAGGCCTCGCGGCGGTCGTGCGCCTGCATCGACGTGCGCAACGTGTGGATGGCCGCGGGAAACGCCCGCAGACCCGGGTGCATCGCGACTACCACCACCCGCCTCGACGATCGGCTGGCGTGTGCATCTGAACGATGCCGAAGAAGACGTCGTCGTCGGTGAAGCGCCGGCGCGCGGTGGTGTCGGCCGGACGCTTGCGCCACTGCCGCAAGCGCACTTCGCCGTCGTGGGCGAGGCACAGCGTGGTGGTTGGTGGCAGCTGGGCGAGGGCCTCGCGGGTGAGGCGTTGGCTGTCGCGTTCATGCTCACGGTGGCTGCGCACGGCGTGGCGGTGGGCCTCGAGCAGTGCGCCGGGGGTGGTGGGGTCGAGGTGCAGCAACTCGTGCATCAGCGTCGCGGCACGTCGAGGCGCGTCACCGGTGAGAAAGAAGTCGGGGCGCAGGCCGAGTTCGATGTGACGACGTTCGCCGTTGACGACCACCGACGAAGCCTGCTGCTTGAGCGACCGCACGCTCGCGACCGCCGTGCCATGGGCCGCAAGCCCGACGACGAGGATGTGGCGCGCCTGCAGACCGCTCAGGCTCGGCGTGACCGCGATGAAGGCGGCCACGACGGCCTCGATGGCGACGGTGAGGTCGGGGCGCGCGTCGGCGTGCATGTCAGCCGCTGGCCTGGTCACCGTCGTCGACGGCGTCGCGCTCACGCGTGAAAATCACAAAGGCCATGCGCGGGCGTTTGCTGGCTTCGTTCGGCACAAAGGTCATGCCGTCGTACACCCAGCCGGCGCGCGTCTCGGTGTTGAGAATGCGGGTGAGGGCCTCGTCGGTGACGACGCTCGTTTCAACGACGCGGTATTCGGTGACGCGCATGGGCGTGTTGTCCGTCGTCGACAACGCCGGGTCAACCGCACGAGAAAAAGAAAGCGCCGGCAGAACCGGCGCCTTGTGCATCGAACGACCGTCAGCCGTTCACGGCGTGCCGACCAGCTCGTCGGCGAGGTTGGCCGCACCGTAGATGTTGCGGAGCGCTTCGACGATGGCCGAGGCGTGCACGGCGACGGCGCGGTTGTTGTCGGGGTTGAAGCCGTACTCGCCGCCGAGGCTGTGGATGTTGCCGTCGAAGATGAGGCCGATGACTTCGCCGTTCTTGTTCACCACGGGCGAGCCGGAGTTGCCGCCGATGATGTCGTTGGTGGTGGCGATGTTCATCGGGGTCTGGGCGTTGATCTTCGTGCGCGCCTTGAGCCACGTCGGCGGCAGCGCGTAGGGGTCGGCACCGGTGTGGCGATCGAAAGCACCACCCATCAACGTCATCGCGGGCACGTCGGCACCGCGCTCTTTCCAGCCGGCGATCTTGCCGAACGACAAGCGCAGCGTGAACGTGGCATCGGGGTAGACGGCAGTGCCCCAGGCGGCGAAGCGGGCCTTGGCGATGACCTCGCTGGCGCGGTCGATCACGGCGGTGACTTCGTTTTCGTAGCGGCTGCGCACGGCGCGGGCTTCGAGGTCGACTTTGCGTGCGAACACGATCATCGGATCGGTGCTCTTGTCGATGAGGGTGCGGTCGCCCTTGGCCAACGCATCGAGCAGCTTCTTGCGCTCAGCGACGGTGCCAAGCTTGCTCTTGAGCAGGGCCGTGGCGAGCTGCTCGGGCGACTGCTTGCCAAGGACCTTCTGCACAAACGGGTCGTCGGTGGTCAGCGTTTCGCGCAGCTTGGTGAGACCAAACGCGAGCTTGAGCTGCTCGAGGTCTTTGTAGATGGGGGCCGTCGACAAGAGCTCTTCGCGCGTCGCGGGCCACGCGGCGTCGGAGAATTCCTTCAAGCGCGTCTCGTTGGGCTTGGCGAGCTCGTCGGCAGCGCGCACGAGGGCGCGAGCATGCTCGAAGGTGTCGGAATAGAACGCCCAGCCCTGCTCAACGTTGAAGTACGCGGGCCACAGGTCGCGTCCGACGACGAGGGCGCCTTCAATCTCGGCAATCGCCTTCTGCAACGCCGGGCGCTGTGCGGCGGGGGTGCGGTCGATCAGCTCCTGCTGGGCCTTCACCTTCGAGGCGAAAAACGGCGCGTCCATCAACGCCATCTCGCGGCCGAAGCGGGCCTTGAAGCCGTTTTCAATGGAGAACAAATCGGCACCGGCGATGCGCTTCTGCTCGGGGCCCTTCTTGCCAAATTGTGTCAGTGTTCCGCGCAGTTCCGCGATCCGGGTCAGGCGGCGCGGCAACGTGAAATCACGCTCGAACGCGAGTTCTGCAACCGTATACTCACGGCTGGTGTGGCCGGGGTGGCCCGACACGAAGGTGACATCGCCCGCAGCGGCAGCCGTCTTCGCGAAGGGCAGGAAGTCCTTCGTGACCAGGGGCTTGCCGTTTTCGTAGACGCGCACGAACGCGGCGTCGAGGTCGTAGCGGGGGAAGTTGAAGTTGTCGGGGTCGCCGCCGAAAAACGCGATCGCGAGCTCGGGGGCAAAGGCGAGGCGCACGTCCTGGTAGCGGCGGTAGGTGTACAGGTCGTACTTGCCGCCCTTGTACAGCGTGACGACGTCGCAGCGGATGCTGTCGGAGGTGGCGCAGGCCTTCGTGATCTTGGCCTGCTCTGCCTTCTGCGCTTCGAAGTACGCAGCGCCCGACTTGCCCGCGGTGGCGGCGTTGATTTGCGCGGTGACGTCGGTGATCGAGACGAGCTGGTTCACCTCCATCGCGGGGCACTTCAGCTCGGCCTTTTTGTCTTTGGCGAGGAACCCGTTTTTGACGAGGTCCTTGGTCTTCGTCGACAGCTCGGCGATGCAGTGGTGGGCGCAGTGGTGGTTCGTCATGACGAGGCCGTCTTTGGAGACGAAGCTCGCCGAGCAGCCCTGGGCCAGACGCGCGCTGCCGAGGCGCACCTTGTCGAGCCACGCCTGATCGGGCTTGAAGCCGTAGGCGGCCTGCACCTTGTCAGACGGGAAGTTGTTGTAGGTCCACATGCCCTCGTCAGCGCGCACCGTCGACGACGCCGCGAGCGCAACAAGGGACACGAGCAGTGATCGAACAAACACCCTGGGCATGAACCACCTCCGGGCAGGCGGCTAGGGCATTCGGGCGCGAAGAGAAACCTCCTCGTCGCGGCGATGCCGACGCGGCAGCCAACGCTGTGCGTCAGCGGCTATTCGACGTCGACCACGCCACCGCGCGCATCGAAGTACGTGGCCTGCGGGTGGTGAAACACCATCGCCGACACGCTGGCTTCGGGCTCCATCATGAAGCCGTCGGTGAGCTCGACGCCGATGTGCTTGTTCGGCTCGAGGATCGACCACATCAGGCGCTGGTCCTCGAGGTTCGGGCAGGCCGGGTAGCCAAACGAGTAGCGACGACCGTGGTAGCGGGCCGAGAAGATGTCCTGCGGCGTCGTCGTCGGCGCGTCGGGGAAACCCCAGCCCGTGCGGATCGAGCGGTGCAGCCACTCGGCCAATGCTTCGGCGGTCTCAATCCCCAACGCCTGCAACGCGTGCATCTTCAAAAATTCGCCGCGTTCCTTGAGCGTGTCGGCCATCGCGCGCATCGGCGTTTTCGTGCCCTGGCACGACGTCACGAAGAACGCGACGTGATCGCGAATTCCCGACGACACGGCGGGCAGCAGGTCGGCCAGGCACCGACGGTCGCCCATCGGTTGCCGCGGGAACGTCACGCGCCCCAGTTCGCTGTCGGCGTCGGAGAACACGACGGTGTCGGTGTTGTCGATGCGTGCGGCACGCACAAAGCGCCACACGCATTTCGCGACGAGCAGGTTGTCGGCGAGCACTTCGTCTTCAATGCCTTTGACGATGCCGCGCAGCTCGATGGCCCGCTTGTCGCCCTGAGCCATCAGGTCGGCGAGGCGGCCCTTCAAGCCGAGATGGCGCGCGTACAACATCATCGGGTTGATGAGGGGCCACACCTCCTCGAGGGGCACGCTGGTCTTGACGTGCAAGCGCGTATCGGGCGGACGCGGCGGCTCAGCGATCGGCTGAATTACGAGGGCTGGTGCTGCAGGAATCGTCGACGTCACAGCTGTTGCGGGCAGGGCCGCGTGTGCGGCGGCTTCGGCCTTCTTCGTCTGCATCATCGCGAACAACGCGGGCTTGTGCTCGTCGTCAAACAAGCGGTTGGCCATGTCGAGCCCGCTCATCGCGTCGCGCGCGTAGAACACCCCACCCACGCGATCGTCGCCGCTGTAGGCGTTGGCGATGCGCCCGTAGGTGAAGCGTTCGGTGAGCGCTGCGCCGCCGACAAAGATCGGGATGTCGATGCCCGCGGCGCGCAATTCGTCGGCGGTGACCACCATCTCCTGCGCTGATTTCACGAGCAGGCCCGACAGACCGATGAAGTCGGGCGCATGCTTTTTGACGGCGTCGATGAGCGTGTGCGGCGGCACCTTGATGCCGAGGTTGATCACCTCGAAACCGTTGTTGCTCAAGATGATGTCGACAAGGTTCTTGCCGATGTCGTGCACGTCGCCTTTGACGGTGGCGAGCAGCATCTTCGCTTTTGCAGCACCCTGCGCCTTCGTCATGTACTGCTCGAGGTGGGCGACCGAGGCCTTCATCACCTCGGCCGACTGCAGCACCTCAGCGACGATCAGCTGGTTCGCACCAAAGAGCCGACCGACCTCGGCCATGCCCTTCATCAGCGGGCCGTTGATGATGTCGAGGGGCACGGTGGTCTGGCGGATCTCTTCGAGATCGTCGACGAGGCCTTCTTTGCTGCCTTCGATCACCAGCTCGGCAAGGCGCTCAGCAACGGGCTTGCTCAAGTCGCGACCGGCGCGCTTGGGTGTGGCCCCCTTGGCCTTGAAGTACGTCGAGAACGCGGCCACCGCAGCGTCGTAGTTGGGCGCATCGGCGAACAGCAGCTGCTCGCACAACGCGACTTCATCGACGGGCAGGTGTGTAATGCGTTCGAGCTTCTCGGCGTTGACGATCGCCATGTCGAGGCCAGCTTCGAAGCACTTGTGCAGAAACACCGTGTTCAGGGCTTCGCGGCCGGCGTCGGGCAAGCCGAAGCTGACGTTGCTGATGCCAAGAATCGTCCTGCATTTGGGAAAGCGATTCTTGATGGTGCGAACGCCTTCGATGGTCTCGACGGCCGAGCCCACGTACTGCTGGTCGCCGGTGCCACACGGAAACACGAGCGGGTCAAAGATGATGTCGCCTTCGGGCAGGCCGTACGTCGTCGTCAACAGCGCGTGGCTGCGCTCAGCAATGGCGAGCTTGCGTTCGCGGCTCACGCCCATGCCCTGCACAGGGTCTTCGTCGATGCAGCCAACGACGACGGCAGCGCCATAGCGGTGCAGCAAGGGCACGACGTGGTCGAAGCGCTCAACACCATCTTCGAGGTTGATCGAGTTGATGATCGCTTTGCCTTGCGTGTGCTTGAGCGCTTCCTCGAGGACGACGGCGTCGGTCGAGTCGATCATCAGCGGCGCTTTCACCTTCTTCGTAAGGTGGTCCATGAACGCGACGATGTCGGCGCGCTCATCGCGATCTGGGTTCGCAAGGCAGACGTCGACGACGTGGGCGCCACCGCGTACCTGCTTGCGGCCGATTTCGGCGGCTTCTTCGAAGCGGCCCTCGACGATCAGGCGCTTAAAGGCACGCGAGCCGATCACGTTGGTGCGCTCGCCGACGATGATCGGTCGCACGTCGTCCATGTCGAGGAAGTCAGTGCCCGACACCATCGCGCGCGGCGTGTGCAGCGGTTGGCGCGGCTTGTGCGCAGCAGCCATGTCGGCGAGGGCCGTGATGTGCGCAGGCGTGGTGCCGCAGCAGCCACCGACGATGTTCAAGAAGCCGTTGTCGCAGAAGCGCCCGAGTTTGCGCGCGAGCGACGCCGCGTCTTCGCCGTACTTGCCGTCTTCGTCGGGCAGACCAGCGTTGGGCATGCACGAGATCGGGTGCGGCGACACCGACGACAACGCGCGGATGTGGTCGGACATCGGGTCGGGGCCCGTAGCGCAGTTGATGCCGACAGACACGAGCCCACCACGTCGACGAGCAGCATGCTCCACCGACACGTGGAAGCTCTCGGCACTCTGGCCCGCCAACATCGTGCCGGTGGGCTCGATCGTGCAGCTGAGCATCACCGCGACGTGCACGCTGAGCTTCTGCTCCGCGCGTTCGATGCCGACGAGGCCCGCCTTCACGTTGAGCGTGTCGATGCTCGTTTCGAGCAACAGGATGTCAGCACCGCCGAGCAACAAGCCTTCGGCCTGCACCGCGTAGTGGTTCACCAACTCGTCGAAGGTGAGGCCGCCCGTCACCGACAACGTGCGCGTGGTGGGGCCCATGCTGCCGGCGACGAAGCGGGGCCGGTCGGTGAACTCGTTGCTCACGTTGCGCGCGATCTGTGCCGCGAGGCGGTTGAGCTCGAGGGCATCAGCACCAAGGCCGTACTCGTCGAGCACCAGCGGGGTGCTGCCAAACGAGTTGGTCTCGACGATGTCGGCCCCCGCGGCGTAGTAGGCGCGGTGGACGTCGCCGATGACGTCGGGGCGCGTGCGGACCAGGTTCTCGTTGCAGCCGTTGAAGGCCTCGCCGCCAAAGTCGACCGCCGACAGGTTGCGCGCCTGCAGCTGCGTGCCCATCGCGCCGTCGAACACGAGAATGCGGCTCGCGAGCAGGTCACGCAGGTCGTCGGGAGTCAGGCGGGGGCGAAGGGTCATGGCACGCTCGTCGACAGGCGAAGAAGGAGGTAGTTGGTGTTAGCTACCTGACGCCGGAGAACAAGCCATGCCCGTCGCTACACCTGCCGCTGCTTTGGGTGCGGCCTGCCCCGACTTCGCCCTCCCCGATGTGTTCGGCGTCGTGCGTCGACGTGACGAGCTGCTGACCGGCAAGGCAAACCTGGTCGTCTTTTTCTGCAACCACTGCCCCTACGCGCAGGCCGTCGAAGACCGGTTGATAGCCCTGCACCACGAGCTGTCGGCGCAGGGGCTGACGACGACGTTCATCTGCGCCAACGACTGGACCGCCTACCCCGACGATGCCCCCGAGGCGTTGCGCGCACGCGCCGAGGCGAAGGCCTATCCGTTTGCCTCCCTCGTCGACGAATCGCAGGCCGTGGCGCGTGCGTTCGACGCTGCCTGCACCCCCGACCCCTACCTGTACGACGCGGCCGGCAAGCTCGTGTACCGGGGCCGCATCGACGACAACTGGAAACGCCCCGCCCAGGTCAGCAAGCACGAACTGCGCGACGCGATCGTGGCCACGCTGGCGGGCACGCCCGTGGCCGCCGTGCAGCACCCGTCCTTGGGCTGTGCCATCAAGTGGCGCGACTGATTCATGGAGTTGGCGTGCCGCCAACCCCATGAATATCAGTATGAATTCGACCGCAAGCGGTCGGATTTCTGCCGTAGATTTCAGCGGTTACGACGAAATACCCACGTCGTTTTTTCCTGAAACGCCGTGCTGAATCGCGCATCGCGGGCGAGCCGCTGCTGCAGGCGAACGATGTCGTTTTTGCGCCGCGGCCACGGCGACGCGGCGGTGTCGAGCACCACCACGTCGGCGCGCTCGACGAAGCGGTCTTCGGGCAGCCAGATGTGCTCGCGCAGCGCCAGATGCGGCAGGAAGTGGTTCTGCGCCACTACTGTGTCGTCGTCACGCACAACGGCGAGGGCCCGCTCGAAGCGCGCCACGTCGTCAGCGTTCGCAAAGTAGGGCTGCTGCAGATGCAGCAGGTCTGGTGGGCGCGGGCTGCCAACGAACGTCGCCACCACGCCCGCGAGCAGCACGATGGCGGCGACGCGCTGACGGCGTTGCGAGAGGCGCAGGCGGCCGAGCACGTCGACAGTGCCCCAGGCCAGCCACGCGGCGGTGTACAGGCCGTAGTGAAACGCCAGCCCCCACATCTCGCGTTTGTCGGCGAGAAACCGCTCGATCAGGTTGGGCAAGCCCAGCAGCAGCGCTTCGGCGGAGAACACAGGCAGGGCGGCAAAACCGGCCAACGACGTCGTCAACGTGCCGAGCTTCTCCGCTGGTGACCACAGCGCGCGCGTGGCCTGGCCCGGATGCAGCACCCACGATTGCAAGGCTGTGCCGATGCCTGAGCCACTGCCGTCGACGGCGACAAAGCGCGACGCGTGCAGCATCGACGCACCAGGCTCGAGCAGTGCGGGTTGCACCACGCCGACGACAACGACGAAGCCAACAACACCGCAGACGACGAGGGCAGCACCAACGCGGCGCCATCCTGGACGCATCACGACAAGCAGCGCGCCCACGCCGGCGACGTACAACCACGAGCCCTCCTTCGTGCCGGCCAGCAGTGCCGCACACGCCGCCACCAGCAGCACACGTCGACGGGAGGGCGCGTCGTCGACAGCGACGAGGATCGAAAACAGCAACGCGGGCGCCGGTGCGATTTCGTGCACATCGAACAGCAGCGCCGCCTGCGTGCCCACATGCAACAGCCACGCGGCGACGACGGCCGCTGTGAGCGCTGTGCCCAACCCACGACGGTGGGCGGCAACGGCCAGCGGAATGGCGGCGACGACGACGACGACAACCTGGGAAATCGCCAGCCAGCTCGTCGAGCCAGTGGCCTCCATCAGCCACGACACAGGGGCTGTGAAGATCAACGAGGGCATGAAGTGGTTGGTGCCGCCCCAAAACGCAACGTCGCCGAGCACTGCGGAACGCGCGTCGACGTCGAACGCCACGCCGTGGGCGAACAACCAGGCGTTGTGCACGTAGCAGCCGTAGTCCCACGAGCCCGAGCCGAAGCGGGCATGCCGCGTCACGCTGTACACGCTGTAGACCACGCCACTGACGACGGTGAGCAAGGCGACGACGGCTGCTGTGCGTTTGGCGTCAGGAGGCTGCGATGGTGCCGCCTCGTGCTGCCGGTGTGCGGCCCAGCAGATCCCGATGCCCGCGGCGACAACGGCGCCGACGACGGGGGCCGCGGCGAGAGCCTTGAGCGCAAGCACCAACGGGCCGCTGGCCGCCACCAGCGCCACGCCGTTTTTGCGCAGGGCGAAAACACCACCGCACACGAGGCCAACGAAGAACGCGACGTCGACGACGATTGCCGCAGCGCCGGCCGCATCCGCCAACGCCACGGCGAACACGGCGCCGCCAACAGCTCCTGCAATCGCTCGACCTGCGCGCATGCCTGCGGCGATACGGGCCATGTCGTCCGGTGACAACGACGTCATCGGTGCTCGCACCCCGGCGTGGGCGTGCTATCGGCGAGGGCATGAAGGTCAGCCTCGTCGTTCCCTGCTTCAACGAAGAACCGAACATCCCTCGGCTCATCGAGGAGATCGACGCGATGGGAGCCGTGCTTGGTCACGACCTCGAAGTCATCCTCGTCGACGACGGCAGCCGCGACGGCACCCCGGCGCTGTTGAAGCAGCAGGCCGAGCGCGACCCCCGCTACAAGGCGGTGCTGTTTCGTCGCAACTTCGGCCAAACCGCCGCGATGGTGGCGGGCTTCGACCACGCCACCGGTGACGTGATCATCCCTCTCGACGCCGACCTGCAAAACGATCCCGCCGACGTGCCGCGCCTGATCGCCGAAATCGACAAGGGCTTCGACGTCGTGTCGGGCTGGCGTCGCAACCGGCAAGACAAGCTGTGGTCGCGGCGTTTTCCGTCGG
>JBIKRQ010000088.1:0-19280 GCA_044349155.1 Myxococcota bacterium
GGGCGCCGAGAGATCGGCGCCCCTACTCGAGAATCCGTCGTTTTCACGTTGTATTTCGGATAGATGGCGCACATGACCACGTCGTACGAACACCTCGGCCTGCTGTACCTTGGCGGTCACCTCGACCCGACGGGGGCCGTCCCCGCCACCGAGCGCCCCTACCTGCTCGAGAGCAAACACCTCACCACCCACGCCGTGATTGTGGGCATGACCGGCAGCGGCAAAACCGGCCTCGGGGCGGTGCTGCTCGAAGAAGCCGCGATCGATGGCATCCCCGCGATCGTGATCGACCCCAAAGGCGACCTCGGCAATTTGCTGCTCACGTTTCCGCAGCTTGAGCCGTCGTCGCTGGCGCCGTGGGTGCCCGCCGGCGAAGACCCCGCTGCCGTCGCTGCCGGCATGGCCGCTGGCCTCGCGCAGTGGCATCAGGAGCCGTCGCGGGCGGCGTTGATCGAGCAGGGCGTTGAACGCGCCATCTACACCCCCGGCAGTCGCACCGGTCGCGGCTTGTCGATCCTGCAGGGGTTCGCAGCACCGCCCGATGATGGGTCTGCTGACGTCGATGAAGCCCGCCGCGCGCGCGCGGTGGCGTTGACCACCAGCCTGCTCACGTTGGCCGGCATCGACGGCGATCCCGTGCAAAGCCCCGAGCACGTCCTGGTCGCCAGCGTGCTGCTCGACCTGTGGAAAAGCCCCGGCACGCCCGACCTCGGCCAGCTGCTCGCCAACATCCAAAACCCGCCGTTTGCCCGCCTGGGCCTGATGGCCGTCGACACCGTCACACCACCGGCCATGCGCGGGCAGATCGCGATGCGCTTGAACACCGCGTTGGCCTCGCCCGCACTGCAGGGATTTCTCGAGGGCGAACCCCTCGACATCGAGCGCCTGCTCTACACGCCACAGGGCAAGCCGAAGCTGTCGATCCTGACGCTGTCGCACCTGTCAGACGAGCTGCGCATGTTCTTCGTGTCGCTGCTGCTCAACGAGCTGTTGGCGTGGACGCGTCGACAGCCGGGCACGTCGTCGCTGCGGGCCCTGCTCTACATGGACGAGGTCGCGGGCTACCTGCCGCCGGTGGCCATGCCGCCGTCGAAGGCCCCGCTGATGACGCTGTTGAAGCAGGCGCGCGCCTTTGGCGTTGGCTGCGTGCTGGCGACGCAGAACCCCGTCGACGTCGACTACAAAGCCCTCGCCAACGCTGGTGTTTGGTACCTGGGCCGCCTGCAAACCGAGCGCGACAAAGCCCGTGTGCTCGAGGGCCTGCAGGGCAATGCCTCGGCGACGGGCCACGCGTTCAACCCGGCGGCAGTGGATGCAGCGTTGTCGGCGTTGCCGAAGCGGGCCTTCTTCGCCCACAACGTGCACGCCAGCGCCCCCACGGTGTTTCAGACGCGCTACGCCCTGTCGTACCTGCGTGGACCGCTCACCGCGGCCGAGGTGGGCCGTTTCAAGCAGGCGGCACCCGTAAGTCCACCCGGCGCGTCAAAGCCCGCCACAGCGGCTCCTGCTGCGTCAGGCGCTGCTGCGGTTGCGTCATCGACCGCGGGAGCGCCGCTGGTGCCGCCGGGCATCGAGGTCCGCTACGGCGCGGGCAGCAGCCTGCGGCCGTGCATCAGCGCGACGGTGAACGTGCAGTACACGAAGCGCGGCAAGGCCGGCCTCGAGGTGTGGCAGCGCCTGAACGTGGTGGTGCCGTTTGCGGCTGACGCGCCGGCGTTCGATCAGATCGCCGTCGTCGAGGACGCCGACACCTGGACCACCAGCGCGCCATCCGGTGCGTCATTGGCGGCGCTGCCGGCGGTGGCCCAACGCGACAAGAGCTGGACGGCGTGGAGCAAGAGTGTCGTGGCGGCGGTGGCCCAACACCTGCCGTTGGTGCTGTTGCACAGCGCCTCCACCGACGTGCTGGCCCAACCCGGCGAAGACCGCGGGGCCTTCATCAAGCGCGTCACGTTTCAAGCGCGCGAGCTGCGCGACGTCGAGGTCGCCGCCGTGCAGGCCCGCTACGCGCCAAAGATCGAGCGCGCGATGAACGCGGTGCAGAAGGCCGAAGACAAACTCGACGCCGCAGGAGCGAAGCGTTCGGCCCAAACGATGACGTCCGGTGTCGACGTCGGCTTGTCGGTGTTGGGGGCGTTGTTCGGCAACCGCTCGATGACCACCGCGGCCACGAAAGCAGCGCGGTCGGCGTCGAAGCATGTGGCGGGCGGCAGCACTGTTGAGCGCGCCGAAGCCGAGGTGGATGACGCGCGCACAGCGCTGGCGGCGTTGCAGGCCGAGGTCGATGAAGCCCTCACGGCGGTGCACAACGACGTCGTCAAGGCGGCCGCAACGTTGACCGAGGTGAAGATCGCGGCGGTGAAATCCGGCACCACGGTGGAGCGCTGCGGGCTGGTGTTGCTGCCGTAGTCAGCGGCCTGCTCGTTAGCGTGGGGCCACCAGCGTGTCGAAGGCGACGCGCAAGGCGGTGGCGGTGTCGTCGTCGGCGGGCAGGAAGGTTTCGAGCGCCAGTTCCTGCAGGGTGACCTCGACGGGCGAGCCGAACACGGTGATGGCACTGAGCAACCGCAACGTGCCCCACGGCGTGTGCAGCACGAGGGGCATCACCAGTTCGTTGGTGCTGTCGTCGTCGGCGCTGCCTGCATCGTTGTGCTCGGCGAGCAATGCGCGTTCGACGTCGTGGGCCAGTCGAAGCAGCCGCTCATCGTGACCGACGAGGGCTTGCTGGCGCAGGCGGTGCGCCATCGAGCGAAACCACGGACCGCGGTTTGCGATCGCGGGCGCCAACCCCTGCGGCGAAATGCTGAGGTCGACGGCGTTGGCGGGCAGCGTCCACGACGTCGGCAGCGTTGTCAGCAGCAGCTCCACCATGCGGTTGACCATCACGATGTTCCAGTGCCGGTCCATCGCCAGCGCGGGCCATGGCTCGTGACACCGCAACACGCGCTGCACCGTGTCGCGCGCCGAGGTCATGCCCGGGTGGTGCAGCGGCTGCTCGCGGTAGTGCGGCGCGTGCCCGGCCAGCACCAACCAGCGGTTGGCCTCGCGCAACGACACGTCGAGGACGCGCGCCAGACGCAGCACCAGCTCACGACTCGGCAACGCCTTGTTCGTCTCGAGGCAGCTGATGTGGCGCGTGGACGAGTTGACCTCGAGGGCCAACGTGAGCTGGCTCCAGGTCCGCTCGTGTCGTCGGTGTCGCAGCGCTGCCCCAAAGCTCATCGCTTGCCACGCTACATCGTTGGGGAAGTGCTGACATGACCTCGGAGGTCATCGACGCTCGGGGTGGTCCACCGCACGCTGTGCTGCATGAAGAACAAGAACACGTTGCGTCGCTTGTTGGTGCTCGATGGGGTGACCGGGCTGTTGTCGGTGCTGTCGTTTGCGGCGTTGTCGACGACGTGGGCCGACGCCTGCGGGGTGACCGTGGCCGACATCCAGCGCGTGGCGTGGGTGTTGGCGGTCTACGTGGTGTGGATTGGCTGGTTGCTGTGGTCGTACGCGCCGCAGCGTCTGCGGGTGTTGATCGCGGCGAACGCGGCCTACGTGGTGGCGTGTGCGGCGATCGCGGCCTGGGGTGTGGCCACCGGCGGCCTGACGACGATCGGCGTGCTCCTGGCGCTCAGCCACGCGGTGTTCGTCGCCGGCCTCACGGTCGCACAGCGTCGAGCATTTTGATCGCTTCGCGCTGGTTCGCCCGCATCGCCTGCACGTTTTGACGCTTCCCTCGGTGTGCAGCCGGGAGATGGTGCCTCTGGGCTTCGGCCGTCTTGATCGCGGCCCGCTGTCTTCGATGTCAGCCTTGTGGGCCTCGCCAGGGCAGCTGGTGTTCGCTGGCCAGCAACGAGAGGCGGTCGCTGCCGAAGTAGAGTTCCTCGCCGTTGTCGCCCTGCACGAACATGGCGGGGAAGCCGAAGGCGCCGCGCGCCACGGCTTCGTCGGTGGCGGCCCGCAGCGCTGCTTTCACCTCGGGTGACGACGACAACGCCACGCACGCCGGATCAACGCCCACCTCGCGGCACACCGCTTCGAGCACCGATGTCGAGCCCGGATCGCGGTCGTGCTGCCAGTAGGCCTGCCACAGCCCGCGTGCGAGGGCCTCGTGCTGGCTGGGGTGTGCCTGTGCCACGTGCGTGAGCAGGCGCATGGCGGCGATGGTGTTGCCGGGAAAACCCGTGGGAAATTGAAGCGGTACGTTGAACTGCCGGCTGCTTCTGGCCAGGTCTTGCAGCAGGTACACCGCCCGAGCGGGCACGCTGATCGGCGGCGCGTTGTTGGTGGCGGCAAACACACCCGCGAGAAAGGCCGGGCGCAACACGAGCTCGAGGTTCCAGGCCTGCTGGTAGCGCTGCAGGGCCTCGAAACAGAGGTACGACCAGGGGGAGACGACGTCGTAAAACAGCTCGAGGCGCATCGGCTACCTTCGCCGCGCAGCGCCGCTCGCGTCAACCGGCCCACGCGGGTTCCCAACCGTGCGACCGCCACTCGCAGCGATGGGAAGCCAAACCAGCGGCGGTCCGCTACACATCGGACCATCGGGAGTAAGAGATGAACGTCCAGCAGCGTGTGTCGTCGTGGTTGTCTGCTCGCCAGTTGCCACCGTCGGCGATGAGCCCGCAGTTGGCGAAAGACGCCGCCCAGGACCTCGGCATCAGCCTCGCCTCGGTGCACCAGGCCCGCACCGCGCTGCTCGACGCCGCGTCGGGCAACAACGCCCAGCTCGCTGGTGCAGCACAGCAGATTGCCCGTGGCTCGACGTCGGCCGGCTTCGGCGGCGCCGCGGTGGCCCAGACGGCCCTTGGCGCGCGCTCTTCGACGGTCGACCCGCGCCACCGCGCGTTTGACGGGTCGAAGTACACGCTGCTCGACGCTGCGGCGGCCCAGAAGAGCTTCGGCGCCAAAGACCTCGAAGGTGGCAAGCGCGCCATCGGCGAACGCGTGCTCGCCGGCCGCACCAGCGAGCTCGACGCGGCAGGCATTCGCCCAGGCGACTGGGATTCGCACGAGCTGAAGGATGCGTTCTCGCGCTCCGCCTACACCACTGACGACGCGAAGGCGGCCCTGAAGGCCTTCAACTTCTTGTCGAACATCGACGACGCGCGCGAGTACATCGGCCTGAAGATCAAAAACGGTGCCGCCGGCGAAAAGATCCTCAGCGACGTGGGCATCACCCAGAACAACTTCGATCGCCACGACTGCCTGGCCGCATTCTCGCGCTCCGCCTACAGCGAAGCCGACGTGTCAGCCGCGAAAAAGGCGTTCTCGTTTTTGAGCAAGAGCTCTGCCGAGGACGTGCGCGACTACATCGGTCTCAAGATCGTCAACAACTACGAGAGCATGCTCGCTGACGTGGGCATCGTGCCTGGCTCCGACGCGCCGGCTCACGTCGACCTGTCGCCGGCGGGGCAGTTCGCTGCGTTTCGTCGCTCGGGCTACTCCGACGCCGACGCCGCCGCCGCGCGCGCGTCGTGGGGCTTTTTGAAGGGCTCGAGCGATCGCGAAGTGAAGGAGTACATCGGCCTCAAGGTGCTCAACGGACCCGCGATGGAGCAGCAGTTTTTGGGCAGCGTCGGCATCACGCGCGAGAACTACGACGACCACGAGCTCGTGGCGGCATTCAACCGCTCGGGCTACGGCAGCGAAGCGGTGTCGGCGGCACGCTTTGAGTTCGACTTTTTGCGCAACGACAACGACGTCGAGATCCAGAAGTACATCGGCCTCAAGGTCGTGAACAACAACACCCAGATGCTCAAAGACGTGGGCATCCTGCCCGTGCGCGACTGAGCGTGACGGCTCGGCTGGGGCTCGAACTCGAGTACGTCTGCACGCGCGGGGATCGCTTCGACCTCGCGGCCGACCTCGCCGCGCACGTCGGTGGCGGGTTCCGTTTGGGCCTCAAGCACATCGTCGACGCGGTGGATGAACGGCCGCGCTGCACCCTCACGCAGCGCGCGATCGTGGTGGATGCGGCACAGCAGTGGGTGTGCGACGTCGTCGACGATGTGACGTTGGCGCCGTCGGCGGAGACGCTCGCGCGAACTGGCCTGGTGGGCAGCTTCGTCTGCGACGACGTGCGGATCGCCAAGTGGTGGGAGTCGCGCGCGAACCTGCGCTGGCGCGACGACTTCGACGACGACGATGCCCGTGTGGCGGCGTTGTGGGTGCCGCTGTTGATGGCCATGGAAGGCGAGGTCGAACTCGTCGACGATCGGCAACGCGGCATCGATCGCTGGGGCCAGGTGTGGGCGGTGGTTTCGCCGCAACCGGCAAGCCGCCTCGGCGTGGCCGAGGTGGTGCTCGCCCCGCAGACGCGGGCCGCGTTGCCAGCCCTGCTGCAGACGGTGGTGTCGGCGACGACGGGCTGCACGGTGCTTGCGCCCACCTCAGCGCTGCACGTGCACCTGGATGCGGCACCGTTTCGCGAATCGCGCCGGCTCGCCCGCTTGATCGTGAACTGGAACGCGCAACGAGATGCGTTGTGGCGTGCGCTGCGGACGAACACGGCGTGCACGCGGCTGGGGCCGTTTCCGGCGGCTGCGGAGCGCGTGGCGCAGCAGGTGTTGTCGTCGTCGCAGGAGACGCCCTTTGCGGTGTTTGCGGCGGCACTGCGAATGGCCGGCTGCCACAAAGCGCAAGACATCAACCTCACCGGGGTGCTCGAGACGCACCCGGTGCAGCCCACGCTGGAAGTGCGCTGCTTGCCGATGTCGCTCGACGTGGAGGGCCTGCTGGCGTCGGTGGATGCGGCGTGCGCGGCGATCGAAGACTGCGTCGCCTGACGCTTCGTGCTCGACGTCAGGGCTTCTTCACCCACTGACCGTTTTGCACCGCGAACACCTCGGTGAACTGCTCGTTGTCGTCGGGGCTCACCTGGCGCTCGACGTCGCTGGCGCTCTTGAAGGTCCAGCTCTCGTCCCACTTGTCGTCGCGATCGAGGTCAACCTTCGCGCGGTTGAAGCGGGTGTTGTCGTCGGAATAGAGGTTGATCTTGAAGGGCTCGCCCTTCGTGGCGTCTTTGATCTTCTCCTGCACGGGCAGCTGCAGCACGTTGGCCATCGCCACATCCACCGCGCGCGAAGAGGGCAGTCCCGTCGACGTCGTTGTTGTCGTTGTCGTCGCCGCGACGGGCAGGGGTGCTGGGGCTGACAAGTCGACCCAGCCCGACATCTCGAGGCGGTACGTCTCGTTGTAGGTGCCGTTGTCCTTCGTCGAGACTTTGCGCTCGATGCGGCCGTCGGCGAACACCGTCCACGTTTCGTCGTCTTTGTTGTCGCGATCGAGGTCGAGCTTCAAGCGGTTGAAGCGCACCTTGTCGTCGGAGTAGGCGTTGACCTTGAACGGCTGGCCGCGCGTGGCGTCTTTGATTTTGTCGACGACGGGGCGGTTGAGCACGGCGAGGGCCGCGACGTCGACGTCGCGCAGGTTGTCGGCCTTCGACCAGTACACGCCGGGCGTGTTGGTGCGGGCGAGTTCGAAGGCGCGATCGGCTGCTGCCTGCGCACGTTGCCGCTCGACTTCCTGACCGGCTTCGGCGACCTCGCGGGCTTCACGCAAGGCGGCGGCCTGTTTCTCGAGGGCGAACTGCTGTTGGCGCTCGAGCTCCTCGTGGGTGATGGCGCGGCTCCAGTAGAAGTAGCAGCCGTAGCAGCTGCCCCCGACGGCGGCGAAGAGCACAAGGCTTGTGATGTTGCGAAACGTTGTGAACTTCATTGCTGACGATGTCGATCGGCCACCGCCTGCGCGCAAGCGGGCACCGCTTCACCACGGCCAGGCCAGCACCGTGCGCTGCAGCTCATCGAAAGGCACGCGTTCGAGGGGCAGGTGCGCACCACCCGTCAGCACCACCATCGACTTGTGCGTGAAGCTCGGGCTTCCCCAGCGGTCGTACAACGACTGGCTGAGCGCGACCGGCGTCCACTGGTCGGCACCTGGGTGCACCAGCAGCAGGGGTGGCAGCAGCCCCGCGTCGGGCGCGGTCGCCGGCGTACGCGTCATCAACGTTCGGTAAAACGCCGCCGGCATCGACACCCCACCGATGCGTGCGTCGCGCTCCAGCAGCTGCACCAGCGACGACGTTTCTGACATCGCCGCCATCCTGCCGACATCGCCTGCACGAAGTGGCAGAGCATCGAGCAAGAACGGCAACGCGATGGCGAGCGGAGCCCCCACGTTCGCCGCCAGCGGTCCACTCGCCGTGGCGGCACGTGCATCTGCGTCGCGCATGTCGAGCAGCGTGGTGGCGATGACACCGACGACGTGCTGGTTCTCAGCGGCGACGTGCCACGCCGTCGTTCCGCCCAACGACAGGCCATACAGCACGACGCGGTGGCAGGCGGCGTGCTCACGCTCGACGAGCAGCGACACCCAGCGCACCCAGCGGTCGAAGGTCACCACACCGTCGGCGTGGCTGAGGCCGTGCTCGGGCAGGTCAGGGACGACGACGCGGTACCCCGCTTGCGCCAGCGGGACCGCAAACGGCAGCAGCAGCCGACCGTGGCCACCTCCCCCATGCAGCACGATGACGGTGATGTCGGCTGTGTCGTCGCCGAGCTCGTCAACGTGGAGCACCGCATCGTCAAACGGCCGCTGTTCGCGCGGTCGCTGTGGATGGCTCAGGTACGGCGACGCTGGCCAGAAGGCCTCGTAGGCGATCGGATTGACCTCGTCATTGCCGATGTCGGCCCACGTTTTTGCCAATGGTCGCGCGGAGCCGACGCAGCCAGAAAACGGCAGTGCCGACAGCAGAGCGATCGCGAGGAAGCGGCGCGTTGTTGTCATTGTGATAGTATTGAGCGTTTACTCAGGTTGCTCAGCTCGGCTTTTCGTGGAGGTCGCTGTGAAGAAGAAGAAGGCCATTCCTCGTCGACGAACGCCGCAGCAAGCGCGCGCGACCGCGATGGTGACCGCGCTCGTTCAGGGTGCTGCTCGGGTTTTGGCCCGGCGCGGCTACGCCAACACCACGACCAACCACATCGCCGTTGCGGCGGGAGCGTCGATCGGATCGCTGTACGAGTACTTCCGCGACAAAGACGAACTGGTCGTGGCCGTGGCGCGCGCCCACGTCGACGCGGGTGCAACACAGCTGCGCGCCACCCTCGACCTGCTGGAGACCCAACGAGGCCAGCCGCTGCCGGTCATCGTGCGCGCTCTGGTGACCACGATGGTCGAACTCCACCGCGCCGAGCCGACGTTGCACCACCGGTTGTCGACCGAGATTCCGCGCTACCCGACCATCACGCGGCGCCTGCACGACGTCGAGAAGGAGGTCGTCACACGACTCATCGCCCTGCTCGATGGCCACCCCGAGGTGCACACGCGTCGGCCGGAGCTGGCCATCGTGATGTGCGTGCAGGCGATCGACGCGCTCACCCATCGCTGGTACGCCGCTCCAGGCATGCGCCCCGACGTCGACGAAGCCATCGACGAGCTGAGCGCGTTGGTCGTCAACCACCTCACGGCCTGGCCGTCGTCGGCGATGTGAGCGAGCGCGCCGTCAGTCTTCGAAGCGGTCGACGGCGACATCGATCGGCATCATGCCGCGCGCAATGGGCACCGTGCAGTGGCACGAGCGGTACAGGCACGGGCTTGCTGCCTCCAGCAACGCAAACGTGCCGTCGACGACGTTGCCCAACCGCTGCACGCGATAGCGCCGTGCGGGGTAGCAGCGCCAGGCCTCGCCGCGATCGTCGACGATGAAGTAGCGAGCCCCACTCCAACAGGGCTGGCCGCCAAAGTCGTGGGCGATGTGGCCTGTGCCGTTGTGACCGCCCAGGCGATACAGAAGTGCTTTGCCGTCGTCGTCGTAGGCCACGATTTCGCGGTCTTGCTTTTCGGGCTGCACCTTGAAGCGCACCCCCACCGCGGCGAAGCGTTCCGCCAACGACACCAGCAGCGGCATGGTCTGCTGCGTGGCCACGCACGTCACCACCAACGACGACGGTGCTTGCAACTTCTGCTGTGTGCGTGCCGCTTTCTGGATGAACGCTTCGAGCTTGTCGCCGGGCAGAAACTCGAGGTGCAGCGAGCAGCTCAACACGCGAAGTTTGGCACCGGCGGCGGCGAGGAACGCGTCGATCACATCGTCGTCGCGCGAGAAGTTGGTGACCACGCTGACGCTGAGCGCGCGCTCGGCAAGGCCGCGCACCACGTCGACGAAGCCGGGGTGCAAAAACGGCTCGCCGCCCGACAGCTTCACCTCCCACGGCACGCCCGAGGCTTGCGGCAAGGCACCAAAGGCGTCGAGAAACGCGGGCACGTCGTTGGCCCAACGGTGGCGGTCGTCGAGGAAGCGCTGGGTGCAGTAGCTGCAACGGTAGTTACACGTGGTGTTCATGTTCCATGAAACAACGCCCTCGGCGGGCGCTGGAGGAACAGGAGCAATCACGCGGTCGGCGGGGATGGTGGGCAGCGCGGGCTTCATGCGTCTTCCTCGACCAGCTGTCGACGTGCGGCGACCCCTTCGATCATGCCGCGGTTCGCCGGCGTGGCGCACGGGCAGATGGTGTAGGGGCACACGCGAGCCCCCGCGTGCAACGTCACACCGTGCGGTGTTTCATTCGATGTTTCACCACTGCGAGACGATGAAACAGCGTCGTCGACGAAGATGTTTCCCAGGAAGCCTTCGCCATGGCGTTTGGCGGTGCGGCAGCTGTAGGCATCGCCTTCTTTGGTGAGCACGAAGTAGCGGGCGCCGGCCCAGCAGCGCTTACCGGTGTAGGCGGGGGCCAGGTTGGCCGAGCGCGTGGCAGCGGCGGTGTCGAGGTCGCCGACGATCTGCTGCACCTGCTGCCACTGCTGTGGGCTGTAGGCGAACACGCCGCCTTTGACCTTCATGAGCTGCGGGAAGAAGCGAAAGCCGGCGTTTACGATCGCGTCTTGTGCGTGTTTCACCTGCTCGAGTCGGTCGGGCACCAACACGGCGTTGACGACGAGGTGCACGTCGCTGTCGACGGCGTCGCGCAACGCCTGCAGGCGCACCAGAAATGCGTCGGGCGTGGTGTGCTCGAGGTGCAGGCTGGCCGACACCACCTTCAAGCGCCCGCGCGTGAGTGCTGCGAACTTCTGCAACGTCGCCGGTGGTGGCGACAGGTTGGTGAGCGTGCTCATGAAGTGCGGCGTGTCGTGCATGAGCCCCGGCACGACGACGTCGAGGAAGCCCTTGAAGGAAAACGGCTCACCGCCCGTGGTTTTGATTTCCCAGGGTGCCGGCCCGGGCAGCGTGGCCAGAAACGCAACGCCCCGACGGAGATCGTCGTCGGTCGACACACCCACGCGGTGCTTTTTGCTCTGGATGCAATAGCTGCAGTCGTAGTTGCACTGGCCCACCACCTGCCACTCCACCGTGGGTTGATGGGGCCACGGCGGTGCTGCTTCGTCGTCGACGATCGCCGGCGCGGCATGCAGCACCGGCAGCGCTTTTGGCAGCGCCTTCACGACAGCACCGGCAGCAAACGGTGGCGCACCGGCTTGTCGGTCAAGGCGCGCGGTGGTGGTTCGATGTTGGGCACCGCCCCAGCACCACGGCCCGTGACGTCGAGCCAGGCGGCTTCGCCGAAGGCCTCTTTGAAACGGCGGCTGAGCTTTTCGTTCTGGTTGAACTTGCCGCACTGAAAGCACGAGGCGAGGTAGCGGCCTTCGCGCATCCGTCGACGCCAGTAGTCCCAGCGCAGCGACCGCCACCACGCCGAAAACGGCAGGGTTTTCAGCGACCCCACCACCACCTCGGTGTTGCAGCAGAACAACACCGTGCCCTCGACGGTGACGCGCGCGTAAAAGCCGCCCAGAAAGCAGCCCACGGTATCGATGGGGGCGGTGTCGTTGCCGTCGACGTCGTCGGCCGCGTCGTCGTCGCGCTGCAAGCTTGCCTGCACCTGTTGCGCGAACACGTCGAGGTTCGTGCGCATCCCCAGCTGTGCCGCCAACGCGCGCGCTGCGGGAATCGTTGTGCGCAACACCTCGTGACGTTGCGCGCGACTCAAGCGCACGGCCTCAGTCCCCGCCTTCAGGCTCGCGAGCTTGAAGTTCACCTGCGCGGCGTCGACGTCGTGGGCCAACTGCACCATGGAGCCCAGCTCGTGGGCGTTGTGCGCGCAGATGACCTGCACGTGCTTGGCATCAATGGTCGGTGCCTGCTTCAAGCGCTGCAGCGACGCGTTGAGCTTCTGCCAGTGCCACGGCGTGAAGTTCGGATGAAACGCCAGGTAGCTCTCTTCGCTGGCCCCCTGCACGCCCACCAACAACGCATCCACCCCCAACGCCACCACCCGCTCGACGTCGGCGGCCACCAGGTTCGTGATGATCGTCAGGTGCAGCCCGCGCCGCTTCACATCGGCAATGATCTCGTAGATCTCTGGATGCGTGAACGGCTCGCCCATGCCCGACACAATCACCGCCGACAGCCCACCCTCGTTCGTGTCGAGCGTCTGCACGTCGTCGAGCAACGCGACCACGTCAGCCAACGCCACCTTCTGCCGCTTCCACGCCGTGGTCTGCGGCGTGTGCAGGTGCGGGCTGTGGTCCCAGCAGGTGACACAGTTCGTGTTGCACGTGTTTGTTATATCAATGTGTAACGTTTGCGGGCCACACGCGGTGACCCCATCCCGCAGGTGCTGTAGCCGCGCCATCGTCGACGAAGTGCCCATCAGCGCGCCTCCCGAGCGGCTGCGCGCAGCCGTGCCAGTGCCACACTGCCCGCTTGTTGCACGGCTGCCGGCGACGACCGTGAAACACGAAACGCCCCCGCCACTTCGGCCACACCCACGCCGCGCGCACTGGCCACCGTGAGCGCTTCGACCACTTCGGCGGCCACCACGGCCACCGGCACCGGGCGTTCGGCGGGCAGCAGCGACAGCAACTCCACCAGCGAGGCGAACTGGCCGTCGATCACGCCCGAGGTGCACAGGCTGCCCACCACAGCGACGAGTTCGACCGGGTCGTCGCAGCGAAACCGCCGGCGCAACAGCTCGAACACGCGCGCCAACGTGGCCGCGGGCGCCCTGGTGCTGTGCACGAGTGACAGGGCGGTGTGGATATCGGCCCGGGTGATCGCCGCGCGGTCTTCGTGCCCCAACACCTCGTGCGTGAGCGCCACCACGCTGGCCAGTGTTTCACCACTCTGTTTCACGTGTTTCACGAGCGCGTCGTCGACGACGTGCACGGCGGTCCGCAACACCGACGGCGGGATGAGGGCGGCCAACACCGCCGCCGCTGCTTCGCGGGCATGGCCGCGGGGCAGGGCCGTTTTGGCCGCCAGCGACATCGCCGCGCGCGCTGGCGGATCGTGCAGCAGGGCCAGCAGCACCGCACCGACGGTGTCGATGGTCTGAACGACAAATGCGCCGCGATCCGCATACCGCGACGCCCGCGCCAGCTGGTCATCGGCGATCTTGTCCTGCGGCACCACCACCGTGGGCACGCCACACACCAGCAGTTCGTGGATGGTGTTGAAGCCCGCTGCACTCACGGCGACGTCGAAGGCGGCGGCGTGCTCGGCGAGGTCGTGGTCGCAGAAGTGGGTGCGGCGGTGCCCGTGTCGAGGCGTGCCGCGGTACAGCGGGCCCACCGCGTACACCACATGCACGTCGTCGAGGTGGCCCACGGCGGCATGCACCGCGTCGAACAACGCCTCGACCGTGTCGTCGCCACCACCACCACCCGTGACCAGCACGCAGTGCGGTGCGGTGCCCACGCCCAGGCGCGCGCGGGCGGTGGTGCGGTCGTAGCCGCCGTCGACGTCGGGGCGCACCACCGGGCCCACAAAGCGCAGACGCGACGCAGGCACGCCCAACGCTTCGCGCACGTCGGGCACGTCGTCTTCGTGCTCGGGAACAATCACGAGGTCGTAGGCCGCAGCGGCGCTGTGGTGGCTCGTGTGCCGCGCGAACTCGGCCTTCACCGGCCGTTGCACGAGCACTTTGTGCGGCACGAGATCGAGCACCAGGCCGAGCTCGTGAAAGCTGCCTTGCGCGAAGGTGTCGACGAGGAGCACGTCGGGACGCAGCAGGGCTATCGCGTTGTGCACCCACAAGCGGGCCATCGCGAGGTAGCTCGGCTTGTCGAGGCCGGTGTCGTCGATGATGGTTTTCGACGGCAGCTTGAAGCTGGCGAAGCCCTCGCGAAACACGACGGTGTCGGCCTCTGACGTCGTCAAAAACCAGTGCTCGGTGGCCACACCAGAAAACGCACACAGCCGCTGCACCCACTTCTGGATCGCGAGCTGGCGCACGACGTGGCCGAGGCCCTTGCCGTTAACGGCGTACGACACAAACACGAGCCGCTTTTTCACGTGCCAGACCTCAAGACATGTCGACGTCGCGCTCGGTGCGCCACGCGGGTTGCACGTCGACGTCGTCGCGATGGTGGTGCGAGTGGCTGGAGTAGCTCGAGGGTCCGTGATCGCGGACCTCGCTGATGAAGTTGCCGTCGATGCGGCCATCGCTCATCAGGTCCCACCACAGCCAGTCGCGCATCGGGTCGTAGCGGTCGTACTGGTGAAAGCCGACGACGCAGGTGTGGGCCTCGACGTAGTGCTCGCGCCGCTTGTGCCACTTGGCGGTGCGGTCGGGCCCGGCCATCGAGCGGACGTCGGCGTCGGAGTAGGCACGCCCCGCGTACTTCGGCCGGTGCAGCTTGCTGAGGTTGCGGCGCAGCTTCTGCCGGCTTTGCTCGAGCTCGACGAGGCTGGCTCTGATCTGCTCGCTGTTGAGCGCTGTCAGGTAGCTCTGCTTCTTCGTGATGCCGGCAACGCGCTTGTAGGCCAACGTGGCCGCCTCGTCGGTGCGCAGGATGCGAAAGAGGTCTTTGTCGGGCAGCACCCGCAGGTACTCCTTCAAGCGCGCGCGCGCGTTTTTGAGCACCACACCGTCGACGTCGGCGAGCAGCGCTTGCGTCTCGTGCACCTGCTGCTGCAACGACACGATCTCTTTGTATTCTTCGACGAACTTCGCGCGCTCGGCGTTGAACGTGGTGAGCGCCTGTTTCTCGTCGAGATAGAGCGAGATGATGCCGGCGAAGTCGGTCTTGTTGAGGCGCGGCCCGTGCTTCTCGACGAGAATGTCGCCGTGCTTCCAGTGCCGGTAGTAGGCGACCTGCCAGAACTTCACGGCGTAGTCGGCCGTGCCGTAGCGCCACGTGAGCAGCTCATGAAACATCTGCTCATCTTCGAGCAGCAGCACCGACGCCTGCAGCGGTGCGATGTTGTCGTCGAGCTCGGCCCGCTTGATCTCGAGCGCGTTGAGTAACGCGGCCGCGTTGTGCACGCGGTTGTCGGCGAGCAGGTGCTGCAAGCGCGCCTGGGCATCGGTGAACATTTTCGTGCGTCGCTGGGCCACCGCCGCGGGCGACAGCGCCGTCACAGGGATGCGCGCCACCAGCGCCTGCAACGTGGCGGGGTCGATGTCGGGCAGGAGCACGCCGACGAGGAGGTCCCACGCGGGCTCGAGTTCATCGGCCTGTTTGCGTGCATCGCCGTCGACGGTGCGCTGCAGGCGTTGCAGTTCGAGCGCTTCGACGTCGATGTCGTTGATGCGTCGGTTGATGATCTGACCAAGATCTACAGCGTTGTACACAGCGCTCGTCCTTTCTGGCCCTTGCCCACACGACGCTCCACCTCGTCGAGGAACCCGTGGGCGTACTGCGTCAGGTCGGCTTCGCTGTCGACAGAAACGTCGTCGATCACAAAGATGAACAGCTCATTGGCTTCCATCCGGCGCGCGAGTTCGAGCAGTTCGTCGTCGTCGAGGTCGTCTTTGTCGCCGGCTTCATCGGTGCGAAATTCAAAGCCGACGCGGTGTTCGGCATTGAAGCCGTCGATCTCGAACGACACCTTGCCCTCCGCAAACGGCACGTCGCGTTTCACGGGATAGCCGCGGGCGGCGAACACCCCGGCGAGAATCTGGCAGCCCTGGTCTTCACGCAGCATGGCGCCCTGATAGCACCGTCGCCGTTTGCTCGTGTGCTTGTGTCGGGTGTCGTTCGGGCGTAGCTCAGCGACGACGGCGCGGGTGTGCGCAGAGGGAGTGCCGATGAGTGCTGCAGTCGACCACGTACTGTCGAGCGACCTCGCGAAGGGGTCGACCTGGGCGAAGTACAGCGTGTGTGCGCAAGCGCTGCGCGAAGCCCCACACGACCCGGCCGTGGTGGGTCGCACCCTGCGCTTGTACTTCCACTACGCGACGCCGTTTGGTGCGTCGTACGTGTCCGGCCGAGACCAACCCGACGACGAAACGGGACGGCAGGTGTTGCGCGAGGCCCTCGCGGCAGCAGCACCGCTGTTGACGACGTCACCGTCGACGCTGAACGACCGCGTCCTCGCCTTCTTCGCCTGGCTGATCGAATGCAGTTTCGCGGTGCAACAACGACCAACCGACGAGCAGCTCGCGCGCGTTGAGCAGCTCGCCGAGCGCGTGTTTGCTCTCGTTGTCGACGACACCATCAGCGATGACGAGAAGCACACCGAGTACGATCTCGCCTTTCGCACCGACGTGCTCGCGCGCTGGCGCTGTTGGCAAGCGTTGCGTCTGGGACCACCCTACAGCGACGACACCGTTGGCCGCGTCGCTGGCTACGGTCGCTTCGGCTGGCCCATCTTGCCCCTCGTCGTCGACGATGACTTTCAACGCTGGGCCACGGCCGAGCTGGCGGCGCAGCAGCAGCGTCATCCGTCGCCCGAGCCCTACGATGGCACCACGATTCGCTACAGCATTGCCGACTTTCGCCACCCGCCGCCGGCGCGCGAAGTGCGTGGTGCAACCATGGTGTTGTGCCTGGCGGGCATGAGCATCGAGCACCTCGCGCGCTTCTGCGTCGACGCGATCGACGAAGGTTCGCTGCCGTGTTTGCAAGTGCTGTTGGGCACCGGCTTCGACATCAACCAGGCCATCGTCGACGACGACACGGGCGAGACCGTGCTCGACCATGCTGTCAACAAGCGCAACGCGCCGTCGGTTCGCGCGTTGGTCGCCGTCGGTGCCGATCCCGATCGGCCCTCGGGCAAGGGCAAGAAGCGCACAACGCCACGACAGCGCGCCGAGGCCAGCAAGAACAAGACGTTGATCGCCGCGTGTGCACCCGCTGCCAGCGCCATCGCCGCGCGGGTCTCGCTGGCGCACCAGTTGAGCGCAGCGGTGACGACGGTGTCGGCGAGCACCGTGCGTCTCGTCGCCGACGCGCTGGGGGCGAGCTACGGCGTCGAGGTCGTGCTCGACAAGCTCACGGCGTCAGCGCCCGAGCACGCCGACGAAGTGCTCGCCCTGGTGTCTGACCCGTTCGATCAGTTCGTGACCGCGCTGGTGTTGCACGCGGCCGGGCTTGGTCGGCCGCAACACCACACGGCGTTGCACGTGGGCGACGACGCGGTGGTGATCGCGGGCGACCTCGTCGTCGACGGGGCCATCACGGTGGTGGGGCGTGGGCGGCTGCTGGTCGCTGGGAGCGTGCGGGCGAGCACGATCGTCGTCGAGAACGATGTCGTGGTGGGCGGATCGGTCGAGGCCACGACACTGCTGTGGGGCGATGGCAACGACGGCACCCTCGTCATCGCCGGCGACCTCAGCACACCGCTGTGCGTGCTGACCGATCACAGCCTCGACGTGGGCGGCACCAGCAACGTCGGCCACCTGCACGACGACCCCGACGTCAGCACGCTGCAGCGCCTGTTTGTGTCGGGCGTGTTCAGCAAGAATCGCCCCGCTCCAGCGCAGGCGAAGGCCTTGTTGCTGCGCGGGGCACCGTTGCTCAACGCGTGATCCCGATGTCTCCGCTCAGTCGCGCGTGAGCACGAGCTCTTTGTCGAGGTCGCCGCTGCTCAGCACCAACTGCCCGTTCGTCATCGAGCAGGCGTAGGTCATGGTTTCGCCCGCCGTGGAGCGGATCGTGAGCCGGCCCGTGCTGTAGCGCCAGCGCCCCGACAAGCCACCAAACGCCACGCTGCCCGACGGCGCCAGCTGCAACTTCAGCGGGTCGCTGTCGCGCGGATCGAGCACGGTCCAGGTGCCGTAGAGCTCTTCTTTCGTGAGCTCGCCAGTGCGCTGCTTCGGTGCCTTCTCCGCCGACGACAACGGTGCTGTGCGCTTTGGTGTGCTCGCGCGACGAAACACGAGGTCGCCGTCGAGGTTGGGCGAGCTGAGCGTGAGCGTGTCGCCGTTGAGCACGTAGCGGTAGTTCTCGCTGCCCGCGGGAATTGTCATCACGAGCCTGCCGCCGTCGGCGGACCAGCCGCCGTTGAGCGGGCCCATCAAAAACGAGCCGTCGTCGTCGAGGTTCATGTCCGGGCCACCGCCCGTGTTGATCCAGCTGCCCGACAACGCCCCCGACACGCCCTTGCCCACGATCGGAACGTAGGTGGTGAGCATTTTGTCGAGGTCGCGCGCGAAGGTCTTCTTCTTCGCCTCCAGCGTTTCGTAGTGCAGCGTGTGCACGTAGCCAAAGGCGTGCACCACGTAGAGCTCGACGAAGCGCACCGTGGTTTTGTCGCCCGAAGCAAACACCGTGAGCGTGCGCTTCACGCCTGGCATGCCGTTGAGCTCGACGGGGGAATCAACGCCGGGGTTGTAGCCGAGGTCGACCTTGAAGCCCGCTTCGGCCTTGTCGAGCGAGTCCTTCACCGTCTGCCCGGGCTTTGCCGTCTCCACCATCACGTGCAGCGTGGCGGGCACACCGCCGACGAGACGGCGAAAGTTCATGCCGAGCGCATCGCCGGGCAGCGGTGCCAGGTCCCAACCGGGGGCGAGGGCCAACTCGAAGCGGTGTTTGGTGTCGACGTACGGGCCCTTGGCGGCCAGCAGCGGCGACGACGACAACGCCAACACGAGCAGGCCGCGGGCGAAGGAGCGTGAAAGGCGACGGTGCATCGAACCACAGACGACAGCGGGCATGGCGGGATTCTCCCACGCGCTGACACCAAAGACGACTCCGACAACTGACCGGGTTTGCTGTGGTAAAGCGAGGCCCATGCTGTTCACACGCGCTGCAACGCTCGCTCTCGTGTTCGTCACCGTCACGCCCTTCAGTGCGCGCGCTGCACCAGCAGCGAGCGAAGCCATCGACGAAGAGCCGGTCTTTGGCTTCGAGGGCGGTGCCGGTCCGTTTTTGGCGAAAGGACCCCTCAACAAAGACGGCACGCGCGAAGGGCCGTGGGTTATTCATTACCTTGATGGGGGTGCAGATCAGCTCCTGAGCATGCGCAGCTGACGACGTCGATCGGGCGAACGATCGAGGCGCCCTCGCCTGCAGTGGCATAGCCGGGGTCATGCAGAAAAAGCCGACGAAGCCGAAACGCGTGA
>JBIKRQ010000436.1:0-5169 GCA_044349155.1 Myxococcota bacterium
AGAGACTCGCCTCGGCGACAAAACCGCAAAGCCGGTTTTCTCTTCAAGGCTCAATTGATTTGGCGGGGAAGCTTCCCCGCCCACTCGCCTCGGCGACAAACCCCAAAGCGGGTTGTCGCCGCAGCGTCGACAACGCGCCCTCGAGCACCTTGGCGAGCAGTCCAGGGCGTGTCGTGCGTGGCCCAGCCAAGGTGACGCCGACGTCGGCGCCGAGGTTGCGTTTGAGGACACGCTGCTGTTCATGTTCACGGTGCTGAAGTTCGCGAGCACGGTCTCTTTGCCGGCGGTTCGCGCGAGGTCGTCGTCGTCAGCAAGACCCGAACGCGGCCCTGGATTTGACGAACCGGGGCCGTCGATGGACCCTCCGCCCTCCCTTGCACCTTCGGAGTTCCCCATGTTCGCGCGCACCGCCCCGGGCCTTGTCATGGCCTTTCTCGCCGCCGGTGCTGTCGTGAACAGCGCGGCCTGCGACCCGCCCCCCGGCAACCTCGGCGAAGGCGAAGGCGAAGGCGAAGGCGAAGGCGAGGGCGAGGGCGAAGGCGAGGGCGAAGGTCCGATCTTGTTGCTGCCCACCCGGGGCTCGCCCCTGGTCGTCGACGAAGCCGGCACCACCCTGGTGGTGACCAACAAGGCCACCAACGACGTCACGATCTTCAACATCGCCACCGACAAACAGGCCCCGACTCCAAAGGCCACCATCGCCGTCGGTGTCGAGCCCGTCAGCGTGACCCTCTCGGGGGCCGGCATCGCGTACGTCGTCAACCAGGCCGACGGCACCGTGCAGGAAATCACGGGCGCCACCGGCGACGCCCCCACCGCCGGCCGCACCGTGTCTGTCGGCCCCGAACCCGTGCAGGCCGCCGTCTCGCCCACCGGGCAACGCCTGTACGTGTCGTCGTGGGTGGCCGGCACCCTCACCGTCGTCGACACGGCCAGCATGACCATCACGAGCGTGATCGCCCTGGGTGGCAACCCGTTTGCCGTCTGCGTCAGCAACAACGGCAACGACGTCGACGACGACGAGAGCATCTTTGTCACGGACTTCTATGCCCGGCCGATCGTGGTCGACGGCGTACTCGAGGGCCAGGATGGCGCCCGCTTTGGTCGCGTCTTTCGCGTCAACGCCGCCACCGAAGCCGTCACCGCCCACCAGTTGCTGCCGCTGGCGTCGTCGGGTGTGGCGGGGTTTGAGGCCACCAGCGTCTACCCGAACCAGCTCCATGCCTGCACCATCAACGCTGGCCGGGTGTACATCGCCAACGTCGGCGCCTCGCCGGCGGCCTTTGCTGGCGGCACGGACTTCCACCAAAACGTGCAGGGGCTCATCAGCGTCATCGACTCACCGGTGACGAGGTGCCCGAAGACAGCATCAACCTGAACGCCGCCATCGACGCGCAAGCACCGCCCAAACGCTTTGCCTCCATCCCCACCGACATCGCCTTCGTGGCCAACAGCCAGTTCGGGTACGTCGTGTCTCTGGCCGGTGATGCCGCCTTCCGGGTGGACTTCTCCGCCGAGGTGCCCACCGTCGGCGTCGCTGGCGTCGCCAACTTCCTGGCCACGGGCAAGTCCCCGCGGGGGATCGCTGTCTTTGGGTCCAACGCCTACACGGTCAACGAAGTGTCGCGCTCCATCAGCGTGTTGAACCTGGCCGCGCAGTCGACGGTGACCGAGAACCTCGAGTCGTCACCCCAACCCACAACCCCTGCCGCCGTGGCCGCCCTCAAGGGTCAGCGCTTCTTTGAGACCGGCCTCGCCCGCTGGTCGGCCAACGGCTGGGTCTCGTGCGCGGCCTGCCATCCAGGTGGCCTGACCGACAACGTCACCTGGGTCTTTCCCACCGGGCCTCGCCAGACCATCGACCTCACGGGGACCTGGACCCCCGACGGCCTCACCCAGCGCGTCCTCAACTGGACGGCCATCTTTGACGAGCTTCACGACTTCGAGCTCAACACCCGCGGCGTGGCGGGCGGCACCGGCGCCATCGTCACCGACGTCGGCCTGAACGCCGACGGCTCCGCCAATGTCGCGGCGCAGACGAGCCTCGTTGGCAACGACTTCAACCTCGGCTCTGCCAAAGCCCTCGCCCTTGAAGGTGCCACTGCCGCAGAATGGGACGACATCGAGGCGTACCTGGTCTCGGTCCGCACCCCACGGGCCCGGGCAGTCGACGTCGCCGCCGTCACGCGCGGCCGCGCGGTCTTCGCCAGCGCCAACTGCCAAAACTGCCACGGCGGCGCCTTGTGGACCTTGTCCGAGCGCTACTACGCCCCCGTCAAAGACAGCGACTTCACGACGCTGACGCTCGCCTCCCAGGGCGTGGCCACCGTCGGCCAGGTCCGCCCCGACCAGGTCCGCACCGTCGACATGAGCCTGATGCACGTGCTCGAGAACGACGACGCCGACGCCCCCGCGCGCCACAGCTGCGTGGTCCGCAAGGTGGGCACCTTCGACGAGGCAGGCCCCGACAACCGCGGTGCCGCCGAAGTCCGCGCCAACGGCAACGCTGCCCAGGGCGCCGACGGGTTCAATGTGCCGTCCCTCCTCGGCGTGGGCCGCACAGCCCCGTACCTGCACAACGGCGCTGCCGAGAGCCTCGAGCAGCTCCTCGACCCCAATGGCGCCTTCCAGGCCCACCTGCGGGCGGGCAACCTCGTCTTTGTGCCGAGTGCTGGCGACGTCGCCGACCTCATCGCGTTTTTGAACGCCATCGACGACGACACCGCGCCTTTCGCTGTCCCCGCCGGTCAGCGCTTCTGCCCGACGGGCATCACCCCTTAAGGCAGCTCTGCTGCACCACCAGCCCGCAGCAGGGCTTCGATGGCGACGCGATCAGCCGCAGTTAGCGCGCGGCCTCGAACGCAGCGAGCAGTGTCGTCAGGCGCGCGTCGTTGAAGCCCACGAGGGCAGCGGCGGCGACCACAGCGGCCTCCGCTTCGTGCTCGCGTCGACGACGCAACTCGTACTGCGGGCGCGGCGACGAGACCCCGTTTGGATCGTCGGCCAGGCGCTGCACGGCCGCCGTTGCCGCTGCGATGGCATCATCGACCACGGCGTCGTCGACCACCGGCGCTTCGGCACACACGGCGCGGAAGGCCGCGTTCTCGAACACGAGTGGTGTTGTGCCATCGAACGTGACGATGGCCGCACCCAACGACCGACGCACCTCGTCGCTCACCGACAAGCGCGCGCGCTCACCAGGCAGCAGCGCCACGTCGTAAACGACAAACGCAGGCTCCTTGGTACTGCGCAGGCCCATCAGCGTTGTGCGCGAGCGCTCTTTGCCAAACGTGGCGCGCACCATGAGCCCCGGACCATGCACCGAACGCCACGCCGGCTTGATGCGCAGCGTGCAACCAAGCCGATCGAGGCGCGGCGTCGTCGTCGTCCGTGTCGTCACCTGTGGCTTCGGCGCCAGCTTTTTGGGCAACGCAGCGTTGTGCATCAACGCCCACGAGGGCTGGTGCGGCTGCAACGGCGTGGTGATCGTGGCGAACGCGCGCGCTTCGTTGACGTCGGCGTTGACGTCGATGGAGGCGTCCACCAGTGCGTCGGCGCGCTTGCCCGCGACGGTGGTGCGGGCGACGTACTCGTAGGTGCAGCGCTGCTCGCCGAAGAAGTCTTCGCGCGCAAAGGTCGCTTCGACATCGACGGCTGCAGGAACCTCCTTGAGCAACACGCGACAGTGACCGCTGTTGCAATCGCCGGGGGACAGCAGGGTGTCGTCGTCGAGCAGGGCGATGCGCCGCTGTTGCTCGCTGAGGGTTCGTTGGCGCAGGGCCTCGTACGTCTCCTGCTCGCGCACAGCGACGATGCGCAACTCTTCGCTGGTGAGCAGCGCGTTGTCGGTGGTGCCGTCGACAGCGCTGATGGGCAGGATGGGCACGAGTGGCGCACGTTCATTCGAGGCGCTGCCGGATGAACCAAACAGGGCATCGGCGATCCCGCCGATCGCCGCACCCATCGCGACAAACGGGGTGGCGATCGCCACGCCCACAGCACTGCCCACGGCCACCGTCGCGTCGAGCATGTCGGAGATGAAGTCGCCGCCGCCTCGGCTGGCGGTGTGCGGTGTTGGCCGAAGCGTGTTCGGGTCGATGGCCGCCGCCACTGGGACGCGATCGGCGAAGGCAAGCGTTGGCAGCTGGTGCACCAACTTCTGCAGCGGTGCGGCCGACGGCACGCGCACCATCACGGTCGCCTCGGGCACCACACTGTCGACGTCGTACGGCAGTGGTGCGGTCTCTTTGCTGTCGATGCGCACCGGTCCGCCAAGGGCTGCAGCGAGGGTGCTTTGCGGCACAACGGTGAAGCGCACCGGCGCATGCTCGATGAGCCAGGCCTCAACGACGGCGCGGTCTTCGGGGCGGGCACAGGCCCGCAGGCCAGCATCGGCGACGCGCCCTTCAGCGAGCAGCGACGTCGTGTCGGTACAACCCGAGACGCAAACAGCAGCGGCGACGACGACAACAACCTGGCGCATGCGGGCATGGTGCCACGCCCGCACGCCGTGCGCTGTCAGCCGGCCCCCCTCGTGGATCATCAGGGCGCGAGCACGCGAACCACGAAGCGGTTTTGGGGGTTGCCGCCAAAGAGCGTCACGTCGAACACCACCACGATGCGGCCGTCCGGGGCGCTGCCGACGGTGTCCACGTCGAGGAGAACGTCGCCGTCGAACGTGAACTGGTCGATCCACCGCCGCGTCTGCAGGTCGCTGGCGAAGCGTTCGGTGGTGATGGTGTCGCCGGTGTCTGTCGCCACGATGACATCGCCGGTGCCGTCGCCCGTGAGGGCAGCCACGGCGGTGTCCTCCAACGTCATGGCGCCAAGCACCTCGGTGCCGTCGTCGCCGTAGAGGCGCAGCTCGGTCGAGAGGAAGCCGTTGTCGTACTCCACGAGGGCGTGGCCGAAGTCGTCGGCGCTGACTGCGAGCGGGTAGCCTTCGCCGCCTGGCAAGCCCACGGTGCCCTGGGCGCTGTGGGCGCCGAGCCGTGTGAGCTGCGCGTTACTGGCGCCGTCATCCACACTCGCCACCACCACATCGCCACCAGCGGTGCGGGGGGACACTGGGCGACGTCAACTACAAGCTCCCGCCAACGACAACTACATCTCCCCTTGAACTGCCTACTTCTTCTGCTTCGTAGTTGTTGTCGTTGCTGCCTTCTCCTT
>JBIKRQ010000089.1:0-19249 GCA_044349155.1 Myxococcota bacterium
GAGCTTGATGGCGTCGACGGGGCAGGCCTCTTCGCAGTAGCCGCAGAAGATGCACCGCAACATGTTGATTTCGTAGTGGACCGCGAAGCGCTCACCCGGCGAGTTCGGATTCTCGGGGTTGTTGTCGGCGGCCTCGACGTAGATGGCCTGGCTGGGGCAGGCGGCGGCACAGAGGTGGCAGCCGATGCAGCGCTCGACCTCTTTCTGCTGACCGTTGACCTCCATCTTCGTTTTGTGAAGGCGATGACGGCCGCGGTACTTCGGCGCGACGGGGCGCTTGACCTCGGGGTAGCTCACCGTTTCGGCGGGGCGCGCGGTGTGCTTCAGCGTCGTGAACATGCCCTTCACGACTGCTGCGGTGCTCTTCAAAAACGACATGGCACTCTCTCCAGACGCGATCGACGACCCTGCGCCGACCGACGGTGGGTGCTGCCTAGCAGTCGACGCTTGCGTGCTCAAGGTTGTTTGAGCCCCGCGTTGGAGTCTCGCCGTTGGCGTGGCCGGTCAGGACGGCAGCTCGTCGACGAGGCGTGTGCCCAGGTGCTGCAGCAACTGGTTCCAGCGTTCGGTGGTGGAGAGCTTTTCGGGCTCGTCGACGCCATCGCGGTCGGCCGCCACCCGCGCGGCGGCCTCCTGCAGGCGCCCGTGGATCTGGCCCAGCTGCAAATCGTCGACGACGACCGGCGCGCCTACCAACATCGCTGCGCCAATCGCTGTCGACGCCCGGGCCGCCAGCACCACCACACCCGCCGCCCCCACGACGACGAGGGCCGCGCGCACCACACCACCACTCACCCGCAACTCGACGCGATCGAGCGCGCCGCCGCACGCCTGCAGCACCGCCATGACGAGCGCTGACGACGACGACGCGGTGCTGCGCTCGCCTCGCCAAGCCGCAGCGAGGGCCGCAGCGTCGACGTCGGCCAACCACAACGGCAGACACCGCCCGCTCGCGGCGTGCAGCAGAATGGCGACGGCGCGGGTGTCGCGCGGGTCGAGGGTGATGGTGCTGAGGGTGACGACGACGTCCACACTGTGCAGCCTACCAGTTGCAGCCCACGGGGCACACGGGCCCAGTGGTCGCTGAGATCACGCACTCAGATCCGGTAGACGTACTGGCTGCCGTCGTCGCAGCGCTTGGTCCACACCTCGGTGCAGGCACCGTCGGTCCAGTAGCCGCGGTTGCGCCAGACGTCGCGGCAGGTGCCGTTGGTGCACACGCGCTCGTAGTACGAGGTGTCGACCCACTCGTCGGGATCGCAGTCTTCGCGAAAACGCCACCAGCAATAGGGCGCATCGTCGTCGTCGTCGTCGTCGTCGTTGGCGGCTTCAGGCGGGCGCGACTGCGTGACGAAGCAGAGGCATTCGTCGTCGCTCCAAAAGCCGCCGATTTCGGCACACGCTTCGTCGTAGCCGTCGGCGACGTTGCAGGCGCACTGGCCGTTGTCGCAGTCGAAGCCTGAGTTGAGATCGCCGAAGTGGGGCGCGCAGTCCTGCCAGACGGTGCACGCCTGCGTCGTCTCGGCGGGCGGAGGCGAAACGCCGGGGGCTTCGGGGGGCAGGTCGACGTCGGGGGGCGCTTGTTCGTCGGGGCCCACCACGCCGTCGTCGGTGGTGCCGTCGTCGGTGCTGCCGTCGTCGTTGTCGGCGCTGCTGTCGTTGTCGTCGTCGCGGACCGCCGGGTTGGCGACGACCACGGGCTCGCCGTCGACGGGGCCGAGCGCGTCGTCGACGCCACCGGGCGCGCCCACGTCGAGTTCGTGGCTGCAGCCCACCATCGACAAGACCACCGCGAGCAACGCCATCGCCTTCATGCCTGTGAGTATCGGCGGCCCGTGGACAAAGGTGCGACATGTACGGACATCGTGTCTGCATCCTCCAGATGCCCGATCATGCGGCGCTTTTGACGTATGCAGATCTGCGCACATCAGGCGAACAAGTCCGCCACGTAGCGTCCCTGCTGCTCGAGCACGCCGAGGCGGCGGCGGCCGTCGTCTTCGCCCGCACCGGTTGGTGTGAGAATGCGCGCGAGCACGGCGCGTGCTGCTGGTGCCATGCGTCGGCCATCGCCGCACAAGAACACATAGGCGCCCTGCTCGAGCAACGTCGCCACGCGCGCTCGCTCTTGCCACAAGCGGTGCTGCACGTACGTGACTGGCTGGCCTTCGTCGTCGACGGCGGCGGGCTCCACACGGCTGTACGCGGGCAACACTTCCACCAGGCCATCGCGCTGCCAGGCCGCGAACTCGTCGCGGTAGAGCGCGTCGACGTCGGGGTGACGGCTGCCAAAGAACAACAGGCACGGGCCGGCTGTTTCGCCCGCTGCTGCACGCGCGGCGCGCTCCTGCAGAAAGCCGCGAAACGGCGCGAGGCCACTGCCTGCGGCAATCAGCACCATCGGCGTGGCGTTGTGGGCGGGCGGATGAAACGGCGTCGACGTTGACCGCACACCGAGCGCGACACGATCGCCGGGTTGCACGCGTTGCAGGTACGTCGACGCGGCGCCGAAGTAGCGGCCGGTGCCCGACATTGCCGGTTCGTCGACGACGGTGACCGTCAGGCTTGGCGTGTGCGGGGCCACGCGTGGCGACGACGAGATCGAGTAGCGACGCAGGCGCATCGGCGGCAGCAGCTCGAGGAAGCGCGCGAGCGGGAGCTCGATCGACGCCCAGCGCTCCATCAGGTCGAGCACGCTCAAACGCGGGGTGAGCACCTCGGTGAGGTAGCGCTCCTCGTTGGTGGCGAGGACCGCGAGGTGGTCTTTGTGCGGCGGGCAGCGGTTGTGCGCGGCCAACACCTCGAGGTCCTTCTGCGTTGCTGGCTGCTGCAGCTCGACGTGACGACGGAGCACTTCGAGCACCGACACCGGTCGCCCCACGGGCAAGCTGGTGCTGTGCGTGGGGCGCGTCGTCGACAGCACCATGGTGGCGTCGTCGGTGAGTTGAAAACGGCGCAACGCGCGCGCGATCACGCTCGGGTGGTTTTCGGGCAACACCGCCAGGGTGTCGCCGACGGCGTAGGCCATGTCGTCGGGGAGTTGCAGCTCGAGGTGCCGCGTTGAGCGCGCATACGACGGCGTGGTGTCGACGAGCTCGGTGTTCTTCAGCAATGTCGCGAAGCGCAGGTCGTTTCTGGCCACCAACTCTGCTGCGGGTTCCGACACGAGCTGCAACGCGTACAGCGGTGCCGTTGTCGATGACGACGTGTTCACACCGAACGCGGCGTCGAGGGCAGGCCACAACGACGCGAGCCAGCGATCGCACTGGCCAAAGAAGTCGGCGGTGGCGTCGGCTTCGCCGCGTGGCAGCACAGGGACTGCACCCGCTCCGGCGAGGTTGTCGTCGAGCAGTTCCGGGATCGCCTGGTAGGTGCTGGCCCAGTCGCGGCTGCCGCAACCAAAGACCGCGTAGCGCAGGCCCTTGTATGCTTCGGTGCTCCACGTCGACGACCACGCACAAAACGCGCGCGCGTTGTCGGGCGGCAGGCCGTTGTACGACGCGCTGACGACGACGACGGCGCCATCTGTGGGCAGCTTGCCAGCGACATCGTCGAGGGCTGCGCAGCGGGTTTGGTAGCCGCGCAACGCACCATCGCTCGCAATGCGGCGCGCGAAATTCTCGGCGGTGCCGGCATTGCTGCCGTACAGCACGAGCAGCGGCACACCTTGCGCCGTTGAGGTCGTGGCCGACGACGACGACGACGCGGCCGCCGGTGCTTCGGTGGTGCGCACCAGCGGGCGCGCGTGACGACGACGAACGGTGACCTTCAAGCCTTCGGGCTTGAGCGTGAGGGTCTCTTTGACGACGAGGGCGTACGGGGCAGGGCGCTGCAGGTCGAAGCGCTGCAGCACCATCGCGAGCACCAGGGTTGCCTCCTGCATCGCGAAGGCGCGACCAATGCACGCGCGCTCGCCGTTGCCGAAGGGGAGCCACGCCTTCGCGGGGATCGATCCTCGACGTTCGGGTGAGAAGCGGTCGGGGTCGAAGCGCTCGGGATCGGTCCACACCGCAGGGTCTCTGTGGATCGACATCGGCAGCATCAAGATGACCTGCCCCTTTTTCACGTCGTAGCCACCGAGGGTGGTGTCGTGTCGGGGCGTGATGCCGATGGCTGGTGCTGTGGGGTACAGCCGCAACGTCTCGCGCAGGATTTGATCGATGTAGCCAAGCTGCGCGATGTGCTCGAAGCGTGGCAGCTCCTCGCCGAGCACGCTGTCGACCTGGGCCCGCGCCCGCGCCAGCAACTCGGGGTTTTCGAGCAGAAAGTGCACCGCGAACGACAGCAAGCCGCTGGTGGTCTCGTGGCCGGCGATCAGAAACGTCACGAGCTGGTAGCGAATGTTGACGTCGTCGAGGGTCTCGCCGGTGACCGGATCCTTCGCGGTCATCATCAAGTTGAGCAGGTCGCGCGGTGCCGACGCTTCGCCGAGCATGGTGCGGCGGTGGGCGATCACGTCGTCGCACACCTGGTGCATGTACGCGTTGTCGTTGTCGAAGCGCTGCTCGCTCATCCACATGAGCTTCTGCTGCAACTTCAAGCGTCGTCCGCGCTGCCCCGACTCGTGCAACGAACGCAGCATCGCGTCGACGAAGGGGTGCTGCTGCGAGCGGTAAAACGAGTTGAAGCGGTAGTCGAAGCCGCACAACGCAATGGTGTCGAGCGTCAGCCGCGTCATGTCGTCGGGCACGTCGTGGACTTCGGTTGGTCCCTGCCGCTCCCACTTCAACATCATCTGCTCAGCGATATCGAGCATGCTGTCGAACGTGTCGCGCATCGCCCCTGGACCAAACGCCGGCATGAGCACGCGGTGGGCTTTGGCCCAGTTGGGTTCGCTGCCGTGGGCCGTGAACAGCGCGTCGCCGGCGAGGCCACGCAGGTGACGCAGCACGCTGTGCACGATCTTTTCGAAGCGGCTTTCGTCGCACCCTTCGGTGGCGAGCGCGACGTCGTTGACGAGGACCATGTCCTGGCCGGGCAGCTTGATGCGGTACAGCGGGCCGTAGGTTTTGGTGAGCGCCATCATGCTTTGGATGGGCGTGCTGGGGTTCAGCTCGAGCACGTTGCCGATGAGCGGGCGCAGCGGCGGCTGCGGGATCGGACGACCGTTGGACCGGGCAATGGCGTTGGTCATGGCGTGCTCCTCAAAACGAGACCGGTGAACATCAAGCGGCGAAACACAGCGGCAATCTCGGCGCGCACGGCCGGGTCGTCGACGTCGACGCCGAACTCGCGGGCATGGGCCGCCACGTTGAACACGTGCACGCCGGCACCAAGGGCGACAAACAGCAGCACCGCGGGCTTGCTGTCGGCGACGACGACGCCTTCGTGTTGGCCCCAGGCAATCGCGTCGATCGCCATCTGGAAGATCGGGCGCAGGTGGCGATCCATCAGGTAGCTGGCGTGCTCGCCGACGGTGGTGCCCTCGCGCGCGATAAGCCCCGCCATCTCGCGGTGGGTGGCGGCGTAGACGACGAGGCGGCCCATGGTCTGTTCGAGCCAGCCAATCACGTCGTGGCGGTAGTCGGTGTCGGCGACGATCTGGGGCAGGTCGGCGAACAGCTCGTCGACCACAGCCCGCCACAGGCCTTCCTTGCTGCCAAAGTGGTGGTGCACGAGGGGGTGCGTCACACCAGCAAGCTTCGCGATTTCCGTCGTGCTGGTGGCGCCGTAGCCCGCCGCAGCGAAGCGGTGCCGCGCCGCCTGCAGGATGCGCTGGCGGCCGTCGCCTTCAGGGCGTTTGCTGTGACTTACAGGTGTGTCAGGCATGGCTGACAGAGTTGTAAGCGTGGGCCGGTGCAGCGTCAAGGCGCGGTGATGACGTCTGTGTCATCTGGTCTGGGTCGCGAGACGCCTCAGATTGTGCGGCGGCGCTCCCTGGCGTAACAGCGCCGCGCCGCGATCGCGGCGACGGGGGAACACATGATTCGCAGTTTCGCAGGCGCCGCGCTCGTCACGGCAATTGGCTTCATCACAGGATGCGCAGAAGAACCGGCTGACGTGGCCGAGCTCGATTTCGCTGAGGTGAGCGTCGAGGAGCAGGGCCTCGGCAGCACCACCAAGCTGCTCGCGACCGGCGACACGCACGTGCGACGTGGCACGCCGCTTTCCGTGCACGGTAGCGAACCGTTGTTGCAAGTCGGCACCAGCGATCGCCGTAAGGCGCTGGTCACCTTCAGCCCGGCCGGGATCCTCACGGCGTTGCAGAACCGCAGCCTCGTGTCGGCGAGGCTCGTCCTCCGTCTCAACACACCGGTGACGAACGTGGCCGCGGGACAGGCCCTTGTCGCGCGACCGCTCACGAAGCCCTTCGCCGAGGCGCGCGCGGACTACGTGTGCTCCGACGACCCCTCGGCGGCGCGGTCGCTGGCATCGTGCCCGGCAGCGAAGCGATGGAATCTCGATACCTCGCCGTTCCCGTGGGGCCGAGGCGCGGTCCCCGTTCCCGTCGCAAACGGTGCCACTGGCACGGTGAGCTTCAACGTCACCGCCGATCTCGCCGCCGTCCAGGCAGGCACGCTCGCACCGATGGGCTGGATCGTCATGCGCACGCTCGACACGCAGGGCGGCGACATGAACTTCGTCAGCCGCGAAGGCACGTATCCTCCGTCTCTCGTCATCGTCACCGAGCCCCTGCCGGCCGTGTGCGGCGACGGTATCGTCGCCGGCGACGAGGACTGCGACGACGAAAACGCCATCGAGACCGACGGCTGCTTCTCGGACTGCTCGCGGGCCGAGACCTTCACTGCCGTGACCCACGACCCGTTTGGTCCCGCCGGCGACGTGAATCCCTTCATGATGCAGCGGCCCGACGGAATCGTGGTTGTCGGGACGGCGTTTGGCGCAGTGACCTGGAATCCGCAGACCACTGCGGCGCAGTTTCACCAGTCGCCGCTGTCGTTGATCAATGCCTGCCATGCACGACTCTCGGACGGCCGTATTCTTGTGTCCGGCAACGGCAACCAGCAGCCGGTTGGCGCGGAGATCCTGAATCCCGCGACGATGACCTGGACGACGACGACAGCGCCGGCGACGTCGCGGTCAAGCCCATCATGTGCAGCGCTTCCCGACGGACGCGCGCTGTACCTTGGCGGCGTCAACTCCTTGAGCGCCCTCGTCGCTGAGGTGTTCAACCCGGCGACGCAGCAGTGGGCGCCGCAGGCGTGGGCGGGGGTGGATCCGTCCGGCACGCGTGCGATCCAGTTGTCGACGGGCAAGCTGTTGTTCCCGATCGACACGCCCATGCTCTTCAACCCGGCGACGATGACAAACACCGCAGCGAACGTCGGATTCACGGCGAACGGCAACGACGGTGATGCGGTTCTATTGAAGGACGGGCGGGTGCTGGTGGTCACGTCGAGGTCGGCGTCGGTTTTCAATCCGACGACAGAGACCTGGTCGACGACGGCGCCGCAGCTCGTGGGTCGCAGCCGCGCGTCGCTGGTGGTGTTGCCATCGGGGCACGTGCTCGCGAGCGGCGGCCGCAACGACAACGGTTCGCTTGCAACGAGCGCGATCTACAACCCGAACGTCGACGCCTGGGCGCCGTCGTCGTCGTTGAACGGCGTGCGCGAGTCGCACGGCTCGCTGCTGCTGGCCGATGGGCGCGTCCTCGTCTCCGGTGGCAATCAGATCGGTGACATCGAGGTCCTGACCCTCACGCCCTGAACGTCGACGGCACCGAAAGCGCCCGCGACGACATCGTCGCGGGCGCTTCATTTTCGCAAGGCGTGACGCGTCTGTCGTTTGTCGTTTGTCGGTGTCGACGGGGGAATCGCTGACAGGCCCAAATCACACACCGGCGGTTGGCGGTGAGTGATCGAAACAGCCTCGGTGACCACATGGACGAGGCAACGGCTCGGGAACACCGCTCACCGCCTGTGCTTCGAGCACCCGACGACCTGGCCTGCTTCGTCGACGGAGCCGTCAGCCGTGCAGCAGGTTCCAGGCGATCATCGCGATGCCCATGAGGCTTTCGCCGGCGATCAGGCCCGAGGCCACCGATACCGTGTAGCGCTCGTGCAGCTCGGGGCGACGACGACGAAGTTGGTCGGCGATGAGGCTGCCCGTGAACATCGCGATCGCGTTGCTGCCGGGAATCACCATCGCCATGCCCACGCCCGACGGCGACGGCAGCCACTTCGTCACCGACTTCGGCGCGAGCTTTTCGAACAAGGCCATCGCTACGCCGAGCACACCGGCGATCAACGCCGCCAGCTGGGCCTCGTGGGACAACGCCGACAACCCGCCAGCAAACGCCTTCGACACGCCCGCCCACACCACGCACGACGGCGCAGGCCACATCTCGCCGCCGAGGACCGACGGATCGGGGATGAGCAGGTTGAACGCCGGCACGATGACAATCGCACCCGCGACGACGCCACACAGCTGCGCGTACAGCTGGTGCCGCGGGTTGGCACCCAGCAGCCAGCCCGTTTTCGCCGTGGTGAGCAGGTCGGCGGCGTGCAGGCCGATGCCGCCGGTGACGTTCGCGCTCATGATGTTGCCGCTGAGGTTGCCCGGCGTGAGCACGCCAAACACCAGCTGCGTGACGGGACCCAGGGCTTTTGTCGGCGTCATGTCGGTCTCGCCCGTCACACGGGCCGCAACAAAACCCATCAGCACCGCGAGGGGCACAGCGACGACACCAGCCCACCACGGAATCTGAAACAGCAGCGACATGAGCAGCACGATCACGGGCCCAAGCACGAGCAGGCCCGCGGGAAACCACCACGACGGGGCTTCGATGTCGCGCAGTGGATCGTTGGCTTCGACGTCGTCAGCAGCGCTCTTGCGCTTGAAGATGGCTGTCAGCCCCGAGAACGACCGCACCACCGAACGCCAATCGAACAGGAAGCTGGTGAGGCCCGAACTCACGAGGAGTGCCGCACCCGGCCACAACGTGAAGGCGACGATGGTTTTGTACGACACCTCGGTGATCACCCCGCTCTCGAGCAGCGATGGTGCAAGCACGACGTAGGTCAGCAACGACGCCAGCAACAACGACCAGCCCGTGCGAAAGCTCATCAACGCGCCAGCACCCACGAGCACCACTTCGGTCTTGATGGCCAGCGTCCACGTCGCCAACGACTTGCCTGCCAACATGCCGGGCAGGGGAATCATCGCCGGGATGGCCTTCAGGTCGCGCAGCAACGTGAGCACGGCGGCGCCAATGCCGGCGAGCAACAACGACGTCGACTTCGACGCGCCATCACCACCGGTGCTGTGCAGCGACTTCAACGTTTCTGCCGTTGCTGTGCCCGTGGGAAACGGCAGCGCTTCTTTGTTGATGAGCTGGCGCTTGATGGGGATGGCCACGAACACGCCGAGAGCGGCGATGACGGCGAACCACGCCATCAGCGGTACCGTCGACGGACGCAACGTGGTGACCATCAGCAGCGCACCGAACGCGGCCATGTTGCCGCCGCCGGTCATGAAGCCCGCACCCGATGCCACCGTCGTCAGCGCGTTGTTTTCGAGCGCGCCCATCGGCCGCCCACCCATGGCAGCAACACCCTTGAACACACCAAAGGCGATGATGCAGGCGGTGAGCGTGACGCCGAGGGACCAGCCGGTTTTGAAGAACACGTACAGGTTCGACAGGCACATCACCGCGCCGATGAGCATGCCGCCCACGACGGCGCGCACGGTGAGTTGTGGCGACTGCTGCGGCGTGACGTAGACGGTGTCGCGCCAGTGGCGCTCCGCATCGGTGGCAGCGGTGGCAGCTTCGGCGGCAGTGGGGGCAGCGCTCATCGCGACGGTGTCGCCGACGTCGACGGCGCGGGCAAGGGACCTTTCGCACGCACGCCGGGCTTGCACACACTGCGTCATGCGCCGCTACGAGCACCATCTCTTCATCTGCACCAACGAACGCGCTGTCGACGACGAACGGGGCTCGTGTGCGCGTCGTGGAAGTGCGGCGTTGCTCGATCATGCCCGCGAGCGCTGCCACGCGGCGGGGCTCAAGCAGCGCGTGCGCGTCAACGGCGTGGGCTGCTTGAACGCCTGCGCGCAGGGGCCGACGGCGGTGGTGTACGGGGCTGAAAACCCCGCCGAGGGCGTGTGGTACGCGCTGCGCGACAATGCCGACGTTGATGCGGTGGTCGACGAGCACCTCAAAAACGGTGTGCCTGTTGCGCGCCTGTCGCGCTGAGGCGCCAAAAAGCGACGTCGTCGAAGTCACCCTCGACGACGTCGTTTTGGCTGCAGCGTTGCTTCAGTTGCCGATGCCCGCCGCCTCGGCGAGGTTCACGCTGTAGGTGAGGTTGCCCTCCAGCTTGAGCGAGGCCGCACCATCGGGCTTGCGCACCTTGCTGGTGTCGCCGTCGACTTCGCTGAGCGTGAGCGCCTGACCGTCGGGGGCGACGAGCACGAGCGTGAACGCGAACGTCTTCAGCTGCTCGTTGAACGCCGCGTTGCCGCCTTCAATGAACGTGAGCGGCACAACACCGGTGGTCTCGGCGAGCTGGCCCGCTTCAAAGCCGGCAGCAGCTTCGTCGACGTCGACGCCGATGGTGCCGACGCGCTCAAAGCCCGCAGCGCCAATCAAGCTGTCGGGGTCGGTGATGTCGTCGACCTTCGGGCCCACGTACACGTCGAGGGCGGGGGCGTTGAAGGTGAGGCTGTTGGCTTCCCAGTTGATGCCGAGCTGGTCGATCGCGATGTCTTTCACCTGGTCGCTGCTCGTCACGCCGCCGGCTGCGAGGAGGTCGGTGAGGTCGACAGGGATCGCGAGCTTGATGAGCGTTGCTTCCTTCACCGCGTCGGGCAGCACGTCTTCAGCGCTCGTGGTCTCGCCGTCGAAGGTGATTTCCTTCGGGAACTGGTTGGGCAGCGTTGGCGGCACACAGGGCGCGCCCTCTTCTGCTTCGCACAACGCCGCGATGCCCAGGCACGAGGCCGCATCAGGGGTGCCGCAGGCCGAGTCGACGGCGCTGTCGACGGGCGTGCCGACATCGACGTCGACGGCGGGCGTCGACACGGGGATGGGCAGCTTGACGGTGGTCAGGTCGCTGGGAAACAGGTCGCAGGCGGCCACGACGCTGAGAGGCACGAGAAACACGGCGGCGATCGGAAAGCGCATGCACACTCCATGGTCGGGTCGAAGCAGTCGACCCGCACGCCGGGAGCGTAGCCGCCACCGTCGATCGCCGCGATCTTCGTGGCCGGTGGTGTCGCGCTTTTGGCGTGACGTCAGCACGGTTCGGCGGCGAAAAAGAAGGCACTTTCGTGCTGTTGCGCGCCGACGCACGGACGTTCAGCCGCTGTGCGGCACCGGATCGTCCACGGTGAACGCGCCCTGGATTTCGCCCGGTGTCCGCGGTGCGGTCCGCGACGCGAGGGTTTGCAGCGCCCGCTCGATCACGCGGACACGTTCGGTGAGTCGCGCATTTTCGGCGGATTCGCGCGTCAACGCTGCGTCGAGGGTGGCCACGCGCTCCTCGAGGAACATGAGCTTTTCTTCGAGTCGGACCGTCGAAGGGTCGAAGGGGTCGTTCATCGGTGTCTCGTCGTTTCTCGTGGCCAGGTGGACAGGTGAACCACGCCCGGACCGGCGCGGACAGACGACTGCCCCGTGGCACGCTGGCGAAGGCGGGGCAGAAATCGCACGTGCCGGATGACGATGTCGAAACGACCGTGTCAACGTGTGTCTGCCATGGATGTGGTTCGCTTGCGCGCCAACCTGCCAACAAGAACCGCCGCGGACTTCGAGGTCGCCGTGGTGCGTGCCCTCACGTCCAGCGGGATCGCACTGGCACCCGCGTGGCTCACCGACGTCGTCGTCGCCGGCCAGCGCGTCGCTGTCGATCTCGGCTTTGCTGGCTCGGTGCAGTGTCGCGGCCTCGGCGTTGTGAACCGCGTGGGCGCCGATGGCGTCGTGCACGTCGACGTCAACGACATCGATGAGGCCTGGGCGGCGCTGCAGCAGCGACGTTCGCGTGCAGCACGCCCAGCGTTGTTGGTGAGCGTGCCCGACGCCTTCGTCGTCGACGACGTACCGCCACCGGCGATCCAACACATCGACCTTGCGCACCGCGCGGCGCTGCTGGCGCGCATGCTTGCGGGCGGCAACGACGACACGCTCGAGGGCGACGAACCTGGCAGCGACGAGGGTGGGGCGACGGCCTCGGGCCCCGTGCGCCCTGCGCCGGCACTCTTTGACCTGCCCGACCTCGCGGCTTTCCCCGACGCGCCGCCGCCACCGGGCAGCGAACCCGACCTGCCGCGCCTGTTCGATCGCCAAAGCACCGACATCGATCTGCTCGGCGAAATCTCGGCGTCCGAAGTGATCGCCCTCGACGATTCCAAAACGGGCGTTGTCGTCAACAAGCACGACAACGACGACGACCTTGTCGATTTCGCGCTCGCCGATCTGCCGTCGATGGATGCCGAACTGCTCGAGGATACAGCGGCGGTGCCGGTGGCTTTCCCCGTGGCGCGGCCGTTGCCGGTGGCCGCATCTGGCGTCGTCGTCGTCGAGCCGTTGCCCGTTGTTGCTGCTGGCTGGACGGTCTCGCGTCGCGGAACCCCTTCGGGGCTTGAGCACTTCGGTTGGCCCCGCACGGGCACCCGGCGAGAGGCGGTACCGGCAGCCCTCGAGCACGACGACGGCGACGTGTTCTCCACACCGCGAACGCCGGTCACGGCCGATCCCTACACGGCGCAAGACTCCGACCCCTCCCTCGACGTCGAAAACATCGTCGCGCGCAACACCCACATCGCCGACATCTTCGCCGACAGCGACGACGACCTGTTTCGCTCCAGCGGCGACGCCGACGTCACGCGCGATGAAATGCCGTTGCCGCGCTTGAACACACCACCGCCGCCGCCCTCGTTGGTCGAGGTGAACACCAGCGTGTTCCACCACGACAGCAGCGACGAACGCTCAGCGGGCTGAGCTACTGCACGCAGCAGCCGACGACGAGGGGCCGGGGCGGTGGCTTTGGGTCTTCTTCTTCCCACTGCTGGTACACGGTCCAGCCGATGAGCGCGGCTCCCGCGAGCACGGAGCCACCCACCACTGACACCACAGCCAACGGCGGCAACCCAGCAGGCGTCTTGACGACGATATCGGGCACGTCGTCGAGGGCGGCGATGGCGGCGTTGGCGAACATCGCCGGGTCGACCTGTGCGGGCACGGCCACGACGGTGCGTCCACGTCGCAGTGCATGGGGCCCACCAGTAACGTCGACGGTGATCAAGGCTTCAGCGCCACACGCCGCCAACAGTGCTGGCATCACGCTGGTGTCGCCGGTGCGTAAGGTCGCCACGAGTCGCTGACGCAACTGCAGGTTGGCGGTGTCGACCACCACGTCGTCGATGGTGCTGCCATCAGCGACGTCGAGGATGCGGCTGCGCGCAGCACCCGAAGGCCCGCGCACGGTCAGCAGGTGCGGTCCGCGTTGCAGGTGCAGCAGACCGCCGTTGGCCGTTTGCACCTCGCCATCCACCACCAGCTCGATGCCGTTTTGCGCACCGGTGGTGCTGCCCAGCAGGCGGGGCGTGGCCACCACCACGACGTCGTCGGCCGCCAACACCACCGCGCGCGCCGCCGTAAACGCGGCCACACGGCTTGGCGGATGAAGTGCTGGATCGAGGGATTCGCGCTCGGGCTCCAGGCGTGCCGCAAGCTGCAGTGCGCGCTGGGCCTGCGGGTCGTTGACGTCGTCGTTCAACCGCAGCGCGGCGAGAAAAATCGTCGCGTCGAACAACACATCGAGGTGGTCTTCGGGGCGCGGCAACAGCAGCACCTCGTCGACAGCAGCGCTGCTTTCGGTGGTGGCGGTGGCGAAGTCGAGCTGACGCCAGGCGGCGCGTGCGGCCATCAGGTGACTGCGGGCGCGTTCGCGATCGCCGCTGACGTCGACGGGCAGGTCGTCATCGAGGCCAGCGCGTTCGTCGCCGTCGAGCACCACCACGCCGCGCGCACGCAGGGCTGCACCCACCACGTTGACCGCGTCGTCGCCACCGACGGGGCCCACCACCACCGCGCGTTTGCCCACCAGCGCATGTTCGGCGGGGGCAGCGACGGCCCCGACCAGCACGAGTGCGATGAGCACGGCGTTCACGTGGCCTCCGCGGTCGTGGTTGTCGTCGTCGTTGTCGTTGTCAGGCGCAGCACGAGCACGCCCACCACCGCGGCCAACGTCGAGCCCACAAGGATGCCGGCCTTGGCCTCGTTGTGCAGCACCGACCCGCCTTCAAACGCGAGTCCCGCCACAAACAACGACATCGTGAAGCCAACGCCTGCGACGATCGACATGCCCCAAAAGTGCGCCAACCGCACACCCGCTGGCAGCGGCAGCAGCCCCGACTTCACGCACGCCACGACGACGCTGAAGATGCCCAGCTGCTTGCCCACAAACAGCCCCACGATGATGCCCAACGACACGGGCGCCACCAGTGTTGCGGCCGTCATGCCGTCGAGCTGCACGCCGCCATTGGCGAGGGCGAACAGCGGCAAGATGAGCCAGCTGATCCACGGGTTGAGTGCTGTGACCACGCGCTCGAGGGGCGCTTTGTGCTGCTCCAGTCGACGCTCCAAACTCGACAGGGCGGTGTCGGCGTCGCCGTCGTCGGGCTTGTCGGCTTCGTTGCCCGCATGGGCCAACAACACGCGCGCTTCTTCGACGACGCGGTCAACGTGCACCACGCCCCGCGCCGGAATGCACAAGCCCACAATCACGCCCGCGATCGTGGGGTGCACACCACCGTGGTGCAGCGCGAACCACAGCGGCACACCGACGACGAGGTAGGGCGTGGTGCGCCACACGCCGCTCACGTTCAACACCACCAACAGCACCGTGAGGGCTGCACCAATGCCGAGTGCTTCGGCATGCACCTGGCCGCCGTAGAACACGGCGATGACGACGATGGCGCCCAGGTCGTCGATGATCGCCAGGCCCATCAGCACCTTCACCACAAAGTCGGGCACGCGGCTGCCCAACACGCGAATGGCGGCGAGCGAAAACGCAATGTCGGTGGCCATCGGCGTGCCGAAGCCTTCGCGGTGCTCGCCCGCGACGAGCAGGTACAAGCCCGCCGGCACCAACATCCCACCGAGTGCTGCGAGGGCCGGCACCATCGCCCGCCGCACCCCGCGCAGTTCGCCCACGACCAGCTCGTGCTTGATCTCCGCACCCACGACGAGGAAGAACACCGCCATCGCCGCGTCGTTGATGACCTGCAGCACCGACATCTGCAGCACGTGCGCCCCTACGCCCACCTGCACCGACGTGTTCCACAAGGCGTCGTAGCTGCTGCCAGCGCTCGAGTTGCGCCACACCATCGCCGCCACGAGGGCCAGCACGAGCAACGCACCGCCCTGCGCCGCCACGCGCGCGAACTCCATCGCGGGGGCAATCAACAAGCGATGCAGCGCTGGTCGTCGTGGTTCCACAGCGTCAGACATCGGCGCACCTTATCCCACGCGAGCAGCCGCCGAAGCGAAACCGGCGATGCCGCCGACAGCTACTTGAGGCGGTTCAGACCGCGCAGGATGCCCCGTACGTCGCGCGAGAACTTGCCGGCGGGTGCGAGGGCCAAATAGCGCTCGTAGGCTGCCACAGCCTCTTCTGTGCGGTTTGCCGACTGGTAGGCAGCGCCCAGCAGCACGTAGACCTGCGGATCGCGCGGCGCGAGGCTTTTGGCCTTCTCGAGCTGCTTCAGCGCCGGCTCGGTGCTGCCGAGCTCGTAGTAGGCGTTGCCGAGGCCGAGGTTGGCCGCCAGCCCGTTCGGCATCGCCGCCAACGCCGCTTTGTAGGCGCGAACCGCACGGCCGAAGTCGCCGCGGGCCGCAAAACCCTCGGCCGTCTTGAGCTGACGCCCGTAGGTCGCTTCGGGCGAGTTGTCGGCGGGCGGCTCAGGCGGTGGCGCAGGCGGAGCAACCGGCTCGGCGGGCGCTGTCGTCGTGGCGGCGGCAGGAACGCCCGGTGCCTCAGGCGTGCCGGCATCGGCGACGCCGACGTGCGCTTCGTCGACGGGGCCAGCGTCTTCGGTGTGCAGGTCAACGCCGCTGTCGGCGTGCGAGGGATCGCTCTTGCCCGACACCAGCGACACCACGCCGAGCACGACGAGAAGGCCCACCACGAACAGTCCCGCGGCCATCGGCCTGGTGACGCCGAAGCGGTCGATGGGGGGCAGGGGCTCGACGTCGAGCTGCGTGCGCTGCGTGTGGATGTCGTTCGCTGGCGCGGTTGGCGCGGGCGCGATCGATGGCTTCGACGTCGACGGTGCGGGCGGCGGTGCGGCGGCGCGCGTGTCGTCGCGCTGGGCATCGATGCTCGGGTGCCGCTGCAGCGGGTTGCTGGCGGCGAGGCTGTCGTCGAGCTGGTCGGCAATCGAGCGCGCCAGGTCGTCGCCGTCGTTGTCGCCCGCTGCCACCACGGGAACGACGGGGACGATGAGGGGGGGCTTGCTGTCGTTGCTGAGCGCCAGAGCGAGTTCATCGGGCGATAGCCCAAGGTCGCGCGACAACGACGACGACAGCGGATCGTCCTCCTCGGTGCGATCGTCCTCGTCGAGAATACCCGTGCCAATGCCCGACGTGGCGGGCGCGACCGGCACCACCGAGGCAACGGGTTCGTCTTCCGTCGAGATCGGCGCGTACTGCGAGACGTCGGTGCCCTTCGACTTTCCCGACGCCGGCGTGATGTCGGTGTTGCGGGCCTGGCTGTCTTCGAGATCGGGCGCGGCGATGTCTTGCCACTCGTCGTCGTCGGGCTGCTTCGTCGACCACGCGCGCGCGCCCACCGCTGAGCGCGGCAACACCGAACGTTGTTCGCTGTTGTTCGAGCTCGGACCGGGCAGGGGCCGCGGCGGCTCGGCAGGCAGCGCGGCCTGCGTGGGGATGGTAGCGGCGGCCGGTGGTGTCGTCGTCGACGGGAAGGCCGGCGTTTCGGGCACCGTGACGGCGTCGTCGGCCGCGGCAGACCGGGGCTCAACGGTGCGACCACTGGGCGTGGCAAGCCGCGGCAACGCTGCAGGTGCTGGCATGACCGGCGGAACCGTGGCCTCGGCCCCCGTCGGTGGCGCGAGAAATCCGGTGGCGGCGTTGCCGGGAGGAACAGGCGCGCGCGGTGGCGGCGGCAGCACAGGCAGCGCTGGACCCGGTGGCACCGTGTCGTTGGGAATGAGCAGCCCGCCATCGTCGTCGTCGTCGTCGTGGTGCTGGCTGCCCGTGGTGGGTGCTGGCTCTTGCAGCCACGCTTCAACGCGGTGGGCGTTGTCGTTGGGCGACGGCTCACGATCGGTGACGTCGAAGATCAGGCCTTCGAAGTACAGCTTCGAGGCAATCTCGAGCGCCTCAAGGTCGCCAAAGTCGGTTTCGTCGACGACCTCGATCAGCGTGCGCCGACCGTCGAACAGGCGCAGCAGTCCGTTGATCTCGTCGGGGATCTCGGCGAGCCGATCCACCAGCTCGGTGAAGTCGATCTCGAAGCGGTGCTCCAGCGGCGGCAGCTGCTCGATGAGCCGGCCCCACTCGTCGACGCGGCGCATGCCCTCCATGAGCAGGCCCTGCGTCGACAGCTCGATCACGTCGGCGTCGTCGTGGGCCGAGAACTCCATCGAGAACGTGCCGTCGTTCCAGACGAGCATGCGGTAAAACGCGCGCTCACCATTGAGGCGGCCGCAGCGGGCGTCGGCGACTTTGCCTTCGCGAAACGACACCTGCCCACGCTGGCCGCGCGTCTCGATGAACAAGCGCCCGGTTTTGCGCCCGATCTCGACGGTTTGCATGAGGTCGACGAGACCCATGTCGCCAAGCAAGCCCGAGAAGCTGCTGCTGCGTTCGCGCCGCTCGAGGGTTTGCTTCTCGCGTTTGTCGAGGAGCACGCGCACCCGCGTGAGCACCTCTTTGATGTAGATGGGCTTGGTGAGGTAGTCCTCGACGCCGAGCTCGAGGCCCGCGACTTTTTGTTCGAGCCGGTTTTCCGACGACAAAAAGATGATCGGGATGCTCGCCGTTTCGATCTTGCTCTTGAGCTTGCCCACGAAGTCGAAGCCGCTCTCGTCGCCGGGGAGCTTCGTGTCGGTGATGATCAGGTCGGGCGCAGCGTGCTTGAGCTTGTCGCGCGCGTCCGCCGCATGAACCGCGGTGGTGACCGAGAAGCCGCTTTTACGCAGCGATACCTCGAGCATTCGCAGGCTCTTGCTGTCGGCGTCGACGAGGAGGAGGCTCTTCTTCGCCATAAATCAGGGCCGACATTCGTCGCCTGACCCCCCGAAAGTCAAGAGAATGCACGTGGATCGCCCGCGATTCTGTGACTTTCGCGCAGTGACGGCTGTACAGCAACGGCACACGCAGGCGAGGCTGCCGCCAGATTGGCGGGGAAGTCTCTTCGAGGCTGCATTCATGGGCGGGGAAGTTTCCCCGCCCGCCCCTCAAGACCAGCCTCGGCGACAAACCCCAAAGCGGGTTTTTCTCTTCGAGGCTGCATTGATTGGCGGGTAAGTTTCCCCGCCCGCCCCTCAAGAGGGCAGCCTCGGCGACAAACCCCAAAGCGGGTTTCTCTTCGAGGCTGCGTGAATCCAACCGCCGGCCCCACCGTCAGGATCACATGACCGCCACGATGCTCGCCGCACTCCTCGCCCTCGCCGTCAACGCGCCCGCCCAGGCGCCCGTCGCTGTGCAGGCCCAGTCTGCGCACGCCAATCACCGCAATCGCGACCGTGACCGCTGCGCCCGTTCCGTCGACAGCGCCTTCGTCCAGCTCGATCGTGCGCTGCAAGCCCTCGGCGACGACATCGACCGCGTTGGCAACCCCAACGAGCGCCGCCGTCTGCGCGACAACCTCACCGCCGCCATCCGCGCCAGCGAGCGCGCCCACGACGACGCCTGCGAAGCCGCTCAAGCGCCTGCTGCTCCGCCCGTCGTCATCGTGCAGCCTCCCGTGCCGCCGCCGCCGCCGCCGCCGCGCATGCTTGAAGGTCGCGACTTCAACGACCTCGTGGCGGCCCTCAAGGCCGAACACTTCGACGACGGCCGCCAGCGGGTGATTGATGGCGCCATGGCCAGCCCCGTGTGCATCACGACGGATCAGGCGCGCACCTTGATGGGCATTCCCGCGTTTTCCGACGGCAAGCTGGACCTCGCCCGCGCTGTGGTGCCCCACATCATCGACGGCGAGCGCGCCTACCTGCTCACCAACGCGTTCGTGTTCGACAGTGACAAGAGCACCTTCGCGAGCATTCTGAAGTCAACGGGCACCCAGTGCCGCTGACGACACGGCGTCCGTGACGACGACGA
>JBIKRQ010000437.1:0-5148 GCA_044349155.1 Myxococcota bacterium
GACAGGCTCGTGACCGTTGTTGGAGAAGACTCGAGGGCGGCTTTCAGTCCGTAGCTCATGAACGCCACGTAGCCCGTCGCGCCAAACACCAGCAAACTGCTCGCGTCACATCAGGCTGACACCTGTCAGCCACGTCGATGTCACCGTCGGTCGCCGTCGAACAGCACGCGCTGCAACAACGCACCGCGCGAGTCGACGCCAAGCTTTTGAAACAGGTTCACCTGGTGGAACTTCACCGTACGCGACGTGATGCCCAGGTCGTGGGCAATCGTGTTGCGCTCGTCGCCACGCACCAGTCGCTCCAGCACCAGCAGCTCGCGTTGGGTGAGCTTTGCTTCCGTCGCCAACGTCTGCAGGTGCGCCTGCTGCAGCACCACAAGCGTTTCGGTCTCGAGGCGCAGGCGCGAGATCACCGCCTCGGCCGCCTTCGCCGAACGCGCCACCTGCACCAGCTCGTAGCCCGCGGGGCTCTTGCGAATCTGGGTGCTCGTCGTCGTCGCCGGTCGCAGCGGACAATCCACGCAGGGCGTGTCGCGCTGGGCAAACTGCTCGTAGCAGCGCGTGGCCTGCCACGTGACCGGCACGCCGTCGACGTTCGAGTCGAGCACCGTCCCAAACGTCTCGGGCTCCGTCGAGACGACGTAGCGGTGCAGGCTCCAGCCGGGATTGGCAGATGTGGGGGCCATCAGCGCTGAGGATGGCAGCCATCGGCGCGGTGTCCACCCCTCGAAGAGAACCCCGCGGTGGGGTTGGTCGCCGCAACAATCTGACAGATGTCAGATATTTACAGGTGCCGTGTCCGTGATAGCGGAAGACCGGCAAAGCTGCTACCGTTGACGCGTTGGCACGTTCTGCGGCATCACGTCGACACTTTTGGAGCATCCAGCATGGCGGACCTTCCTCCCTTCATCGGCGAACGCGCCGCTCGGCAACTCTCAAACACCACCAAAACGCCGCCGCAGTGGCGGGGTGCGAGCCCGCGTTGGCTCACGCAGATGGTGCCGTGGGTGCCCGTCGAAGCGGGCGTCTACCGCGTCAACCAGGCCCTCGACGACAAGTTCAACGTGCGCTGCACGCCCGATCCCACCGACGTGCTGCCTGCTGGTGTGTCTGACTACGAGGCCCAGCCGCGCGAGTACGTGCTCTCGTCGGTCACGACCACGATCGCGGTGCACACCCGCGTGTCCGACCTGTTTCGCAGCCCGATGGACCAGGTGAAGGAGCAGCTCACCCTCGCCGTCGACAAGCTCAAAGAGAAGCAGGAAGACGAGCTCATCAACAACAAGCACTACGGCTTGTTGAACAACGTCGATCCTGATCAGCGCATCAGCACCCGCAAGGGCGGCGGCCCCACCCCCGACGACCTCGACGAGTTGATCACCAAAGTCTGGAAGGAACCCGCGTTCTTCCTCGCGCACCCAAAGGCCATCGCTGCGTTTGGTCGTGAGTGCACGCGCCGCGGTGTGCCCCCGCCCACGACGACGTTGTTTGGCTCACCGTTTCTCACGTGGCGCGGCCTGCCGCTCGTGCCGTGCGACAAGCTGCGCGTCACCGAGAACAAAACGAGCATCCTGCTGCTGCGCACCGGCGAGCGGAAGCGTGGCGTCGTCGGTCTGTTTCAGCCGGGCCTGCCTGGCGAAATCAGCCCGAGCCTCTCGGTGCGCATGATGGGCATCAACCCACAGGGTGCGGCCCAGTACCTGTTGTCGCTGTACTGCTCGACGGCCGTGCTGGTGCACGACGCACTGGGTGCGCTCGAGAACGTCGCCATCGACCGCTACCACGAGTACCCATGAGCACCTTCGACAGCTCCTCGTTCGCGAACAGCAGTCGTCTACCTGCCGAAGCATCGCTGGTGCATCCAGGCTCGGCGGCGCAGTCGTCGTCGTCGCCCGTCGTCGTCGCCACCCCACCGCTGGCTTCGCCTGGCGTTGGCTTGGCGGCCACACGGGTGCCCACAGCGCCCACGTTGCCCGACGATCCGGCCAGCCTGCTGCTCGCGGTGAGCCGCATGGCCAACGACCTGTTCGCGCGCCCGGAGCTGTCGTCGCCCCCCAGCGACGTCGATGATCTCGACGACGCGCCCGCGGTGTCTGCGCCTGCTGCACCGTCGGCCTCGCCACCGTTTGCCGCAGCGCCAACGACACCGCCGCCAACTCCGCCGACATCACCACCGACCCCTCCGACATCTGCACCGACGCCAACGGGTGCGCCGCATCCGTTTTTGTCGGAGCTCAACGTGGCGGCGTTGTTTGCGCCGAGCACCGAGTTCGTCGACTTCCACGTGCCCCTGCTCGATGCCCCACCATCGACGCCAGCCACAGCACCTGCGCCCACGCACACGCCGGCGGCCGCAGTGTTCGCCGTGCCGCATGAGTTCGACACACGCGCCCCCGAGGTGCGGCCGTCGACGTCGGGCACGGGCTTCAACGCTGTGGCCATCAAGTCCGAGTTCCCCATTCTGCGCGAGCGCGTGCACGGCAAGCAGCTCGTGTGGCTCGACAACGCCGCCACCACGCAGAAGCCGCAGGTGGTCATCGACCGCCTCAAGACCTTCTACGAGCGCGAAAACAGCAACATCCATCGCGCAGCCCACACCCTCGCCGCGCGGGCCACCGACGCCTACGAGAGCGCGCGTGAAGCGGTGCGTCGCTTCGTCAACGCCGGCAGCGTCAAAGACGTCGTCTTCGTGCGCGGCACCACCGAGGGCATCAACCTCGTGGCGCAGAGCTGGGGGCGCGCCAACATCCGCGCCGGCGACGAGATCGTGCTCACCCACCTCGAGCACCACGCCAACATCGTGCCGTGGCAGTTGCTCGCGCAGGAGAAGGGTGCGGTCATTCGCGTCGCTCCCGTCGACGATCGCGGCCAGATCATCTTCGACGCCTACGAGCGCTTGCTCACCGACAAAACCAAACTCGTGTCGATGACGCAGGTGTCGAATGCCCTCGGCACCGTCACGCCCGCACAGCAGATGATCGAGGCCGCACAACGTCGCGGCATCAAGGTGCTGCTCGACGGCGCCCAATCGGTCTCGCACCAACGCGTCGATCTGCAGGCCCTGCACCCCGACTTCTTCGTCTTCTCGGGTCACAAGATTTTTGGACCCACGGGCATTGGTGCCGTCGTCGCCAAAGCCGCGTTGCTCGACGAGATGCCGCCCTGGCAGGGGGGCGGCAACATGATTCAAGACGTCACCTTCGAGCACACGGTGTTTCAGCCCGCCCCCGCCCGCTTCGAGGCCGGCACCGGCAACATCGCCGACGCGGTGGGCCTTGGCGCAGCCCTCGACTGGGTCACGCGTGTGGGTATTGAGAACATCGGTCACCACGAGCACGAGCTGCTCGTGTACGGCACCGAAAAGCTGCTCACGGTGCCTGGGCTGCGCATCATCGGCACGGCGGCGCACAAGGCTGGCGTGTTGTCGTTTGTCGTCGCTGGTCACGACACGCAGCAGATGTCGCAGGCCCTCGACAAAGAAGGCATCGCGGTGCGCGGCGGCCACCACTGCGCGCAGCCGATCTTGCGGCGCATGGGGCTCGAGTCGACGGTGCGCGCCTCCCTCGCGCCCTACAACACCACCGACGACCTCGACGCCTTGCACGACGCGCTGTGCCGCATCGTCGGCAGCCGATGAGCTGACACGACGTCGGCGGTGTGTTCATCGCCGCGTTTGGTACGCTGCGGTCATGAAGAGCATTACGCCCGCCGACCTGCAGTCGCTGCTCACCACCGATGTCGACATCGTCGACGTGCGCGAGCCCGACGAGTGGAGCACCGGCCACGTCCCCGGCGCGCGCCTCGTCCCCTTGTCGTTGCTGCGCGTCGACCCTGCGGGTGCCCTGCCCCGCGACAACATCGTGTTTGTCTGCGCGAAGGGCGGTCGCTCCGCACAAGCTGCCGAACTCGCCGACAGCCTCGGCAAGCAGCTCGTCTACAGTCTCGCTGGCGGGACCGACGGCTGGCGCGCCGCGGGCCTGCCCATCGTTGTTCCCGGTCAGCCGTCAACGTCGTCGTTGCCAAAGCCGCCAGCCGAAGAGCAGGCCCTCGATGCCGTGGTCGGCGACAACCTCAAGAGCGAGCGCACCGTGCGTGGCTGGTCCCTCGACGACCTCGCGCGCGAGGCCGGCGTGTCGCGCACGTTGCTTGGGCAGATCGAGATTGGCCGCGCCACGCCGTCGATCGGTGTGGTCTGGAAGATTGCGCAGGCGCTGGGCGTCCCGTTTGCCACGCTGCTGTCGCGCCCGATGGCCCGCGTGGGCACCACGTCGACGACACGCGACGCCGCGAAGAAGCTCGCGTCGGCCGACGGACGCTTCACCTCGCGCGCGCTGTACCCGATGGGCGAAGCTGGTGCTGCCGAGTTCTACGAGCTGTGGCTCGCCCCCCACTCGCGCGAAGACGCCGACGCCCACCGCCCCGGCACCCGCGAAAACCTCGTCGTCGCGCGCGGCCAACTCGAGCTGAAAATCGGCAGCGACACGCGCACGTTGAAGGCCGGCGACAGCATCAACTTCTCCGCCGACCTGCCCCACAGCTACATCAACGCCTCGGCCGAAGAGTGCTGGATGTACCTGGTGATGAACTACGCCGCACGCTAGCGGGCAGCAAAAACGGCTTTGCATTTTCAGCAACCTGGTCGTCGACCTCGACAACGCCAGTATCGGACAGATGTCAGAAAACGCGAACCATGACCGACGAGCGCACGCCGATGTCCACCACGCCGAACCTCGACGACCTCCCGCGAGGTCTGCGGTTTCTGCTGCGCCTGTCGGTGCTGCTGGTGGGTGCGGTGACCGCGGTGGGCAGCTTTGGCCTGGTGCTGCTCACGCTGGTGGGGCTGCGCTGGCTCGGCGTCGACGCCGCCATCTGCAACATGATGCTGGTTCTGCTGTCACCTGGCGCGATGATCGCTGGCATCATCGCCGCGATGCGCCTCGAACGCTTTCAAGAACGGCGCCTGCAGGCCTCGCTGGTGCCGCAAGCGCTTGAAGCCACCACGTTGTCGGGGGCGGCAACATCACTTGCCGTTCCCGCCAGCTCCGCTTCAGTAACCGTTCAGCTGGCTGACGCTGGCAGCAGCGACTGGCGGCCGGCGAGGCTCGAAACGACGAAGTCGAACACGTTGCGCGCTTGCTTCCGGCAGGT
>JBIKRQ010000438.1:0-5147 GCA_044349155.1 Myxococcota bacterium
AAGTGTTCCCCGGTGTTGGCGTTGTTGGTGTTGGCGTTGCGAGCCGTGTTGTTGCTGGTGGATCGGGCACCGGCCGCCGGCGCGGCCTGCCAGCCGGTGCCCGCCTTGAGCACCTCGACGTCGTCGATGTTGCGGTGATGTTGGAGCTGGAAGCGCCGCCCAATGACTGGTTTGCCGGCACCGTCGCGGTGACTCGCGCAAAGCGCGAGCCGTGCGGCAAACCTTCATTGGCGGCGCGCGGGATGTTCGAAGCTCGAAGATCAGCGAACCCCGATCGTCGTCGTCATCCGAGCATAAAGCTGGCTAAGGGGTTGGGCGCGCGCTGTTGATGACGCCGTCAAGCATCCTGATCACTACTTCCTGCTCTTTTCTCGGCAGTCGGCGAATCTTCTCGATGCGCTCTTCAAGTTCTGAGGGAGGGCCTGGCTTCATTCGTCGAGCGGGCGCATCGCCAACAAGCTCGCTGACGGTGACGTTCAGGGCGGCCGCGAGCTTGAGGAGCAGGTCTAGAGATGGGTTCTTGGCCCGTCGCTCGTAGTACTCAACCGTCTGAGGTGTGACGCCGAGGATCTCGGCGAACTCACCTTGGGCCAAACCACAATTCTTCCTCAACTCGATGAGTCGCTTCCCAAACGGTGGAGGTTCTGACGACGAGGGACGACCAGCCATGGCCTGTTCACCATAGGGCCACCGCCACCCGTCAGCATTCGGGCTCTTGATCATTTACAGCGATCCTCTGATATTGCGCTTGAGATGTCCAGACGCGGACTGTCTCACTCCCGAATCAGGAGCCGCCCCATGAGCCGCTTTCCGAAGAACGACATCGAGGCGTTGAAGGCCACCGTCGACGTGGCCGCCGTCATCGGCGCCGTTGTTGAGCTGGAGAAGCAGGGCGGCGACCTTGTCGGCCGCTGCCCGTTTCACGACGACGCCACGCCGTCGTTTCACGTCACGCCGCACAACGGCCTTTGGCACTGCTTCGGCTGCCGTGCTGGCGGCGACGTGCTCGCGTTCGTGATGAAGCACCAGCGCGTGAGCTTTCGCCACGCCGTCGAGCTGCTCAAAGCTCGAGCACCTTTGTCGACGACGCCGACACCTTCGGCCCGCAAGCTGCCATCGCCGATCACGCTCGGCGCCGACCACGCTGCAGCCCTCGACGACGTCGCGAGCTTCTACCACTCAACGCTGCTCGACTCGTCCGAGGCGCTCGCCTACCTCGACAAACGCGGCATCTCGTCGACGGCGATCGCGCGCTTCGGCCTGGGCTACGCGAACCGCTCGCTTGGCCTGCACCTGCCGGCGAAGAACCGCGTCGACGGCGAGAAGCTGCGCGGCCTGCTCACCGATCTCGGCGTGTACCGCGAGAGCGGCCACGAACATCTTGCGGGCTCCGTCGTCGTGCCGCTGCTCGACGACGCGGGCCACGTCGTCGGCATGTACGGCCGCAAGATTCTGTCGAACCTGCGCGCCGGCACCGCGAAACATCTCTACCTGCCTGGCCCGCATCGCGGCGTGTTCAACGGCGCGGCGCTGTCGTCGTCGACGGAAGTGGTGTTGTGCGAATCGTTGATCGACGCGCTCACCTTCTGGAGCGCTGGCATCGAGAACGTGACGACGAGCTACGGCGTCGAAGGCTTCACCGACGAGCTGTTGTCGACGTTGAAGCGGGCCGGCGTGCGCAGCGTGTTGATTGCCTACGACGCCGACGACGCGGGCAACAGCGCCGCCGCGTCGTTGACGCTCAAGCTCGAGGCCGAAGGCTTCGTCGTCGGGCGCGTGCACTTTCCCAAAGGCATGGACGCGAACGAATACGCGTTGACGGTGAAGCCCGCCGCGCGGTCGCTCGCGCTCGTCGTCGAGCGTGCCCGTGAATCGATCTTGAAGGCGCGCGGCTTCGTCGTTGAACCACGCGCGCCGCTCGCACCAACGAGCGCACCAACGAGCACGACGACGAAGGCCGAGACGCGAACACCCACCCCCTTAGCTGCTTCCCCTTCATCAACGGAAGTGCCCGCGATGACGACGACGAACGAACCCCCTGGCACTCCTGCGAAGCCGACGGATGAACTCGTGATCGCGCTGGGCGATCGCCGCTGCCGCGTGCGCGGCCTGCTGACGAACACGTCGCCAACGGTGCTCAAGGTCAATCTGATGGTGCACCGCGGTCGCGCGTTTTTCGTCGACACGATCGACCTCTATCAAGTCTCGCAACGTCAGAAGTTCATGGTGATGGCGTCGCGCGAACTCGACACCAACGCCGAGAACATCAAAGGCGACCTCTCGGATTTGCTGTTGCGCCTCGAGACGGCGCAGCAGGAAATGTTGGCGGCGTTGTTGACGGCGAAGAAGAAAGAGCCGCCGCCGATGACCGCCGACGACGAGGGCTGTTGACGTCGACATTGTTGACGTTGGTGGTGCTGCCTGTCTGGGCCGTGTGGTTGCTCGGGCGCAGCGCCAGGGTGCAGTGATCGCGCTACGCGAAGTGCTCACTTCGCGACGTGAGCGCCGACACACGTGTCACCAATCACGGCGTTGACAGAGAATGCGCATCGCACCGAGCCTGCGCCCTGGGCCGCTGAGGAGGAAACATGACCGACAAAGTCACTGGTGGGATCGCCGCAGGCTTGTTCGCGCAGATGAAGTCGACCGACGTTGGTCGGATGGGGCTCGCCTCGGGGTTGGCATCGACGGGCGCGCTCACGCCAAAGGCTGCGGCCGACATCACCTCGCGGCTGGTGTCGATGCAGGATCTGTCTGCTGCCAAAGGCATCGCTGCTCAGTTCAACGGCAAGCCCATCGGCCTCGCTGCTCAGGCGCTGGCCGATGGCCTCCAGATGAAGTTCGACAAGCAGAACGTGTTTGAGAAGGCTGCTGCGACCGTGCTCGACATCGGTGGTGGCTCGCAAGCGCAGATGGCCTTGAATGGTCTGCGGGCATTGCGCTGATGGCCGACGTTGAGCTGCACCCGCTCGTCGCTGCGCTGGCAGCAACACTGGTGAGCAAGGGGCAGCTGCACGCGTCACCAGAAGCGGTCACCGCGTTTCAAGAGGGCGCGCAGGCGCTCTCGGCTGGCGACAGGGAGGTCGTGCTCACACACCTGCTGGCGCTGGCGCTGAAGGTCCGCCGCAACGGTGTTGAAGACGAAGCGTTCGTCGCTGTGTTGGCGGTGTTGATCCTCACCCTGGTGCCCGACGTGGGTCAGGCGCGAGATGCGTTTGCCGCAGCTGGCTTGCACAAGGCCGCCGCCGTCGTCGGCACCGTCGCTGCCACGAGAGCACCGATGGCCATGGCACCACCGCCATCGGCAGCCCCGGTGCAGGCGCGGCGCGGGTTGACGAAGAAGTCTTGACTGCTTCTGCGAACGCGAGTGCTCAAGGAGCGAAGCGCCGGCGACGGCGCTTCGCTTTTTCACAGCTCACGGCCGCAGTGCAGCAGCCGCCATGTCGTCGTGGATGGTGCAGTGCTCGAGCGCGATGGCGTCGATGAACTCGTCGAAGGCCGCCAACGTGTCGTCGGGCGAGGGGCGAAACCAGCCGTTGTTGGTCCAGTCCATCAGCGCGCGCCACTTCGGCATGTCGTCGTCGATCTCGACGAGGGCGGGCGTGTTGTTCAACACCTTCTTCCACGACCACAAGATGTGGCCCGACAAATGGTTCTCGGGGTTTTCGTAGTCAGCCACAGCACCGGCCACCATCTCGACGCTGTCTTCGCCGAACTCCCCGCAGAACATCGGCACGCCGTGGGTCTGCACCACCAGCTTGTGGCGATCCAGGTCGGGCTGACGCGTGTTGAAGCCCGGCGTGTACTGGTGAAACGAGTAGGCCACGTTGTCGCGCAAGCGCTGCGGAAACCACTCGAACACCGACGCGAAGCGCGTGCCCTCGACGACGATCATGTGCCGCGGATCCACCTCGGTGATCGCCGCCGTGATGTCGGCGTACAGCGCGAACAAGTCTTCATCGCTCGACGGCCACGGCTCGTTGAGCAGGTCGTAGCCCACGATGGCCGCGTTGTCGGCGAAGTGCTCGGCCAACATCCGCCACAACTTTACCGTGCGGCGGCGCTTGTCGACGTCGTGCCACAACAGCCCCGTGGGGTCGGGGTCGTTCATGTACGTCCACGACTGACCACCAGGGGCTGCATGCAGGTCGAGCAACACGCCAATGCCGTAGGCCTCGCACCAGCCCACGATGTCGTCGAGGCGACGCATGCCTTGAGGTTTGAGCGTGCCGGGATTGGCGTCCTCTTCGACGAGCGAGTGGTTGATGTTCAAGCGCACCACGTTGAAGCCAAGGTCGCTGATGGCGCCGATGTCGTCGACGGTGATGAAGGTGTCGTGCACGCGCTGCGCGAAGCGGTCAGCTTCTGCTTCGCCCACGGCCTCGACGAACTTGGCGCGCATGGTGGTCTCGCCTTGCCAGCCGCCGCCCCACATCCAGTTTTCCCAGATGAGCCAGCCGCCCACGTTCACGCCGCGGATCACCACGCGTTCGCCGTTGCCGTCGACGATCTGCTCGCCGTCGGCGTGCCAGAACGGATTGGGCCCAGACGACGGCGGTACCTCGACGAGGGGCGTGTCGATCGGTGTGCTCGAACACGCACACGCACACACAAGACACAGCGAGATCCAGCAGGCTCGTTTCGTCATGGGCGAGAAACGTCGCGCCCACGCAGAAGTGTCACCGCTCAGCTCAAGACATTGTTGGTCGCAGCGTGCGGCGGCGGCAGCGGCTCGCCCAAACGTTGGCGCAGGTTGCGTTCGATGGTGCGCGCGATCGAGTCGAGAGGCAGGTCGTTGACGTCGAGGCCGAAGGGTTGCTCCACCTCGTCGCCGATCGCATCGAGCCCGAAGAACACGTACGACATCGCCAACACCACCAGCGGCGTGGCCCAGCCGATGCTCTCGGTGAGGCCAAAGGGCAGCAGCCCGCAGTACAGAGCAACCGCGCGGTGCATCATCACGGTGTACGAGTACGGAATCGGCGTGAGCTTGATGCGCTCGCACGCCCCCTGACAGTCGGTGAGCGACGTGAGCGAATGCTCGATCACCCCCAGTGTCAGGGTTGTTGCCGGATCTTCGCCCTCGGGCTGAAGCACGAAACACCAGTGGGGCTGCAACGAGACGGTCGTGAACGAATACTCCGAAG
>JBIKRQ010000439.1:0-5145 GCA_044349155.1 Myxococcota bacterium
GGCGTCGCAGGTGGTCGCCGCCGTGTTCGGAATGCAGGTGTTGGTGTCGACGGGGTCGAACGGGTCGGTGACGCCGTCGCCGTCGCTGTCGACGGTGCACGCACTCGAGGCAGCGTTGGGGCTGCATGCATCGGCGTCGGCCGGGTCGAACGGATTGATGACGCCGTCGCCGTCAGCATCGGCGGTGCACACCAGGGCTTCGCCGCTGGGGATGCAACCGTTGCCATCGTCGGTGTCGAACGGATTCAGCACACCGTCGCGGTCGTCGTCACTCGTACACAGCAGGTCGTTGTTGTCGGGGATGCACGGGTTCTGATTGGCGGTGTCGCTGGGCGGCAACACGCCATCGCCATCCGCATCGCAGTTGAGCGCTGTCGTGTTGGGCACGCAGGCGTTGGTGTCGACGGGGTCGAAGGCATCGCCCACCCCATCGCCGTCGGCGTCAGCCGTGCACGCTGCCGATGCTGCATTGGGCGTACAGGCGTCGACGTCGCTGGGGTCAAACGGGTTGATCACGCCATCGCCGTCGTCGTCGGCGGTGCAGGCCAGGGCGTTGCTGTTGGGCACGCAGGCGTTCGCGTCGTTGGTGTCGGTGGCATTCACAACGCCGTCGCCATCGTCGTCGTCGGTGCACAGCGGGTGCTGGTTGTTGGGGACGCAGGCGTTTGTGTTGGCAGCATCGGTGGGCGGCACCACGCCGTCGCCGTCGGCATCGCACGTCGTCGCGGTGGTGTTCGGAATGCAGGCGTTGGTGTCGACCGGGTCGAAGGCATCGGTGACGCCGTCGTTGTCGGCATCGGCAGCACACGCCACCGACGCGGGGTTCGGCGCGCAGCCATCGACGTCGTCGGGGTCAAACGGATTGACCACGCCGTCGGCGTCGTCGTCGGCGGTGCAGGTCAGGGCGTTGCTGTTGGGCACGCACGCATTGCCATCGTCGGTGTCGGCCGCATTGAGCGTGCCGTCCTGGTCGTCGTCGTCGGTGCACAGCGGATCCTGCGCGTCGGGGGTGCACGGGTCTTCGTTGGCCACATCGGTCGGCGGAAACACGCCGTCGCCGTCGGCATCGCAGGTGGCTGCGGCGGTGTTGGGCACGCAGGCGTTGGTGTCGACGGGATCGAAGGCATCGGTGACGCCGTCGTTGTCGCTGTCGAGCACACACGCCGACGATGCGGGGTTCGGCGCGCACGGGTTCGCGTCGGCGGGGTCGAACGGATTCACGATGCCGTCGCCGTCGGCGTCAGCGCTGCACGTGAGCGCTTCGCTGTTGGGGACGCACGCGTCGGCGTCGTTGCTGTCGGCAGCATTCAGCACACCGTCGCGATCGTCGTCTGCGGTGCACAACGGATCCTGCGCGTCGGGCACGCACGGATCCTGGTTGTCGGTGTCTGCGGGCGGAAACACAGCGTCGCCATCGGCGTCGCACACCGTCGCATTCGTGTTGGGAATGCAGGCGTTGTTGTCGACGGGATCAAACGGGTTCGTCACGCCGTCGTTGTCGCTGTCGAGCGTGCACGTCGCGGCCGCGGCGTTCGGGATGCACGCATCGGTGTCGGCGGGATCGAACGGGTTGACCACACCGTCGTTGTCGTCGTCGGCGTTGCACACCAGCGCTTCGCGGTCGGGCACGCAGCCGTCGACGTCGTCGGCATCGAGGGCGTTGATGGTGCCGTCTTTGTCGTCGTCGTTGCCGCACAGCGGGTCTTGCGCATCGGGCACGCAGGCGTCTTCGTTGTCGGTGTCTGCGGGCGGAAACACGCCATCGTCGTCGGCGTCGCACGTCGTCGCCGTGGTGTTGGGCACGCAGGCGTTGGTATCGACGGGGTCGAACGGGTCGGTCACGCCGTCGTTGTCGCTGTCGATGGTGCAGGCGGCCGAGGCGGCGTTGGGCACGCAGGTGTCGGTGTCGGCGGGATCGAACGGATTGACCACGCCGTCGTTGTCGTCGTCGGCAGCACACACCAGCGCCTCGCTGTCGGGCACACAGCCGTCGGCATCGTCGGCATCGAGGGCGTTGATGGTGCCGTCGTTGTCGTCGTCGTTGCCGCACAGCGGGTCTTGCGCATCAGGCACGCAGGCGTTTTCGTTGTTGGTGTCTGTGGGCGGAAACACCCCGTCGCGGTCGGCGTCGCACGTCGTCGCTGTGGTGTTGGGCACGCAGGCGTTGCTGTCGACGGGATCAAATGGATCGGTCACGCCGTCGTTGTCGCTGTCGATGGTGCAGGCGGCCGAGGCCGCGTTGGGCACGCAGGTGTCGGTGTCGGCGGGATCGAACGGGTTGATGACACCGTCGCCATCCGCATCGGCCGTGCAGGTCAGCGCGTTGCTGTTGGGCACGCAGGCATCGGCGTCGGCACTGTCGACGGGGTCGAGCACGCCGTCGCCATCGGTGTCGCGCGTGCAGGTGACGGCGTTGGTCGAGGGCACACACGGGTCCTGGCCCGCGGCGTCGACCGCGTTGGTCAGGCCGTCGCCGTCGAAATCGCACACCGCAGCAATGATGTTGGGCACACAGGGTGCATTGTCATCGGGGTCGTCGGCAGCACCCACGCCGTCGCCGTCGACGTCGGCTTCATCAACCACCGAGGCGCCGGTCTCAAACAGCTCAGCACCGTTGTCGTAGCGAAACTGGATCGCGCGCCCACTGCGTCCGGCACATCGAGCATCGTTGCGCAGGTCGCGCCGCACGACGAGCACGTCGTCGTCAGCCACTGAGGCGCGGTACGCCTCATCGCCCGCGCACAACGTCTGCAGGCGCGTGCCAGCGAGGTGTTCACCCAGAAGTTCCAGCTCGTCGGCGCGTTCTTCAACGCTATCGACCCGCGGCTCGACGACGTTCACGGTCGCCGACACCGTGGTCACACCGTCGGTCACAGCGATGGCGCGCAGGCCTGCATTCGCAATTCGTGAGGGCACACGCGCCACCAGGAGGCCATCGCTGCGCGCGACCAATGGCAGTGTCTGCGCATCACCACCGGCGCCGAGGGTGATCTGCAGCTGCGAGCCGAACGTCGCGAAGAACTCGCCGAGGATCTGCACTTCGTTGCCCGGCAGGATGTGCAGGGCTGCAGGCAACACCTGGTCGATGCGCGCGGTGTCGACCTCGACGTAGAGGTACGAGGCCACCGTCGATTGTCCGTCGCCATTTTCGAGCACGAGGGGTTGCGTGCCTGGTGTCAACACCGGTGGTGCAGCGAACTCGACACGATCGAAGCCGGCAGCGCCGCCCTTGTCGACGCTGAGCTGAAACGTGGTGCCCGCGAGCACAACCTTCACGCCGTCGGCGTCGAAATCGCGACCGGCCACGGTGATCAGATTTCGTCCCTGCAGCGGACCGGTGGCGGGTTCGACGAACACGATCGTTGGTCCAACGCCTTGCGGCTCAAACACCTCGAGCACTGGCGACGTTGCCTGCTGGCCGTCGGGGTTGGTGAACACGAGGACCGCGTCGCCTGCCGCGGGCAGCGGAGGTGTGGTCACGAGCACCGTCGTCGACGCGGTGCGCACCGTGCTCAACGGCGGAATGTCTCGGCCATCGACGCGCATCACGGCGGTGACCCCGGCGCGCAAGCTCTGGCCTGTGACGATCACCAAGGTGCCGCCCGTCGTGGGAATGCGCGCGGGCAACAACGCGTCCACGCGCGGCGCGGGGAAGAAGTAGTTGAAGGCATCGGCAGCGCGGGTCGATTGGCCGTCGGAATTGATCACACTGACCGAGACGTTGCCGTCGACGTCGACGACGGGGGAGCGCACCGTGATGTTCGCGTCTTCCACGGTGACCACGGTGGCCTCCACGCTGCCGAACAGCACGCGCGCGCCGGCGCCAAAGCCCGAGCCCGCGATGGTGATCGTGTCGCCGCCATCGGCAGCACCACGGGCAGGTGACACCGTCGAGATGCGTGGTGCTGGCCCTGTTGGTTCAGCGAAGCGGAACGCCACGCCGTTGGACTTCGCGCCATAGATACCCGCGTCGATCTGGTTGCTCACCGTGAGCACCACGGTGCCGGCAGCGGCGGGGCCAACAGGAACGTGCAACTCGGTGGCGCTCACGAAGGTCGCCTCAACACTGACGTCGTCACCGAAGTTCACCCGCGGCGGACCGCTGGCATCTGAGAAGAAGTTGCCAAGGATCGTGATGGGTTCATCCAACCCAGACACGGGAGCGACATCGGGCAACACCACGTCGATGCGGGCTGCTGGTGGGTCGTACAAAAACGCTTCGGGCAACGTCGCTGCCTGCCCATCGCCACCCGCATCGCTCGACGGGTTGGCCACCACGGCGGTCGCGGGGTTCTTGCCGACCTCGAGGCTGCCGGGTGGCATCAGGCCCGTGGCGATGGTGTCGCCCGTGTCGGGGTCGATGGTGATGACGACGTCAAGCGCGCGGAAGTCGGCGAAGCTCACCACCGCACCAGGCTGAAACCCACGCCCGCGCAACGTAAATGGTGTGCCGCCTTCGAGCGGTCCCGACGACGGCACGAGCGCGTCGCCGTCGCTGAATTCCGGACCGCGGCTCAGCTCGCACGACAACTGAAACGGTGCTGGCTCATCGGCCGACAGGGCCGTCGGGGTGACGACGGGCGCTCCCACTTCGACGCGCCCAAGCAGCGCCACCACACGCATCGGCACATCGCCGTCGTTGACGATGTCGATGCCTTCGGCTCCCGTTTCTGGATGCTGCGACAGGGCGAGCAACCGGCTGATGGCATTATTGGCATCGAGTGCCACAATTGCGAGGTCGACGTCGCTGGACAGTCCGCTGAGCCCCACCGCGAGGCGTGTGGCCACCGGCACGTCGATCACAAAGCCGCGATCGGCGGGCATCGTCGTCGTCTGCGCTTCCTGCGTGAACACGAACGAAGCACCCGCACGGTTGAGCCCCGAAGCAATCTCCTGGCCGGAGAACAGTTCCGCGGCCGGGAAGGCGGTCACCGGCACAGTGCCGCTGCCGACGTCGAGGGTGGCGCCGATGTCAGGCAGCACGTAGTCGTCGGGCCGTGGGCGCAAGGTGCCGTCGGCGTTGGCGATGATCTTCACGCGCGTGGCCTGAACGACCCCGGTGACGGTGTCGCGCGCCAGCACCTGCACGCCCGCCGTCGTCAAAAACGCGTTCACGGGTGCAAACGACACCGCGAGCAGGAACTC
>JBIKRQ010000090.1:0-19165 GCA_044349155.1 Myxococcota bacterium
GTCGTGCAAGATCCGTCTGGGGCTCAATCAAAAAGAGATGGAGCACAAGGTGTTCCTCCCCGTCGTCGAGATCGCTTCTGATGTGGGCCTCGACTTCATCACCGTGCACGCACGGCACGCGGGCATGCGCAGTCGCGATCCGGCGGTGTGGTCGGCGATTGCCGAAGCGAAGGCGGTGTCGCGCATTCCGTTGATCGCCAATGGCGACGTCAAAACGCGCGCCGACGCCGAGAAGGTGCACGCGCTGTCGGGCTGCGACGGCTTCTTGGTTGCGCGCGCGGCGATCGTGAGCCCGTGGACCTTCCGCGCGCTGCGCGGTGTGGGCAGCGAGGTGCCCACCGTCGCCGAGGTCGAAGCCGAACGCGTCCGCTACACCGAAACAGCCACGCGTGTGGCGACGAAAGACAAGTACCGCGCGTTTCACGCCGAGGCCTTCGCGCGCTACGCCAGCCTCGCACGCGGCGAGAAAACGTCGTCGTCGGTGCCCAAAAACGCCCACATGTGAGGTCCACAGTGACGCGCCCGATCATTGCTCTGGATATCGACGGAACGCTCATCGACACGCGCGGTTCGTTCAGCCGCATCGTCAAAGACATGACCGGTGCTGTCGACGACGAATTGCTGCGGTTTCGCAACACTGGTGGCTTCAACGACGACTGGGAACTCACGCGCGGGCTCAAGGCCTGGATCGCTGCGGGCCGGCCGAAGATCGTCGAGCGCTGCGGCACGTTGAGCGAGCTGCTGCTGTGGTGCGGCCCCCAAAACGATCCTGGCGATCAGAGTGCTGAGTGCATCGCTCGCTACCGCGGCGAGCGTGGCTTTCCCGGTGTGTGGCAGGACGAGCCGCTCCTCGTCGACGGCGCCAGGCTCGATGCGTTGTCGGAGCGCGTGGAGCTGTATGCGTGCACCGGCCGCGATGCGTGGGAATTCGATCGCGCCGAGCAGCGTCTGGGCTTCACGTTTGCGCGCGCCACCACGTGCGAGCAGGCAAGAAAGCCCGACCCGCAGGCATTGTTGCGCTTGCTCGACGTCGACGCTGCACCGGAGTTCACAGTGCTCGTGGGCGACACGATGGCGGACCGCCTCACGATCAAGCACGCTAGAAAGGCCCGCCCGGATCTGCGCTTCGCCTTTGTCTTTGTCGATGAAGCGCACCCGGCACAGGCGTTTTTGAACGCGGTGCTTGACGACGGTGTGGCCGCGGCGATTGAGCGTTTTGCCGAGGTGCACGACTGACCGAGCGGCGCAAGGTGTCTCGGTCACAGGCGTACACTTGTCACGGAGCTGCGCGCGCTGGCGTATTCTGCCGCGATGCAACGCGCCTTCTCGCTGATCGAAACCATGATCGTCGTCGCGATTCTGGGCGTGATCGCCACGATCGCGGTGCCGAACCTGCAGCCGATGCTCAAGTCCGAGGGGCTGGTTGCTGCGGGTGCCAGCGTCGCCGGCTTCGTCACCCAGGCCCGTGTGCGCGCCATGACCGAGCGTCGCTGCGTGCGCGTGCGCATCGACAGCGCCACCGCTCCTGCAGTGCTCGTCGCCGAGAAGCTCAACGCGTTCGACTGTGAAAACCCGTCGTCGCCGCTGATTGAGTCGACGCTGCCGTTGTGGACCGAAGTGGCGCGCCTTCGTCTTGAGCAGGAGAGCCTGGCGTTGTCGCTGGCGCCTGCTCCTACAGACACGGCCACCGAGATCCGCTTTCGTCCGTCGGGCCGCACCTTCTCCGCCGACGCCGACCTCAACGACGACGACGCCATTGTGGAGGTGAAACAGCCCGCGTTGCCGGCAGCGACCGGCCTGGTGCGCGTGGTGGTCGATGCTTCTGGGCCTGTGTGTGCGTTGTCGCCCGGCACACCAGCACCGGGCAGCGGCAACACCCTGGGGTGCCCATGACACAGCAAGCACGACGACGACGCGGCTACCTGCTCATGGAAGTGATGGTCGCCGGTGCAATTACGGCGGCCGCGTTGGCCGGCCTGCTCACCATGGCGGGCAACAACCTCGCCACGTCGACGTTGTCGGCGCGCGACCTCACGGCGCAAGGCTTGATGCAGCGGGCGGTCGAGCAGGTGCGCATGAAGGGCTACGCGTCGGTGGCGTCGGTGGCGGCCACCACGGTGAGTACGAGTGCGGGTACGTACACGCGCACGATCGTCGTCACGAGCGGCACCGAGACCATCTTTGGCGGCACCGCGTCGAAGTTCAAAGACGTGGCGGTCACCGTGACGTTCGCGCCTGGTTCGACGAAACCGCACACCACCACGACGACGGTGCGCCTGTATGAATAGTCGCACGCGTGCGTTCAGCTTGATCGAAGTGATGGTCAGCCTGGCCATTGCTGCCGTGCTGTTGGCCACGCTCACGCAGATCATCGTCGACGCCAACCGTGCCGGACGTCGAACCCGCGTGCGCGCCGAGCTCGCCAACGCTGGCGTCATCGCGGCGACGATGTTGAAAACTGACCTCGGAGCGACGGGCCTGGGCGTGCCGTCGGCCGTCGAGGAAGACAGCCTTGCCAAGCCCTTCGGCAGCGCGGTGCTCGTTGCTGCCGCAACCGGCGTGGGCATCGTGGGCGACCTCGCGCGGCCCGACGCGAACTACAACACCTTCGGGTTTCTCGTCGACGGCAATCCTGGCGGTGGCCACAACCACCACGCCAGCTGGCTCACCGAGAACAACGGGAACTGCGTGGTGGGGTCCGGCTGTGACACCGCGATCACGAGCACGTTTTTCCCCGGTGAAAGTGGGTGCGACGACGAGGCCGACGTCAACGAGCGGACCTGCCCGTGGGGGCTCAAGCGCCTTCGGGGCGGCGAGCCGTTTCAGGTGGTCGCGGGCAACCGCCGGTGGTTCTCGGCGACGAACAAGGCGTCGCTCGAAGCCCACAATCACACCGGCAATGGGTTGTTCATCCACACGGGCAACGCGATGCCGGGCACGTGGGCCAACAACGGCCCCAGCACCCTGCCAAACGCCGGCGCGGGGCAGGGCTGGGTCACCACCCTCGACCGCGTCTTCTGGCGCTACAACAGCGCTACACGCACGCTGGAGCGCATCCAGTGTTGGGGGGCCCCCGACCCGACCCACGCCAACTGGCCGGTGCTCACGTCGACGACAATTCCGAGCACGCCCTGTGCGTCGCCGTTTCAGGGCATGAGTGCCTACGAAACCGTCGCCAAAAACGTCGAGAGCGTGGCCTTCACCTACTTCGACGCCAACGACATCGCGGTGACCGCGCCCACCAGCGCCGCCATCAAAGCAACGATCCGTCGCATCGAATTTCGCATTCTTTTTCGCCGCCCCGTCGGCTCGATCACCGTCGAGCACGAAGCCGTCGGCGGTGTGTTTTTGTCAGGCGCGCTGTAGCGCCAGGAGCCAGCATGCACAGCACCACGACGTCGATATCGACGACCGCGAACCGTCCCCGCGGCTTCGTCATGATTCTGGTGCTGCTGTTGATCGCGGTGTTGACCGTGATCGTCATCGGTCAGCTTGGCGTCGTGCAAACACAGGCCGGCAGCGCCATCGCCGATCACGATCAGGTCGCTGCCGAGGCCATCGCCGACCACTGCCTGGCGCGTGCGCGCATCTACCTCGACCGCATTCGCGACGACACGAGCCCTGCCGACTGGGACCAGGTGCTCGACCCGAACCTCGACTCGCACCCAGCGGCCAACGGCGGTGCCGAAAACTTCAGCGACGACTTCGTTCCTGGCGCGGTGTTCGGTGGCTCGATTGTGTACGTGCCGTCGTCGGAGTCGTCGCAGACCGGGCTGCGCCAGGCGTTGCACCGCTGGCGCCTGATTCCGATGGATGGTGGCTCGTGCCTTGTCCGCTACGACGACAACGCCGACGACACGCGCGCAGCCGGCGGACGCGACACAGCCGCCATCAAGATCGAGCACCTCGGCAAAGACGTGCCCTACCGCGACAGCGACATGGGCATCACCATCAACGCGATCGGCATCTACCCCACCCCGTCGGGAACGCCCGCGGTCGACGCCTACGCACGGGCACGCGCGCGCGTCACGGCGAAGACGTTTGTCGGCACCGGCGGCGCGCCCGGCATCGTCGCGCGCGACAACATCACGCTTGAGTCCGACATCGCGCTGTGCGGCCTTGGCGGCTTGCAGGCCGACAAGTTGGCGTACTCGGCAGGCGGCTCGCCATCGACGGTCTGCGCGTGTGGCGACACGGCAACGCATCTCGCGAGTGCTGCGCATCCTGGTGACTGCGTCGAGGTCGCGGGCACGCCGGGTTTCGCGTGCGACGACGCGATGGCGTGTCAGCCCGGGGCCGCCGCCCCTGGTTCGCTGCAGCCCACGCCAGACGTGAAGGTGCCTACACCCGTCGACTGGCTTGAACTCAGCGGCTTTCAAGACCCGACAAACCCGCAGCCCCTCGGCGGCAACGGCGTCTGCGAGTTCTACTTTCGCTCCGACAACGTCAAAAGGACATGGAGAACGTCCCCATTGAACCTCGGCATTGCCAACGACGTGAAGTCAGCGTTCATGTCGCAGACGAATGAGCGGGGCGAAGTGTTTGTCTGGGACCACACCGACAACGACGCACAGGGATGCACGCAGGCGGGCATGACCCTCGCTGCCTGCCCGGCCGCAAGGGTCGTCACGCACAACTGTCAAACGAACACCGACACCACCTACGCGCTCGGGGGCAAGCTGGTCTTGAAGCGTCCGTGTGCATGGAACGGTGGTGACGCCGTCGATGGCACGGGGAAGGGGCTCACGGCAGCTGCAAACAAGGACGGTCCTACAGTTCAGTGTGCAAACCCTGCTGAGCAAACCCCCTGCTGGAAGCTGATCGCGCGCTTGACCAGAGGCGCAGGATTTGACGGCGAGAACACATTCGCGGGCAAGCCTGGCGCCGCGACGGTCGCTCAAGACTATCGCGCGAGTGGTGATGGCTCTGCGAGCTGTGGTTCGGGCGTCGCCTATCGCGGCGGCTGCGTCACGCTCGCTGAGGTGAAGGAGCACACGGAGCTCGACAGCGCGAACGTCGAGGTGCTGTCGCCGTCAAAGACGCTTCGCCCACCCAACATCGAAGCGTTTTGGGGGGACGCACGCACCGTTGCGTCGGCTCCAGCAGGCACGCCAGCGTCCCAGAACGACAACACGCAGAAGTTGGCAACGATGCCTGGCAACCCATGGCAACACCTGTGCGGGCCATGTCCGAACTGCACTGGCATCGACGGCTGGCGCATTCAGGGCGACGAGCACTTCCACTTCGAGGAAAGCCCGATGTGCGGCGACAACTTCTTCAACCCGTCGATCCTCGTGTTCGAAAACCAGCTCGACCTGCTCAGTGCTGACAACGTCGGCGGCCGCTTCCACGTCAAGGAAGACTGGGGTGCTGGCAGTTGCGGCGCCGACATCCCGCGCGTCACCGTGATCGTGCAGGCCCACGCCGACATCGCCGAGAACACCCGCATTTGCGGCGCCTACGCCGACTGCACGCCGTTCCCAGCGCCGTGCACGCGGGCCAGTGCCGCGATGGCCAACGGCCTGGTGATCCGCGCCGGTGGCGAGTGCTACGTCGGCAAAGGTGCGGTGTTCACGGGCGACATGCAGTGCGGCGTGATTCATGTGAACAACGGCACGGGTGGCGAGTGCATCGTCGGCGACCTCATCGCGTTCAACGATGCCTCGGACCACCCCCACGCGCGCAAGGCGGCCAGTGTCGACCGTGGTGTCTGCCCCGACCCGGGCTCGTACAGCGGCTTCGTTTCGCAATGCACCGACGGCTTCTGCGCCAACCAGAGCTTCAAGATGGTGGGCGATCTCATCTCGCAAGGCGACATCTGCATTCGCCAGGGGGCAGAGATCTACGGCTCGGTGCTCGGTGGCGGCGATGGCAGCGGCAACATCTTCATCGAGTCGGACGTCGACATCTTTGGTCAGCTCGTGTCCGAGGGCTCCATTGGCATGAAGTCGAACGTCAGCATCAACAACGACGGTACTGGCGTCTTCGGCTCTCGCGTCACCTCCGGCGTGCGCGTCGAAGGCTCGTGGTGACGACGACAGCGTCGATATCTGACACCTGTCAGCGCTGATGCCCAATCCGGTCGAGGACGTCGCGCGTGTAGTGCTCAGCACTGCTCCGACCGGTCTTTGCCATCTGCTCGAGCGTGTGCGCCAACGACGGCGACAGTGCCGCGTGCCAGCCGCGCTGTGATTGGAGTTTGGCGACAGCGTCGCCGAGAGCGTGGGGCTGCCAACCGCCGGCCTCGAGCAGGTGCTGCGTCGCGCTCGCCACGGCACCTTCGTCGACGGTGTCGGGGATCGCCAGAACCTCGTCGACAATGGCCGCGGCCGTGTGCGGATTGCTGCTCTGCAGCGCACGTTGCGCGCTGCGGGCATGCTCGCTGTTGTCGAGGTGAACAGCGCGGTCGCCACGCTCCTGATGCGCCAGCGCGTGCGCCAACACCGCGGCGAGCTCGGCGTCGGTGCCGAGGGCACGCAGGGCCGCGGTGGTGATGATGACGGTGCCATCGGGCAAGGCTTCCGCGCGGGGCAGTGGCCCATCGACGACGACAAAGCGCACGCCGGCTTTGAGTGAAGCTGGCACGACGGTGGCGCCGATCGCTGACACGGCAGCAACGACCTCGTCGCTGCGCACCCGGCCCCAGGTGTTGTTGCGCAGCCAGGTGTCGACGAGCTGACGTCGCTGTTCGGGGGACCACGCGGCAGGGCCGTCACGCCACGTGAACGCCGCGAAAGCCGCCGCGCCAACCAGCACGCTGACACCGGCCAGCTGCAACGCCCGCGCAGCGACGCCCTGCAGTTTCACCGTCGACGGTGGTGGTGGTGGTGGTGGTGGCGCATCGGCGACGCCAAGGGCCGCGAGCACGGCGTTCACGTCGGCAGCCTGGGACTGCGTTGGGATTCGGGTCGGCGGACGCGGGCGTGGCAGCGACGGTTCAACCTCAGCGTCGAGGCTGCCGATCTGGCGCGGAATGCCACCGGTGATGCTCGAGGCGCGGCGTGGTGCTGCGGGCAATTCTGTCGACGTCGTGGACGACATCGCCGGCGCAAACGACAGCGGCGTTGCCGTTGGTGGCGGCGGTGGTGCGGCGGGCGTTGTCGACGAGGTGAGCGACGACGTGAGCACCGGCGGTGGCGCTGGCATCGCTGGCCGTACGGGAGGCGCATACGGTGCAGGCGCTGGCGGCGTGCTCGCCGCGAGATCGCTCATACGCACGACGTTCAACCCCGAGCTTGTGCCAGGTCGTCGTCGTCCTGAGTTGCTGTCGTCGTCGTCGTTGGCCATCTCGCCAGCGTAGCCGTTTTGACGCGACACGCGAGGCGGTGAGGCGCCCTACTCCGCTGGTGTCGTGTCTTTTTTCCGCGTCACCCACACGCTGCGCACGCGGCGCGGTGTTGACTCGAGCACCTCGAGAATCGTGCCGTCGGCGGCCGTGAAGCGCGCACCACTTTCGGGGATGCGGCCCGCGAGCGACAGGCAGTAGCCAGCGAGCGTGGTCCACAAATCGCCTTCTGGGATGTTGATGCCCAGCGCACGGTTGACGTCGCGGATGGGCACCGTGCCAAGCACAAGGGCCGTGCCATCGCGCATCACGCGGATGGGGGTGGGCACACTGCGATCGCCCTCCGACCAGATTTCACCAACGAGTTCTTCGAGCAGATCTTCCATGGTGAGCAGGCCCGCCATGCCGCCGCGTTCGTCGACGACGATTCCGAGTTGTGCTCGCGCCTCTTGCAACTCCTTGAGCACGTCGGTGGCCTTCATGCTCTCGGGGAAAAACTTCGCCGGGCGCAGCAATTCATCAACGGTGACGGCGGTGTTGGCGAACATGGCAGCGAACAAGTCGCGCGCGGCGATGTAGCCCACGACGTCGTCGGCGTTGTTCTCGTCGTACACGGGCAGGCGTTGGTGGCCGCGCTGCAGAAACATCCGCTTGAGGTCATCGGGGCTCGACGACCTCGACACCGCCACCACGCGGTTACGCGGCACCATCACGTCGGCGGCCGTGAGTCCCTCGAAGTCGATGGCGCGCACGGCGATGTCGGAGGCGCGGGCGTCGAGCGAGCCGGAGCGGCCCGCTTCCTCGAGGAGCTGGGTGATTTCTTCGGGCGACAAGCGCGACTCGATGAAGCTCGTGCGATCGCCAAACGCGCGCAGCACCACGTTGCTGGCACCCTCGAGCAGCCACACCGCCGGGCGCGCTGCCGACGACAACCACAGCAGCGGACGACCCACGAGCAGCGAGTACGGCTCGCTCGCGCGCAGCGCCAACGACTTCGGCACGAGCTCACCAACGACGAGCTCAGCGAACGACAAGATGGCCACGGCCAACGCAAACGCGAGGTAGCCCGCGTACTGCGCCGGCAGTCCCAGTGCGTCGAACCACGGATGCACCAGCGCTTCGAACGTGGGCGCGCCGCGGGCTGAAATGATGGTGCCCACGACGGTGATGAAGATCTGCACCGTCGCCAAAAAGCGCTCGGGGTTTTTGCGCAGCAGTTCGACAGAGCGGGCACCGGTGCGGTTCTCGTCGACGAGTTGGCGCAGACGCGTTTTGCGCAGGGACACCACCGCGATCTCGGAGCCCGACAAAAACCCGTGCAGCACCAACAACGCCGCGACAATTCCGAGTTCGAACAGCATCTGCGCACCTCGACGGCGCGATCCTGGCCCGCCAGGTGTGACCGCGCTCGCGTCGTTCTCGCACAACATGCCTACGCCCGCGTGGGCAATGGTGTATCGAGCAGCAGCCGCGCGTCGCTGTGATGCGCCTCCACGAGGACGATCATGTTTGCATCCCGCTTTGCCCTTGCCGCAGTCGTCGCTTGTGTGGCGCTGCCCCTCCGTGCCGAAACGCCTGCACCGGTGCCGGTTCCCGCCGACGCTGCTGCGCCTGCAGCCGAGCCCACCGAAGCCGAGATGAAGGCGGCGTTCAAGGCCGAGTTCAATTTCGTCGACGGTCCCACCGACGGCGACCTCGGCGAGGCCATGCTCAAGGTGCCCGCCGGCTACCTGTTCACCGGCAAAACCGGCACCAACAAATGGGCCGTGGCGACGTCGGGTCGTGAAGACGCCGAAGCCCGTGGCCTGATCAACAGCGCCGATGGTCGCTGGATGGTGCTCTTCACCTACGAAGAGACCGGCCACATCAAGGAAGACGACAAAGACGACCTCGACGCGGGCGACCTGCTCGACTCGTACAAAGAGGGCCAGGAGCAGGCCAACGAGTTCCGTCAGCAAAACGGCATCGAGCCGATCTTCATCGACGGGTGGGAGCAGCAGCCCGCCTACAACGAGCAGGTGAAGTCCCTCGAGTGGGTGATCACGGCGCACTCGCCCACGTCGGCGCGCATCGTGAACTTCAACACGCGCTTGCTCGGTCGCACGGGCGTCACGTCGGCCGTGCTCATGTACGGCGACGACGTGCAGCTCAAAGACATCATCGGCGACTTCCGCGCGCTCATGAGCGGCTTCACCTTCAAGGATGGCCAGCGCTACTCCGAGTTCCGTGACGGCGACAAGCTCGCCGAATACGGCCTCGCCGCCCTCGTCGCTGGCGGTGGTGTGGCGCTCGCGGCCAAGACGGGTTTGCTCGCGAAGCTGGGCCTTGTCCTCGCCAAGGGCGGCAAGGCCATCATCCTCGGCATCGTCGCTGTGGGCGCTGGCATCGCGAACTTCGTCAAGCGCATCTTCGGCAAGAAGGACACCTGAGGTGTTGATGCGACGAGCACTTGAGCCTGAGTGGGCGGAGACATTTCCCCGCCACTCACCTGGGCAGCAACCGTGAGCGACCTGCAGGTGTTGTTGGTCGTTCTCGTCGGCCTGTACCTCTCGGAGTGCCTCGTCGTCGCCCGCCGCGGCAGCGTGATCGTGCGTCTGCCGTGGTTCTTTGGTGGTGCTTCAGCGGCGCCACCGAGCAAGGCGATGGGCAACGGCAACGTGGGCCTCGCCTTGCTCAATCCGCTGCCACCCTTCGGCCGCGTGTACGTCGTCGAACCGTGGCCCTTTGTGTGCGACGACAGCGCTGTTGTTGCCGCCCAGGCCACCTCGCTGTGGCGTGACCCAAAACCAAAGCAGTCGGGGCAGCGTCTGGCGTTTTCGGCCATCACCGACGTCGGCACGATCGACAAAGACATCTTCGTCAACGACGCGGTCTTCGCCACCGCCAGCAGCGCGCGCCATGCGCAGGCCGCCGCCGCAGCACTCAAAGCCATGTGGCAAGCACCACCCGAGCAGCGGGCGGCGGTGCGCGCATCGTTGCTGAAGGCGGCCTTCGACGTCGACGATGCACGGGCCCGCGTCAGCTTGCATCAACGTCGTGGGCTACCGGTGCTCACGGCCACCCTCGGCGCGTTCGCGGCGATGTTCGTCATCACGCCAACGATGGTGAAGCACGAAGGTGTCGAGCGCTGGTACGTCTGGCTCGCGCTCATCTACCTCTGGGTGGTGCTGTCGTCGTTGTTCGCGTTTGTGGCGCACAAAAAGCTGTCGCCCACGTTTCGCGGTGAGCGTTGGCTCAACCTGCTGGTTTCAACGGTGGCGCCCACGGTGGCGATTCGCAGCAACGACAAACTCGGGCGCTTCCTGCTCGCCGGTCTGCATCCCGTGACGTCGACGTTGGTGCTCTTGCGGGGCGAGGCGCGCACGCAGGTGGTCGGGGCGTTGCTGCGCGATCTGCGTCAGCCACGGCTGCCCACGTTGCCCGTCGACGACGGCGAAAGCGCTGCGGTCGAAGCATCGTTTCGCCGCGACGTCTCCGCAGTGGCCGAGGCAACGGTTGCTGCTGCTGGCATCGACGTGCCCGCGCTGTTCGTCGCACCCGGCAAGACCGCGAAGTACTGCCCGCGCTGCCACACGGGCTACACGAAGGGCACGGGCTGCGCTGACTGCGGCGGTGTCATCCTCGTCGAACGCGCAATCTGACAGGTGTCAGATCATCGTTCGGTACGGTGCACCAAAATCCAGTCCGCGAAGTACGACTCGATCTGGCGGCGTCGATCGAAGTTGGAGGAGCAGCTGAAGAGCTGGTCCGGCAGCTTCTCCGGGTGCTCCCGCGCCACCACCTTCAGGAAGTCCAAACCTTCAAGGCCCGGCGCCAGATCGTTGTCGAGCACCCACACCGAGAACCGCTGGTTGCTCGCAATCACATCGAGCGCATTCGCGTGGTCAGCAACGATCGCATCGCCGTCGTGACGGAACGGACGAACCAGCGCACAGCTGTCGAAACGAACTGCGGACATTGCCGGTCGACACCGATCAAGGGCGGCGCTGATGGTGCGAACGTCGTCGTAGATAAACGCGTTTGTCATTCCGACGTCGATTTGAGCCTCGAAGAGAAACCGGCTTTGCGGTTTTGTCGCCGAGGCGAGGGGCTGGCGGGGACACTTCCCCGCCAAATCAATTCGGTTCGTTGAGCAAGCCCGGCAGGCTGGCCCACAGCCGCGGTCCACACGCCAACACGCGCACCCGCCAGCGTTCGTCGTCGGCGGGATGAAACACGGCGCGCAGCGAGCGGCGTGCTGGGTGTTGTGGATCGCGCTCGCCGTTTTGCCAGGCGACGTTTTCGCAGATCAACGCGTGAAGCACCCGATGAGGGGTCACCGTTCCGAGCTCCTGGGTGACGACGTCGACGGCGGCCCCAGGCAGCCACCTCGGGATGGCGTGCGGCAGACCTCCAGCCACGTCGTACGCAGCGGAGCGATCGGCATCGAGCGGAAACACGCGGAAGCCGAGGTGCCGCACAACGCGCTCCAGCCCCGCTGACCCCTCAGGTTCGGCCACGAGCAGCGTGTCCTCACCCAATGGCCCAAGCCCCGTGTGCTGATCGACCACGACGACGCGACGCACATGGCCCAGGCGCTCGGCGAAGAAGAGGCTGAGCAGCTGCGCCCCTTCCTCGGGGCTGGTCCCGCCGTAAAACAGCCCGTTGGGCTCGACGAACTGGCCGCCGACAATCGCCTGCTTCGAGGCGCCGATCCCGAAGCGCAACGCCATTGCCATCAAGCCAAGCAGCAGACGCGTTGCCGACGGCGGACTCGACGGCGTCAGCACATGCTTGATGCGCTCAAACAGCGGGTGTGTCGTGCCGGCCGAGGTGCCGAAGTTGCGGTTCAGGTCGACGTTGTTCTCGTTGACGCGCCGGCCCCAGGTCATCCCGAAGGGGTTTGCGCCGTGAACGAGCACCAGCCCATGGGGCTTCCACCAGGCCGGTCCTTTGAGCAGTGCGAGCGTCAGTGCGGACCCGGCGAAGCCTTCGACGCCGTGAATGCCGCTGACAAAGACGTACGCCGAATCAGGGATCGGGTCGCTCGCAGCCACGTCGACAAAGAGCTCTTCGCCGGTTGGTCCGCGCGCCGAGATCGGGAGCGATTCAACCTTCAGGCCGGCAGCGACTGCCGCAGTCAGAAACCGCTGTCGCGCCTCGGCCCACGTCGAAGAAAAGCACTCGCTCAGTTCCGGGTCCATGCTCGACCTTCCACGCGGGGCAGATGCGCACTGGTACCGATGCGCACGTCGTCGTCGACAAAGATCGTGGGCATGCGCGCTACGGCTTCTGCAGTCCGGCGAGCAGCTCGTCGACGGCGGCGAAGTCGAGCTTCTTCTTCTTTGGTGCTGTCTCCACCGTGCGGCCCTGCTTGATGGCTGCGGTGGTGGCGGCGGCTTCGTCGGCGGCCTGCAGGGTGACACCGAGGCTGTCGGCCACCTTCTTCATCAGCTCGCCGTCGACGTCCTTGCGGCGCGCGAGAAACGCCTCGAACAAGGCGTTGTCGCCGAGGGTGTTGATCACGCGCGGGATGCCGTGGCTGAGGCTGTGGATGACGTCGATGGCCGAGGCGTCAAACAGCATGCGGTTGGCACCCGCGAGGCGCAGGCGGTGCTTCACGTAGGCCTCGGTGGCGTCGCGATCGAACGACGACAACCGCACCCGCAGCGCCACCCGTTGCGCGAGCGGTGGGTCGAGCAGCAGGTTCTGCTCGATCTCGGGCAAGCCGAAAAAGACGAACGTGAGCAGCTTGCGTTCGGGCACCTCGAGGTTGAGCAGCCCGCGCAGCTCCTCCATCAACTCGCGCGTTTGCAGCATCTGCGCTTCGTCGATGAGCACCACGGCCTTCTTGCCGCTCTCGTAGATGGCGACGAGGCGCTGGTACAGCTGACCCAGCAGAGTGAGCTTGTCGTTCGATGGCTCAGACACGCCCAGTTGCAGCGCGATTCGTCGCAGCAGCCAGCTCGCGGTGATGCCCGAGTGGATGATGACGAGGAGGGCCGCCTCGTAGCGGTCGTCGGGCAGGGCATCGAGCATGCGCCGCGCGAGGGTGGTTTTGCCCGCACCAATGTTGCCGACGAGCAGGGCCAGGCCCTTCATGCTGTCGACGGCGTAGGTGAGCCGCGTGAGTGCTTCGGCGTGCTGCGAGGAGTTGAAATAGAAGCGGCTGACGGGCGCGTTGGAAAACGGCTCCTGGGTCATCGCGAAGTAGTCGACGTAGTTCATCAGACGTAGTCGATGTTCTTCTGACGGCCGTCAGAATTGGGGCGTGTCGAGGTCGCGGCCTCGAGATCGCCGTGGACAGTGATGAGCTGCGCGATGCGCCGATCGAGGTCGGGCGCGCTACCACCCAGGCTCTTGCTGCGCTTGAACGCGAGCAGGCCGGCGGCGCCATCGCCTTCAACGTCGGCGAAGATCACGCCGCGCTGGTACTCGGCCGCAGCCCGCTGGGCCTTGGTCGCGGCCGGTGCTTCAACAGCCGCGTCGAGGGCGTCGAGGGCCTCTTTGGTACGGCCCTGCTCCAGGCGCACCAGGCCCACCAGGAACAGCGCGTCGGGCGCCTTGCTGGCCGCACGTGCGGCGACCTTGAACTCGCCCACAGCGTCTTCAAGCAGGCCCATTTCGCGGTAGGCGATGCCGAGGTCGTAGTGGGTGGCGGCGTCGTCTTCGGGCACGGTTTCAGCAATGCCGCGCTTGAACTGCGACAGCACTTCCTCGACGGAAATCTGACCGGGGGCCATGGCTGGTGCCGGTGGCAACGACATGTTGTCGAGCTCGGCGGCGACGTCGTCGATGAGGCGCTGTTCCCACGGTGCTGGCGGTTCGGGCTCGCCGGCTTCTTTGGCGGCCACGCGCGCGAGCATGTGTTTGACGCGTTCGGAGTCGTCGATCTCCTCGAGGATCGGCTCGAGAATTTCACGCGCTTCGTCGAGCAGGTCTTGCTGGATGAAGAACTCGGCCTCGGCGAGCTCGTCGGGGAAGAACGTGTTGGCGGGGTCGTCTTCGAAGCCGCGCGTGGGCGCAAACAGCTCGCGCGCCGCCGACATCTGCCCGTGCTCGTCGTCAGCACCGAACTCAGCACTGACAGGTGCACTGTTGGGCACGCTGCCCATCGGCGGCGGGCCTGCTGGCACCTCGACAACAGCGTCGGCATCCATCGACGCCAACGACGGCACATCGCCAAACGATTGGCCAAACGAGTCGTTGAGTTCGTCGTTGATCGACGACGCACCGTCGCGATGAAACGCCGCCGTCGCCAGCGGATCGAGAGCATCGAAGCCGTCGGGTTCTGCGGGCGGAAACGACGACGCTGCACCGGACTCGTCGCGGCCCAGCAGCGCTTTGACGTCGTCGGGCAGGTCGAAGTCTTCGAACTCGTTCACTACCGGTGCAGCTGCCACCGGCGCAGGCTTTGGCTCTGGTGCCTTTGGTGCCACCGAGGGCAGCGGTGCCGTCGCCGACACCACGGGCATGCCCGGCATCGTGACCGCGGCCGCGGCGCGACGCACACCTGTGACGTTCAGGCTGTCGTCGAGGCCTGGCAGGCCTTTGGCGCCCCACGTTGGGCCCGGGTACACGACGGTGTGGTTCTCTTCGCCGAAGGTGCTGCCCGCCGGCAATGGCGCAGCGTCGGGGACGGCCGAGGCGAACGCCGCCAGGGTGCGCATCTCGTCGGCCGAGAAGAAGTCGCCGTTGGCTGCATCGTTCTTCGCTGCTTCCGACACGGCTTGCGCGGCGAGAGCATCGAGCATGCTGGCGTCGTCGTCGTCGTCGTCGCCGCGGCTGGTGGCTTCCTCTTCGAGCACGAGCTCGTCGGCCGCCATGCCTTCTTCCGACCCGAGCGGCGGGGCGAGGCCCGGCATCTTCACGTTGCTCGCGCCCCACGGATCGGCGGGCACGTCGCGCACGCCGGGGAACGAGCCCGTCGACGGCGGCGGCGGCATGCCCAGCGCTTCACGCACGAGCTGATCGGCGTCGGCCTCGAAGGCGTCGGCGGGTTCGTCGAGCACCACCTCGGGCGGTGCTGGCGTTGGCCTTGGCGCAGGCATGCCCACGCCCATCATCTGCCCGTCGCCGAAGCTGGGCAGACGCGGCACCGCCGAGCCAAGTCCGGTCGCCATCACGGTCGGCGCGTCGAACTCGTCGTCGTCGGGCAGGGCACGGCGCGGCGCGCCCCTGACTTCGGCGCCGATGTCCTCGAACGATTCGTCGGGCGGCAGCAACGTCATCGTCGGCCGCTTCGGCAGCGCCGTTGGCTTCGGCACAGCGACGGGCGGCAGCGGATCGAGGGGTTCGTCCTCGAGGGAAACAATGCCCACCGGCGGACGCCCGCCACGAATCACGGGCGGTGGCGGCTTTGGCGCAGGCGCCGGCGTCGCTGGTCGCGCAGGCGCATCGTCGACGAGGATGAGGTCGCCCTCCATCGAGGCATCGCGCGTGGGCTTGCGCACGGGGGCAGGCGGTGCTGCAGCTGGAGGCTGTGATGGCTGTGCTGGCTGTGCTGGCTGTGCTGGCTTGCTCGGCGCGAGCTTGGCCAACTCGCCCTGCCATTCGGCGAGGCGGGCGTGCCCGGATTCCTCAGCCTTTTTGACCATCAAGCGCAGCGTGTCGATCGCGGCAGCCTTCTGCTGCGTCTGGTTCTGCAGCTGGCGGAGCTTCTCGAGGGCCGGCAGATGCTCGGGGCGCAGCGCGAAGATCTTGTCGAGGTGCTCGATGGCTTTGTCGCGCAGCCCGTACTTCACGTAGACGTCGGTCTCGGTCATCAACCTCGACAGCTGGTCGTCTTCGGGGCTCATCCGCGGCGCAGCAGGAGCGGCGGGGGCGGCAGCGACGGGCGCGGCTTTGCGACGGCCGAGGGCGGTTTCGGCATCTTCGTCGCCGGGGGCGAGCTCGAGCACGCGCTCCCAGTGGCTGCGCGCCTGGCCAACGTCGTCGTTGCCTTCGTAGATGCGGGCCATCTCTTTGTAGACAGAGATGGTCTTGGGCGTTTGGTCGAGGGCCAAAAACGCGTTGGCGATCAGCCCGAGAATTTCGAGGTCACGCGGCGCCAGACGGAAGCACAACTGCAGCTTCGCCAGCGCGTTTTTCGCGTCGCCGCGCTGCATGTAGATGGTGCCGAGATCCTTGGCTATGTCGACGGCGTTTGGGTCCCACGCGGCAACTTTCTCGCCAACGCGCAGGGCATCATCGAAGCGCTGCTGCGTTCGCAAAAACGAGAACGCCTGGCGCATTTCGGCGATGGCTTCGGCCACCATGCCCTGCTGGTGAAACAGCTCGGCCACCTTGACCCGCGACTGCAGGTTCTCGGGGTCGAGGTCGACCATGCGCTTGAGAATGCTGAGCGTGTCTTTGCTGCGGCCCTGCTGCTCGTAGAGCACCACGACCTGCTGGTAGTGCAGCAAGCACTGCGAGCTGTAGCCCATCTGCTGGTACAGCTCGGCGAGCCGCAGGTGCAGCTCGGGGCTTGTGGCGTCGACGGAGAGCATCTGCTTGAAGACGGCAACCGCCTTCAGGAAGAAGCCCTGCTCCGTGTAGAGCGTGGCCGCGCGGTCGTAGCTCTCGAGCGCTTCTTTGCGCTTGCCCATCTTGACGTGCAGCGTCTCGGCGATCTTGAGCAGCGTGCGGACGTCTTTTGGGTCGTCGACGATGAGCTTTTGCAGCTCGGCGATGCCCTTGTCGAACTTCCCCGCCGCGAGGAGCTTCATGGCGCCGTCGTAGACCTTGTCTCGATTGATGGCCAAAGAGCGCTCCGAAACCGACGACAACAACGACAACGACGACGACGACCCGACGAGGGCGGGCGAACGGGTGGACGATAGGGGCGACCCTGTAGGGGGTCAAGCGAACGACCGAACCCAATCGATTCCGACGACCACGACGGACCTGGTGGCTGACACATGTCCGATTGGACCGCGTGTCGGGGGCGCTCGCACGGCATCGGGGCGCGTCGAGGACGCCAGATCTGCCGGCTGAGCATCGGTCACGGTTTTGTCGACGGCCGTGTTCTGGCATGGCGCCGGCCATGGTCGCTTCTTCTGTGCCTTCTTCGTCGTCTGTGCCTGCCTCGGGATCACCCAGTTCGTTGCCTGGTCCCGCGCTGCGGGTTGGCCAGCGCTTCTTGAGCTTTGTCATCGAGCGCCACCCGTTTGCGTGGGCCGCGGCGAAGATCACCTGGGCCACCGTCGGGATTGAGACCAACGACGCCGACGCCCTCGAGGTCCTGGGCGGCACCATCGCTCGCACGATTGTCGAGCACCTGCCCATGCCCGACCGCGACCTGCCTGAGTCGCAGCCGTTCGTCGACGTGAACAGCCGTCACGCCGCCGAGATCGGGCGCCTCGCCGCCGACATCGTGGGCTTCTTCAACCGCGAGGCCATCGCCTCGACGATCACCGCCGAAGAAAAGCGCTGGATGTTGCGCGGCATCGTGCTCACGCGAGCCGTCGACAACAAGATGAAGCAGCTCTTCTTGTCGTCGGAGATGCGCTACGGCGACAAGGGCTTTCAGGGCAAAGGCTTTCGCTCGCTGGGGCAAGAAGCGATCTACGCCGCAGCCCTGCGCTTGCGTCGCGGTGTCGAGCACGTGCGGCCCGATGGCTGGGCCGGTGACGTCGTGGGCCCGCTCATCCGCGACCTCGGCGTCAGCCTCGCCTTCTCCGACGACATCGAGATGTGCCTCAACGCCCAGGTGGGCAAAGCGGGCGCGCCCAACAACGGCAAAGACCTGCATCTGGGGCAGCCCGAGCGCGGCGTGTTCATGGTCGCCGCACCCTTGTCGATCGCCACGTGCACGATGACGGGGGCAGCACTCGGCTTCAAGCGTCGTCGTCAAGACCGCGTGGCCGTGAGCTTCATCGGCGAAGGCGGCAGCTCGCTGGGTGAGTGGCACGAGGCCATCAACATGGCGGCGGTGCAGAAGCTGCCGATCGTCTTCTGCCTCGAGAACAACCAGACAGCACTCTCGACGCCGGTGGCCGAACAAAGCCGCGTGCGCACGTTCGCCGACAAGGGCCTTGGCTACGGCGTCATGTCGGTCACCGTCGACGGGACCGACGCCATTGCCATCGCGGCGGCGTTTGCCTGGGCCGCCGATCGCGCGCGTGCAGGCGAAGGGCCCACGCTCATCGAGGTGGTGGCCATGCGCATGAGCGGCCACGCCCACCACGACGACATGCTCTACCTGGGCACCGATCCCGTCCTCGACTTCGAGCTGCCCGCTACACCCGACAAGGGCTACGTCGACGCCGCGAAGTACGCGCAGTGGTCGCAGCGCGATCCCCTCGCGCGGTTGGCGTCGCGCTTGAAGCGCGAAGGCATCCTCGACGAGCGCGAATTGCTCAGCTGGCAACACGAGATGACCACCCGCGTCGATGCCGTGGTCGACACGTTGCGCGAGCGCCCCTGGCCCGATGCAGCCCTTGCTGGCGAAGGTGTGTTCAGCGATGGCGCGCGCGCCGAAAAGCCCGCGGCGGTGGCCGTGCCCGCGTTGCCGAAGTCTGCTTCGTCGTCGTCACTACCCGAATCTGACATCCGTCAGATTGAGGCGGCACCGGCCTTCGATCCGAAGGGATCGACGTTCCTGGATGCCTGCGGTCAGGGCCTGAAGGAAGTGTGCGACGCGATCCCCGACGCGTTCATCTTCGGCGAAGACGTGGCGCCCCCGTACGGCAACGCCTTCTTGTTGATGAAGCCGCTGCTCGAGAAGCACGGCGACCGCTTGTTGAACACGCCGATCGCCGAGGGCGCCATCCTTGGGGCTGCGGTTGGTTCTGCTCTCGTGGGTTGCCGGCCGATCGCCGAGATGCAGTTCAACGACTTCGTCGCCTCGGGCTTCAACCAGCTCGTCAACAACGCCGCCAAGCTTCGCTACCGCGCCGGCACGTCGGTGCCGATGGTGGT
>JBIKRQ010000440.1:0-5142 GCA_044349155.1 Myxococcota bacterium
TCGATCGCGCTGGCGAGCTGCAGGAGTTCGTCGAGACCGAAGCCGCGGCCATTCGGCAAAAGCAAAAGACGGCCACGCTTGAGAACCAAAGCCTCAAGCGCCTCGGCAAGACCATCATCGAATGCCAAAAGCTGGCGATCGATCGTGGCGGCAAGCGCTTGTTCAACAACCTCGACCTCGTCGTCACCAAGGGCCAGCGCTGGGGCGTGGTCGGCGAAAACGGTGCGGGCAAAACGTCGTTCTTGTTGGCGGTGCAGACCGCGTGCAAGCGCGCGTTGCCGGAAAACGAGATCGTGCGCCCGGCCAGCGGCAACCTGATCGTCGGCGAGAACACGAAGATCGCGGTGTTCGACCAGCACCGTCAGGTGTTGAACCCCGAGGCCACCCTCGACGAGACCCTGGCCGCCGACAACGACCACGTCTTCTTCGGCGAGCAGCGCATCCACGTGTCGAGCTGGCTCGAGCGCTTCTTGTTCGACGGCAGCGATCGCAAGCGTCGCGTGAAAACCCTGTCGGGTGGTGAGCAGAACCGTCTGGTGCTCTCGAAGCTGTTTCTGGGCGACGCCAACGTGCTGCTGCTCGACGAACCCACCAACGACCTCGACGTCACCACGCTGGGTGTGCTCGAAGAAGCGCTGCTCGAGTTCTCGGGCTGTGCCTTCATCATCTCGCACGACCGTCGCTTCCTCGACCGTGTGGCCACCGGCATTCTCGCGTTTGAAAAGCTCAGCGACGATGTGCCGGCGGTGGTCACGCCCGTGATCGGCGACTGGACCCACTACGAGCGCACGCAAAACGCGCGCCTCGCGTCGATGAAGAACGCTGGCTCGCCCGCAGCAGCCGCCACCGCCGCCGCGAAGGACAAAGAAGTGGCCGCCGCCGCAGCAGCCGCCGCGTTGGCCGCACAGCAAGCGGCGATCGATCGTTCTCGCCGCAAGCGGAACAACAAAGAAGAGCGTGAATTCAGCACGATGGAGGCCACCATCGCGATGAAAGAGGGCCGTCGCAACGAGCTCACCGCCCGTGTGCAGGCCCCAGACGTGGTGCGCGACACCTTCAAGCTCAAAGAAATCAGCGAAGACCTCGCGCGCGTCGAAGCCGACATTGAGCGGCTGTATGCGCGCTGGGAAGAACTCTCGAACCTGTTGCCGCAGTAGGCATCGATGACCGCGTTTGTGTTGCCTGCGCCCATTGCGTGCTTGTGTCCCGGCTGTGGTGCCACGGTCGCGGCCGACGCGATGGAGTGCGCGTGTGGTCTGCCGCTGTTCGAGCGCGACACGTTGTGGACGACGACAGGAGCCTCCATCGGCACCGAAGTGGTGCTGGCGTTGGTGGGCCTGTTGCTCGTGGGTTTGGGCGGGCTCATGCCGCAACAAGCCGAGGGCATCGCCGGCATCGTGGCCTACGGCGCCTTGTCGCTGATCATGCTCGGCTTCGGCGGGTTGTTCCTGTGGGGTGCTGGGCGCGCGGTGATCGACCACGTCCGTGGACGCGCCACATGGCAGGCCTCGGTCTCAAGGCGCGGTTCGCGCGGCAGCTACGTGGCTTCGGCCACGGTGGTGGTGCAGCGGGGAACGATCGTTTCTGGCGACGGAGAACTCGAAGTCATCGCCCCACTCGATGAGCTGCGTGATGGCCTCGAATTGCCGCTCACGCTCATCGATCAGTTGGCCTGGCTGTATGCGGTGGAGGCCATCGCGGTGGCGAGCCGTGCCCAACACACATGGTCGATGTCGCCCGCGCGCATCCACGAACTCAGCGCCGACCTGGTGGTGCAGCGGGTCGATGAAGCGCCCGTCGCGCCGGTGGCCGCGGTGATGGCCGCCCTTGGCATTGGCGGCACGCCCGTCGACGCGAGCACGTTGGTCGAGCGCGGCGCCACCGTTGAGCTGCCGGCCCACGAGGTCGACGACGTTGAGGCCGGTGCACGGCGCGTGTTGCTGCGCCTGTGTGGTGCGGAGCCGTTTTCGAACAGCGAGCTCCTCAACTAGAGTCGCGCGCAGCGGAGGCTTCATGCAGGTCGTCAACGGCGCGTCGCGCGATCGCAGCGGGTCTCTCACCGAGGGGCACGGCGGTCGCAGCCAACACGTCGACACCGCGTATGGCAGCGTCCACGTCGAGATCGACGGCGAACTCGATGCGAACGTGGTTGTCGCCTGCATCCACGGCGTGCCCGGCAGTGCGCGTGATTTCACGTCGCTGGGGCGTGACCTGCGCGCGCGCGGGGCGTGTGCTGTGCGCTTCGACATGCCGGGCTTTGGCAAGAGCACGCTGTCCACCTCGGCGTTGCCGTCGTCGGTGCACACGCCGTTGTCGCGCGGCATGTTGGTGGGCGCGGTGATGGCGGCCCTGGGTGTGAACCGCTTTGTCGTCGTGGGCCACTCCTTCGGCGGCACGGCAGCGTTGGCCACCGCCGCGCACGTGCAGGGCGTGTCAGCGCTCGTCATGGCCTGTGCGGTGGGCGTGACGCGTCACCATGGCTTGAGCCTGCCCCACGAACTCACGGGCCGTCTGGAGCTGCTGCGACGCGTGCCGGGCGTGGGTGAGCAGTTGGCAGCACCGTTTGTGGGGGCCGTGCGCAGCACGATTGCCGGGCTCGGTGTGCGTGGTGAACGCTCGTACACCGACGACGAGATCGTCGAGCACACGAAGATCATTGGCGGCATCGACTTCGCCGATCTGCGGCGCTTCGCACGCGAGGTGCGCGTGCCGACACTGGTGCTCTCGGCACAAGACGACAGGCTCGTGCAGCCTGCGGTTGCCTCCACGCTCGCCGCGGCGTTGGCGCACGCGCCCCTCGTGTCGCACCACCACCGACAAACGGGCGGGCACTTTCTGCAGAAGCGCGCCGCCGATGTGATCGCCGACTGGTGCCTCACCGCCACGACGACGCGCTGACCGCCACGATCGTGGCACACGGTGGCGTACGCTCCGTCGACGCGGCACCATGGTGTGATGCTGCTGCCCCGCTTCGCTGTGGTTTCGTCGATCGTGCTGTCGCTGCTGTCGTGCGACGGCATCGTCTTTCGCGACGGTGACGGCGAGGGTGAAGGAGAAACAGGCGAGGGCGAAGGCGAACCCGCTGAAGGCGAAGGCGAAGGTGAAGGCGAACCAGGCGAAGGCGAAGGTGAAGGCGAGGGCGAAGGCGAACCACCCGCACCGCAGCCAACGATGGTGGCGGTGCCTGCCCCGGGCTTCCTCGTCGACGACAGCGTCGATGTGGTGCTGAGCGTGCAACACGCCGACGCCAACACACCGCTCACGCTGTGGTGCACCACCGACGACACCGCACCGGTCCCTGGCGTGTCGCCATCGTGCGATCCCGGCGTGCTCGTCGACCACACCGTCGGCCTGCGCGCCATCGCCGTCGATGACACGGGGGCGGTGGTCGCCGACTTCTTTGGCGCGTACCTGCAGGCCACCGCCGAAGTGCAGGCGTTGTCGACGACGGTGCCGACGATCGTGCTGTGGTCCACCGCCCCTGCTCCGCAGTTCAAAGACGAAGTGTTCGTGCCATTTTCGCTGTCGGTGTTTGAGCCCACCGCCGGCGAAGGTGCACGCGCGTTGCAGGCGACGTCGTCGTTGTCGACGCGCGCGGCCATCAAGATACGCGGCTCGTCGAGTTCGGGGTACCCGAAGCGTCCGTGGCGCGTGGAAACCCGCCACGTCCTCGACGACGACGACGACAAGGTGCCGTTGTTGGGCATGCCCGCCGAATCCGACTGGGCCTTCAACGCGCCCCTCGACTTCGATCGCGCCCTGGTGCGCAACAGCGTGGCGTTCTCGATGTCGAATGCGATCGGCCGCTACGCCCCGCGCACGGTGCACGCCGAGGTGTTCGTCGTCGGCGATGGTGCGATCGTCGGGCTCGAGCACAACGAAGGCGTGTACGAAGTCACCGAACTCATCAAGCGCGGCCCGCACCGCGTGAACATCACGCGCCTCGATCCTGACGATGTGCTCGGCGAGGCGATCACGGGCGGCTATCTGTTCAAGGTCGACCGCACCGGCCCAGGCGAGAATGGCTTTTACGCGGGCGGCTTCGGCTTTCAGCAGCCCTTTGTCCTCGACGATCCCACCGAGTTCGACATCACGTCAGCACAGCAGCGTTACCTGCAGCAAACCCTCGACGACATCGGCAACGCGCTGCGCGACGGTGACTTCATCGACCCGCGCACGGGGCAGCACTACCGCGAACTCCTCGACGTCGATTCCATGATCGACCACCACATCGTCAACGTGTTCACGAAGAACCCCGACGCCTTTCGCCTCTCGGGCTACTGGTTCAAAGGCCGCAATGGTCCGGTGAACGCGGGCCCGGTGTGGGACTTCGATCGCACGATGGGCTGCTCGTCCGACGACCGTGCGAGCGACCCGGTGGGCTTCAACATCTTCGGCGACGCCACCGACTTTTTGACCTTCGGCTACTACGAGGGCCTGTTCGCCGACCCCGCCTTCGTAAACACCTACGTGGCGCGCCTGCGCGAGGTGTTGGCGGGTCCGCTGTCGGTGGCGAACCTGCACGCGATCGTCGACGGCCACGTGGGCAACGTGGCGGGCGTGGTGGCCGAGCGCCACTTCGAGCGCTGGGGCCCGTTTGGCTACGGCCCACGCGGCAGCCACAACGACGAAGTGGTGCTGTTGAAGCAGTGGTTGGCCGACCGCCACGCCTGGTTGTTGGGCTGCACCAACAGCGCCGACTTCCGCGCCTGTCGGTGAAGAGCAAGAGCGAGCAACGACGACGTCGAAGTCGAAGCGGGGCCGAAGGGCATCTGGCTGATGCACGCCGGAACGAGCAACGGCCACGTCTATCCGGCCCGGAGGGCGAGACGCCGAAACGAGCAACGACGACGTCAAAGTGAGGCCGGAGGGGCACCTGGCCGATGCACTTTGAACCAGGAGGCGCCAGCCCGTTCGACGACGACAGGATGCCCGCCGCCGACGCTCAAAGTGCACGGGGAGCGATGCACACACCAGAACAAGAGGGCCCGGAAAGTCCAGAAAACCATGGCCCTTGTACGGGTTAAGGACATCGCGGAATTGTTCAAGGACATCGCGGAATCCCCTTGGAGGGCTTTCCGATGCCGTGGCGAACAGGTGCGACTGTGTCCGATATTCGACGGGCGTTTCTTCGCGACCACG
>JBIKRQ010000441.1:0-5132 GCA_044349155.1 Myxococcota bacterium
GCATCGGCCAGGCACCCCTTCGGCCTGGTGTGTGCGTCGCTCCTGCTTCTGCTTTCGTGCAAACGACAGAGGCCCCGCGTCGACGTCGTCGAGCGGGGGCTGCGTGGTCGTTCCAGATTCCGACTCCCCCTCTCCATTCATGGAGAGGGGGTTGGGGGGTGAGGTTCCGGGTCTGTGGGGCGTGCTGTCGCGTGAGCGCTGGCTCATCGACAACGTCTGCTGCCTGGGCTCGTTTGAGGTGTGTTCTCATGACGCGCGCGCGGCGACGACGGTGTTTGCTTCAGCCGCCCAGCAACTTCAGGGCGATCTGCGGCTGTTGGTTGGCCTGCGCCAACACCGACACGCCGGCCTGCTGCAGCACGTTCGAGCGCGCCATCGCGGCGGTTTCTTCGGCGACGTCGACGTCGCGGATGCGGCTGTTGGCGGCCGCTGCCGACTCTGAGGCGGTGGCGATGGTTTGCTGCACCGACATCAAGCGGTTGGCGACCGAGCCGAGTTCCGAGCGGAAGTTCGACACGCTATCGATGGCGCCGTCGATCACGGCGAGCGCGGTGCGAGACTGCGTGGCACTCGTGTCGAGGGCCATCGCGCCGCCAGTGGCAAGGTCAGCGACCGTGTTGGTGCCATCGCCAAGCGAGGCGCTGTCGACGTCCATCGCCGTGGTGTCGAGGGTGATGAAGTCGTCGGCCGTCTCGCGGATGCCGACTTGAAACGTGAGCGACTGCGCTGCACCAAACAAGGTCGTGCCGTTGAACTCCGTCGTGGCGTCGATGCGGTCGAGCTCTTCGATGAGCTGGTCGCCTTCTTCTTGGATGTACGCGCGCTCGGTGTTGCTGATGCCGTCGGATGCCGACTGCATGGTGAGCTCGCGCAAGCGCGTGAGGATGTTGCCCGTCTCGTTGAGCGCTGCCTCGGCCGTCTGCACCACGCTGAGGCCGTCGGAGGCGTTGCGGGTGGCCTGGTTGTAGCTGCGCACCTGGGCAGAGAGGTTGGCGCTCACACCAAGACCAGCAGCGTCGTCGGAGGCGCGCGTGATGCGCATGCCGCTCGAGAGCTTGGACATCGAGCCCTGCAGGCTCTCGGTCGACGATGTGAGGCTCTTCTGAGCGTTCAACGACGCAACGTTGGTCCGGATACTGAGCATGTGTCCCTCTCCATTTTCTGTAGGACTGTCGGCTTCTATGACTGTCTGTCGGCCCGCTGACGCTCCGACTGAAGGGCACTGCCTGCATGGATCCGCCGCAGATCCGCCGCGACGCCACTTTTTTGGCGTTCACGCGCGTTTTCAGAGCGTTGGTGTCTGGCGCTGATGTAGGAGCAAGTGCGCGTCTGTGGTGACAATGTGGGCGTGGGTCAGTTTTGTGTTCCCACAGCACCATGAAGCGGGCAGCGTCGGCGCGTGACGTTGCTGTGTGGCCGGCCGTGAACGCTTTTCCTCCGACACAACGCTACGACCTTGTCCGCACGCTGGGTGTTGGCGGCATGGGCGCTGTGTTTGAGGCGCACGACGCTGTGACCGGTGCTCACGTCGCGCTCAAGACCATCCTCGAGCCCGACGCCGACGCGCTGTTGCGCTTCAAGCGCGAGTTTCGCATCGCCGCCGACATGCACCACCCGCACCTGGTGCGCCTGTACGACCTCGTCGCCGAGGGCAAGCACTGGTTCTTCACGATGGAGCTGGTGCGCGGCGGCAACGTGGTCGACGTGTTGCGGCCCCACGGGGTGCAACACGTCGACGAGCACGCCACAACACTGGTCCGCCGCAGCGCGCCTGTGGAGTCGGTCACTGTCGATGTTGTCGCCGTGCGTCGGGCCGCTGCGCAAATCGCCGACGCCCTCGACTTCTTGCACCAGCGCGGTGTCGTGCATCGCGACATCAAGCCGCACAACATTGCGATCGACGACGTCGGCAACGTGCGTGTGATGGACTTCGGCCTCGCCAACCGGCGCGCCAGCGATCTGCGCATCAGCGAAAGCAACGTCGTCGTCGGCACGCTCGCCTACCTCGCGCCCGAGTTGCTCGCTGGGCAGCAGGCCACAGCAGCGTCTGACCTGTACGCGCTGGGGATCATCCTGTTTCAAGTGCTCACCGGGCGCATGCCACAAGCCCAGGCGGGCGCTGAGTTGCCGCCGGTCAACAGTCTCGTCGACGTCGATGGGGCGCTGGGGCAGTTGGTCGATGCGCTGTTGTCGCGTCAGCCGGCGCAGCGGCCAACAGCAGCAGCAGTCCGCGCCGCGTTGGGGGCTGTGGCCCGTGGCTCGACGGAACGCTCCGACATTTTCGTCGGCCGCACCCGCGAGCGCGAGCAGCTGCACACGCTCGTGGAGCACGTCCACAGTGGCGGAGCAGGTGCTGCGTGGATCGTTGGTCCGTCGGGCATCGGCAAGTCGGCTCTCGCCGAGCGCGTGGTCGCCGACGCGGTCTCACGCGGCTTTTGTACCTTCGTGGGCCGCTGCTACGAACGCGAGCGTGTGCCGTTGATGGCGTTTGATCGCATCGTCGACGCCATCGTGTTGGCGCTGCGCGAGTGGTCGCTCGTCGAGATGTCGGCCGTGATGCCGCATCTGCGTCGACTGGCGCCAACGTTTCCCGTGATCGAGCTGCTCGTGTCGGCGGGCAACAGTGCTGGCACTCGACACCCGCGCGAACAACGGCAGACCATCATCGACTCTCTCGTCGAGTTGGCGAGTGCCCTCGCGCGTCGACAGCCGACCCTGTTTGTCGTCGACGATCTCCATTGGGCCGACGAAGAAGGCCTGGTGGTGCTCGAGGCGTTGGTCGCCCGCCGCATTCCTGGTCTGCTGTTGATCGGATTGATGCGCAGCACCGCTTCGCCACGCTTGAGCGCGTTGGTCGCCAACACGAACACCGTGTGCTGTGAGCTGCACGGCCTCGACCTCGACGAACTCGCTGCCCTCGGCCGCGCCGCCGGCGTCGACGACGTCAGCTGGACAAACGCTGCGCTCACAGAAGGCAACGGCAATCCACTGCTCGCACGCCACTGGGCCGCCTGCGCTGCCTCAGCCGATGCCTCAACACTCACCGCCAGTGCCGTGTTGCGCGCCGCATTTGTTGGCGTGTCGGCCGAGGCCACACGGTTGTTGAACATCCTGTCGGCGGCCGGTGGCGACCTGCCGCTGCACCTGCTCGCCGAGGTGAGCGGGCTCGCTGCCACCGCACACGAAGCAGCACTTGGTGAGTTGATGGCACAGCGGCTCGTTGTGCGTGTGCCTGGCGATGTGCCACGCGTCGACTTCAGCCACGACCGCTGGCGAGAGGTCGCCTACGCCGCCCTGGCTGACGACGACAAGCGCGCGTTGCACGCCCTGCTCGCTGTGGCGCTCGAGAAGCTCACGGCACCCACGTTGCGCGACATCGAAGCGCTGCTGCGACACTGGGGTGTGGCTGGCGATGTCACCAAGCGCCGCGCGTTTACCAGACAAGCCGCAGACCGTGCGCTCAAGCAGGCGATGTGGCGGCGCACGGCCGAGCTGTTGCGTTCGTTGCTGCTCGACGCCGACGGAGCCGACGACGACGACGATCGCGGCCCCGCGGCGTGGGAGCGGGTCGGCGACTTGTTTGAGTGGAGCGGCAGCCACGTCGATGCCCACGATGCCTACTCACGCGCGTTCAACCTGCTTGCCGACGACGACCGCAGTGTTGACGTTCGTGGGCGTCGCTTGCGGCTGTTGTCGAGGTTGGCCGAACACGCGTTGGCCCTCGGCGACACCATCACGGCGATGGCGCGCTGCCGCGAGGGGCTGGCGATGTTGAGCTTGCCGCTGCAGCGATCGCTGTCATCGCGCTTGCTGCATCTGGCCATGTTGAGCACGCGGTTGAGGGTGGCCCGTCGTCGTCGCTACCGCGTTCGGCAGGCCGTCACCGACCGCGACCTGTGGCGCGTTGAAGAGATGCGCTTTTTGCGCGCTTGCGTGCGCATCTTCTTTTTCACGTCGCAGCTGGGGGCGGCTGAGTGCTACCTGCGCGCCAGCCTGTTGGCGCTCTCGGTGGGCGACGCCGACGGCATCCTGCGCACGCTGATGGGCTCGGCGGTGATGGCGATGTTTCGCGCGCCACAAACGCCCGCACAGGTGGCAGTCCTTCGTCGCCAGCTCGACGACGCCGAGGCCTTCGCGGTGGCCCATGGCCTGTCTGAAGGCCTCGCGTTTGTGCAACACAACCGCGCAGCGGTGTGGCTCGCCTCGGACCTTGATCGCGCGCGCACGGCGTCGGACGCCTCGCTCGCGCAGTACCGTCAGCTGGGCCTGGCCGACACGCTGGATGGCACCGCGATTCGCGTCATGCACGTGGTGGTGTTGGGGTTGCGGGGCGACGACGACGACTTGCGGCGCGAAGTCGACGATGCCGTGCGCTCGGGCAACTACACGCGGGCATGTTCGGCGTCGACGTCGCTCGCCGCACACGAGTACCACCACGGCGACATCGAAGGCCTGACCCACACGGTGGAGCGCTTCCGTCGTCTTGCCGGCCACGACCGCACCTCGCAGATCTTCGTCGACCTGCACCTCGCCGAACTGCAACTGCTCGTCGTGCGCGGCGACGCCACACAGGCCCTCGCCTACGCCGCGACGCACGAGCCCACCCTGCGCGCGGCCGGCGTGCACCTGCAGGGCATGCTGTTCACGTTGTGGAACATCGCGGCGGTGGAGGCCGCGTTGTTGCTCGCTGAAGCCAGGCAGTTGTCGTCGCGCGAGCGCCAGCAGGCCGAGCAGCGTGCGCGCTGGCTCACGCGCCACGGCGTGCTGTCGTTCAGCGCGTTTGGTCAGCGCGCGCGCGCCATCCTGGCGAACGTCGACGGTGACAGCGCCGTTGCACGCCGGCTGATGCTGCAGCTGCTGCACGACACAGCGAGCTCGTGCAGCCCGGCGATTCGCAGCAGCTGCGTTGAAGCCGCGTGCGCGTTGGGCCTGGCGTCGGAAGAAGTCAGAGCTGAAGCCACCATGTTGCGCGAGCGCTACGGCTACGCGCGGCCACGGTTGTCATCGAGGTTGGCGCTTGCCGCGCATCACAGCGGGGCTGGGTAACGCGCTGCCAGATCGCAAGCACTTCCACTTTCGGTCAAATTCATGCGAATATTCGAGCACTTGGCGGCACGACCAGGTTCGAACTT
>JBIKRQ010000443.1:0-5121 GCA_044349155.1 Myxococcota bacterium
GACGGCACCTTCGGCTTCATGCGCGAGTTCCTGCAGGAAGAGGTCGGTCGTCGTCAGGTGGTGTGGCACCCCGAGACTGCCTACTGGGTCAGCGTCGACATCGACGTGCCGCTGTTTCTGCCCACGTACGCCGAGCGCCGCGTCGCCGACCTGCAGCTGCTCGCCGACGACGAAGACGCCGGCCTCATGGGTCGAGGCGAACACGCTGGCAAACACATGGATGGGCAGAGCATTTTCTCGTCGGGCTGGGAGTGGGGCTACTGGCTCAACGACGTCGTCGCTGCGCGCGCCGCCTGGGACCCGTTTCAAGGCGGCACGACACCTGCGCAGACCATGGCCACTATCCTGCAGCCGCTGGCAAGAAGCCTCGGTGCGGGCGGTCCCCTCGTCGTCAACAGCGTCGTGGAGTTGGCACTCGCGCAACACCGCGAGCTGATCCTCGGCGAGGTTGACGGCACACCGCCCGCCGACATCCAGCGCCGAAACGGCTTCGCCTACCTCGCCGGCCTCGAGGCCTTCGACGACATCGCCGATCTCGGCACCGAGGTGGGCATCAACATCAACGTCACGCAGCCGGCAAAGCTCGGCCTCGTCGAGATGCGCAACCCCGCGCACGCGCCTCCGGCGTTCACCGGCGAGATCGATCTGCTGATGCGCGCGATGATCCAAAGCCACAGCGACGCCGACAACGACATCAGCACGGTGCTCGTGGATGGGCCGGGGCGCCCGCTGTACGACGAACTCGTCGACGCTGTGTACATCACGCGGCTGCGCACCGAGCAGGTGTTTGGCCTGTACACCTACGTCGACCAGCTCAACTTCGGCAGCGCGGAAAACCGCGACGCGGCGCTTGGTGCTGCACGCCTCGCCCTCGACGACGCGCAAGCGATCGTGCGTCGCCGCGAGGCCGCCTACCGCGCGCCGGTGTCGCGCATTGCTGGCTGGCACGAGAACCCCACGGCCTACGACTTCACGTACCTGTGGACGGCGCACAACCTGTACTTCTGGTGGCGCGACGAGGGCAAAGCGGTCGATCAGCCCGTGAGCCCCTGCTACCTCAACATCATCAACCCCGCCGACGTGGCGCTGGGCGAAGGCGGCCTCAACGACCTCACGCAAGCGCTGCGCGATCTCACCGACGGCGGCTTCCTCGAGGGCGTTGGCGAGTGTGCTGCAGCGCCGTCGACGGAGCCGACGTTCCCGCAAGACGATCTGCGCAGCCGCCCCTGAGTGAACTTTCGAGCGCTACTTCGACGGCGGTTTCAGCAGTGACACCGTCGACGACGGCGACAACCGCACCACGCGCGGTGCGCCCGGGCCCACGAGTGCCAGCAGGCACACGTGCCCTTCGTCGTGCATGGTGGGGCCCATGAGCTCGGCGTTGTCGACGACAACCTTGGCCCACACCGACGGGTGAAAGAAGATGTCGCGCTCGCCGTAGCGCCGCTTCTGCACATCAGACGCCGCGGCCTGGGCAAAGCGCACGGCATCGAAGCCATCGCGGAAGCGCCGCGACGGAGCCCGTTCCACGTCGAGGTGTGGTGCCTGGGGCACGATCGGCGGCAGCGGCACGGGCGGCGGCACCCGCGCGGCTGGCGCTGCAAACAGTGGCCGCGTCAGGTCGTTTCTGAAGGTGTCGCAGGCGATCTGCTCGAGCTCGAGCTCGCTGAAGTGCGGAAACTCCGACGCCCCGTTTGTCGACACGAGCAGCAGCTCGCCCACGCCCAGGCTGACAAGGCCCACGGGCTCGGCCTGCACGTACGCGTAGCCGCCGCGGTTCAGCTCGACGATCCGCGCGCGAAACGGCTCCATCGACGCATCCAGGCGCAGCGTGACGTCTTCGCGCAGCACCCGCCGCACGAGACGGCGGCCCGGCTCGCGAAAGCCCGGCAGGCGCACGCACAGGTCGCTCTCTTCGGCGGGGTCGGACGCGTGCTTGTGAAACGCCATCCGCCACGCGAGGCCGTTTTCGCCGGCGGTGTGAAAGCGCAGTTGCCTGCCGCCATCAGCGGCTGACGACGTGACGGTCACGCCGCGCGGGGCGAGGGCGTCGTCGGGGGCGTCGGCGATGCGGCCGATCATGCGCCACAAGGCTCCGGTGGATTCTTCTTCGTCGACGAAGGCTTCCCACACCGCCTGGCTGTGGCCGTCGAACTCGAGGGTGAGGCCGCACAACTGGCCCGGCATGTGGGTTTTGCAGCGGGCGTTGCCGCTCACCGTGGAGCGATCGGGCAGCGTGATCGTGACGGCAATCACGTCGCCAACGGCGGGCGGAGGTGTGAGGCGAGCGCTCACGCCAGTGCGAGAAATTCCGACGGTGTCGACGTGCGCCGAGCCCGCCGGCAACGCAAAGGTTGCAGGCAACGACAGGCGAAAGCGTGGATGCTGGCGGGTCTCAGACACCACCACAGCATGTGTTGTCTTCGGTCACTGCGCCACATCCCGAACCTCGAAGAGAAAACCGGCTTTGCGGTCTTGTCGCCGAGGTGAGTCTCCGGAGGGGCGGGTGGGGAACCTTCCCCGCCGATCAAGCGTGCGGAGCGGACGAGACAACGCAACGTGTCACAGGTGTCCGTCGTCGATGGTGCGGCCCTTCACTTCACGTGCATGACCAACCGGGTCGGCATCTTTGGCGCGGGCATCGCGGAAGGTTTTTGGGGCCTGCTTCGCCGCACCGAACAAGGCGCGCAGCCGTGAAGCACCGTTGCCGAACAGCAGCACGAACAAGACGATGATCAGGACAAACTTCATGGCTGCGCCTTCAGGTCATCGAGAATCAAGCAGGCGCCGCGCCACGCTCTTGACCTCTTTGGACACCCCTTTGGCATGCACGACGTCGTGCAGGTCGGTGGGCGTCATCGTCGACACCAGTCGCTGCGCAATCTTCTGCGGGCAATCGGGGTTCAGCACCAACGCGCGCCGCACCGTCGGACTCGTGCCAAATCTGGAGCGCGCCACGGCGTCGAGCACGCCCGCCGACACCGGTCGCCGCGCCGCCACGCGCACCGCCAATGGTTCGGTGAGGTACGGGTTCATCATCGCGTTCTGGATGACCTGGGGGTCGGGGTCGTCGAGGATCTTCACGAGCAGATCGCCCGACGCCGTGCGCGCCAACGTCTTGCGGCGGCCCAGCGTTTCGCCTTCTTCCGCGAGCGAGCCCTTCTTCGCCCGGCCTTCGCCGCCGCCGCCTGGCAGGTCGTTGGCCGCGGGTTTCTCGACGAGCGCGACCACGGCGTCTTCGCCGAGGGCCACGGCGGTGGCGATCAGCGCCGTGTGGGTTTCTTTGCTGAGGTGACCGTCTTCGATCACCGTGGTGATCGTCTCGACGAAGATGCGGGCCTCGGCACTGCCACGCACGCTTTCACGTTGGGCGCAGGCGATGGCCTTGACGAGCGGGGCGACGGGCACGTCCTCGAGGCGTTCGGCGAAGTAGGCGACGCGTTGGGCGCCAGCGGCAATGTTGGCCATGGAGCGACCGAGCCGCTCGACGACGATCGGCGCAGCCTGGGTTTCCAGCAGATCCTTCACATCAGACATGCAAGCCCTCGAAGCAGAGGACCGAATTCCTGCGCCACTCGCTGCCCGCAAACAAGGGGACGGTGCGCTACGGCACGGAACGAGCCACCACCTGCAGGTCCTTGCCTTCGGGGGCGGTCACGACGGCCACAAACGGCGCGTCGTCGCCAGGGGCGACCTTGGGCGAGGGCGGTCGGCGCTCGGCCAGGCTCTTCACAGCGGCAGCATCGGTGAGCGCGTCGACGTCGAACCCGTCGACCTTCGACCACGCCCACCCCGAACCAACCACCGCGCCATCAACGCTCACGTCGACGCGGACCGCCGGGCTGGGCGCGTCGCCGCCGTGGTGCACCACACCGCTGACGACGAGGACCGCGGTGCCGCTGCTGGTGGTGCGGCGGAGCAGAGCCACGTTGCGCACCGCGAGGGTGTCGCTGGTGTCGGCCGACGGCGGCACGCACAACGCGACGGCGGCGGCGACGAGGGCAATGCCCAGCACGAGCTGCAGCACCCACGACGCGGTCTGGATCGCAGGCAGGTAGCGCGCAGCGGGCGGCTCGGGCGGTGGCGCTGGCGGCGCGGCGGGGGTGGCCAGCTCGAGCCCCGACGACGTGGGCACCGGCGTTGGCACCTGCGTGGGGGCGCGCGGCGGTGGCGGTTGAATGCCAAAGAGGTTGGCGCGGGCCGCGTCGTCGTAGCCAGCGTCGTCGTTGAGGCTGCCGAAGTGGTCTTCGTCGTCGGGTGGGGCCGCGGGCATGGGCGGCGATGACGGCGTGCCGATCTTCGGCGAAGGCGTGAAGCCAAACGGGTCTGACACCGGCACGCTCGGCCCAAACGAGGCCCCAGCATTCGACATCGCGAACGGGTCGGTGACACCCGCGGGGCCAAACGGGCTCGCCGACGGCATGGCCGCGGGCTTTGGCCCGAGGCTGGCGAAGGGATCGGGGCTCTGCGACCGGGGATTCGGGAATGGATCGGGGCTGCTGCCTGAACCAAACGCCATCGCCGTGGCCGACGGGCCAGCTGCGGGGGCGAACGGATCGGGGCGGGCCGGCGCGGGCGACAAATGCGCAAACGGATCGCTTGCTCGTGCACCCGACGACGTCGCGGGCATCGCAAACGGGTCGGTGTTGACGCGCGGGATCGTGGCGGGCGCGAGCTTGGCAAACGGGTCGGCAGCGGTGCCCGTGACGCTTCTGGGCATGGCGGCCGGCTGAACGCCGAGGTTGGCGAACGGGTCGGGATTGCTGCCACCACGAAGCGGTGCGGGGCTGTTGGCGAACGGGTCGGCGGGCCGTGGCGGCGTCGAGGCCGCTGGCGGTGCAAACGGATCGGGCGCGCTGCCTGGCGGCGAGAGGGTGGCGAACGGGTCGGGCGATGCGGCGGCCCGTGGTGGCATTGGTGCGGGCGCGCCGAGGTTGGCGAACGGATCAGGCGAGGCAGCCGGGCGCGGGGGCGCGGTGCCGAGGTTGGCGAAGGGGTCGGGCGTTGCCGGTCGCGGCGCAGAAGCCGAGCCGAGGTTGGCGAAGGGGTCGGGCGTTGCCGGTCGCGGTGGCGCAGAAGCCGAGCCAAGGTTGGCGAAGGGGTCGGGCGCTGCCGGCCGGG
>JBIKRQ010000444.1:0-5097 GCA_044349155.1 Myxococcota bacterium
CGACGACAATCATGGCGAAACCTCCACAGGCCTCACGTCGTAACACCCCGCCCACTGCGGATCATCTTGTTGGCCAGATCACGGCGTGGGTGGCGCAGGGATGGCCGACCAGTCGACACCGCTCAGCGGCACCATCCGATGACTCTGCGCGCCGAAGACTGCATCGCCGTCGTCGTTGAGCAGGGGCTCGAGGGTTTGTGCGGCACTGCGCGCGAGCAGGGCCCAGAAGCGGCCGCCGCCCACAACAACGCGGACGCGCTCGTCGTCGCCACGAAACAGATTGCCGACGAGCGGCTCGACTTCGCCGGTCGACAAACGCAGCACCAGCCTCGGTTCGCCGTCGCTGGCGCGCTCGACACTGCGGACCACGAGGGGGGCATCTTCGGCAACGAACGGCAGCACGTCGTGGCCCGTGGTGACGATCAGCCCGCCCTCGGCACTCCGGCTGACGCTGCGGTTGAGCAGCGACGACAGGCCGACGTGAAACACGCGGTCACCGTCGTGAAACCAGTTGCCGCGACGCGAAAAGTACAAGCCCGCAGGCACGTCGTCGCGGCGGTCTTCCATATCGTCACGGGGGTCACGCATGGGGCGCATCGTGCGGTAGCGTTGCTGCAATGACAAGCAGCAGCATTCCCACGACAGCGAAGGCCCACGACGTGAGGCTGCGTCCGCTGCGGATGTCAGATCGGGTGGCGGTGCGCCGCTGGATGGCTGATCCCGCCGTCATCAACTTCACCGTCGTCGTGCCCGGCCCTGAGTACGGTCCTGTTGAGCCCTACGATACGGCCAGCGCCGATCAGTACCTCGACGTGTTGGTGAAAGCCCCCGATCGACGATCGTTTGCGATCATCGTTGACGGTGCCCACGTCGGCAATGTCGGGCTCAAGAGCATCGACATCCAGGTACGCACCTCGGAGTGCTTCATCGAGATCGGCGAAACCTCGCAGCGTCGTCGTGGCGCGGGGGCCGCAGCGATGTCACTGCTGCTCGACGTGGCGTTCGACGAGCTGGGCCTCACCGAGGTGCGCCTGGGCGTCTTCGACTTCAACGCAGCGGCGATCGCGCTGTACCGCCGCATCGGTTTCGTCGACAACGGGCTGCTGGGCACCCACTACTTGCGCGGCCGCTACCACCCCATCAACGCCATGCGCATCGACGCGACGACGTGGGCTGCGCACAAAGCAGCGCGCTAGCGATCGATCGCACTCGCCCGCAGGCCGAAGGTGGCGATCACGTCAGCGACGTCGTCGAGGAGCACGCCGCGAAGCGTTGCCGGCAGCACGGCGAGCACGGGCAGTTCGGCAGGGCGCAGACGCAGGCGCTTCACCACCCCACCGACGACGTCGACGACGCAGCACACGGTCCCGCTTGCCCCCGCGATCAACGCATCGGCCGTGCCGTTCAGCGCGGCGAGCGTGGGCGGCACCAGGTCGCTCGCAGGGAGCGCGCCGTCGAGCGTTGCAAAGGTTGTCTGCGCGCGTTTCACGGCGGCGGCGAGGGCCTGCAGGCGCACGCGCAACCGCGCACCAGCACACCCTGTGGTGGGCAGGTTCTGCAGGACCGGGCGAGGCGCATCGTCGGTGACGAAGGCGTCGGTCCCGCCCGCCGCTTGCAGTGTGGGGCCATCGATGCCGAAGCGGATGGCGTCGACGAGGGACAGCACGCCAGCGCCATCGAGCTGTTCGGCCACGCGTTCGACGAGGTCGTGGTCGACCGCTGCGACTGCCGCGTGCACGTCGGCGAGGCGCCGCGCGAACGTTGCCCGTTCGTCGTCGGGAATCGCGCTGCGCAATGAAAACGGAGCCGCAATGCGCTCGCCAACCACCACACCTGCGAGGGCCGACGACGTCGCGGTGACGACGGAAACGAGCTGTCGACACAGCCGCGGCACACGGCGCGCGGTATCGGCAATGACCTGTGCGTGTTCGCGGGCGCAGACGAGATCGAGCGCCACCTGACGCCACGACGTCGTCGTGGTCGAGGGTGTGAAACAGGCAAGCCGCTCGACGGCACGGCACACCGCGAGTTGAAACACGAGAGCTGGTTCGAGTGCGCTGATGCGAGCAAACAGCGCGCGGTCGTCGACGCGGGCACCGACGGCGTGGCGCTCCAGGCCCGTGTGCAGGTGGCCCACATCAATCGCCGCTGCACGGACGCGCAGGCCTTCAACGCCCAGTCGTAGCCCGATCGACGTCGACAACGACGGATCGAACGCATCGATCGTGAGCTCGACCTGCTTCGCGAGGGGGCTGCGCCGGCTGCGGCCGCTGTCCTGGCGGAGTTCGTCTTCGGCGACGGGGCGCACGAGATCGTCGTCGAGGGACGTACGTACAACGCCCGGGGCTTCACTCTGGAGCGCCAGGTCGGGCATCAGCGCGTTGGGAAGTTCCTCGAGGATGTCGCGCATCAGCGTGTTCCATCGATGGCCTGGGGGGCGCCATCGGGCTCAGGGACTGCCGACTGGAATTTCTCGACGGGGTAGTCGAGGCGAAGCGGGTGTCCGACGAACTGCTCCGGCAGTAACAGGCGTCGTGGGTTGGTGTGCCCTTCGGCGACGAGCCCGAGCAGGTCCATCACCTCACGCTCGTACAGCGACGCGACGGGCCACACCGACGCGAGCGTTGGCCAGGCGGGGTGCTCATCGTCGAGTCCGACCTCGAGCCGTGCGCGCGTTTGGTGGCTGCGCGAGCAGAGCACCACGACCAGCACAAACCGCCCACCACGACGTCCGAGTCGGTCGATCGCGGTGAGGTCGACCAGGTCGCAGTCGGCATCGGGATCGGTGCGCAAGAAGTGAGCAACGGCAGGCAGATCCCGTGGCGACAGCTCCATGACCTCGACATCGTCGTTGCCACAGCGCTGCAAGCGTCGGCTGATCAGCATCGAAGCCGACAGCCGTCCAGCCACCAGCGACGACAACGCGAGCGTCATGGTCCCCCCCGAGTGTGTTGCAAGACCGCCGCGAGCACAGCGTCGATCGCGGCCGCGGAAGGCGGCAAGCCCGTGACGACGACGTCGGCGTCGAGAACGGCAGCGGCTGGTGCTGTGGCGTACGACGGGCCTTGTGGTGCATCGAACGCGACGATCAGCGCGTGCGGCGCGCGGCTTCGCAGTTGCGCGACGGCGGACGCGGCTTTCGTCGACACGCGGCCGACCAGCAAAATGACATCAGCCTCTTCAGGCGTGCGCGCGTCGACGGGGATGGGCAGCACGTTGCCGGCGCGCAAGGCCGACACGAACGCCGCGGCATCTTCGCCAGGAACCGCGCCCACGACGACAAACGCGCGACGCGCACGCAACCTCAGCCAACGCCACAGCGGACCTGTTGCGCTAGCCATCGTGGTCACCGTGTTCTGCTGAAGCGAGCGCGGCGAACGCGCCACGTCGAGCCAGCCACACCAGCGCTCCACCGACGACGACAGCCGCGACGACGAGCCCGTCGGTCACCGCCGATGCCGCCACGATGGCCGCCGCACCCAGCAGCAACGCCGAAAACGCCAGCCGCTCGAACGCGCGTACCGGCAGTCGTACCCGCCCCGCAGCGGGTGGCGCTTCGTGTGCAGGGCGTCGACCAATGGCGACGACGGCGACGATCAGACACGCGACGACGACGAACACCATCGCAGCGAGCAGTGATTCGGACGCAAACGACGCCATGCGCCGACTCTACATGTGGCGCCCGGATCGTGACGACGTTTCTGCGGTGTCGCGGTGTGGCGTGCGCGTGACGCAAAGCGTTGACGAATGACGACGTCATGGGGCTTGCGCAGCAACGCTGCGGAGGGAAGGGTGAGCACGTGATTACCCTCGCCGACATCGAAGCTGCTCGTCATCGCATTGGTTCCTCCGTCGTGCGCACGCCTTTGGCGCGGTCGCCCGCGATCTCCGACCTTGTCGGTGGCGACGTTCGCCTCAAGCTCGAGAACCTGCAGTACACCGGGTCGTTCAAGGCACGCGGCGCGCTGAATCGCCTGATGGCACTCACCGAGGACGAACGCGCCCTCGGCGTCATCGCTGCGTCGGCAGGCAACCACGCGCAGGGCGTTGCGGCCTGGGCAACGCGGCTCGGCATCAAGAGCACCATCGTGATGCCGCTTGGCACGCCGCTCATCAAGGTCACGCGCACGCAACAATACGGCGGTGACGTGGTGTTGTTTGGTGAGAACTACGACGAGGCCTACGCCCATGCGTGTGGGCTGCGTGAGCAGTCGGGCGCCATCTACATCCACGCCTACGACGACGACGCCATCATGGCGGGGCAGGGCACCATCGGCCTTGAGATCCTCGACGACATGCCTGACGTCGACGACGTCATCGTGCCGATCGGTGGCGGTGGCCTCATCGGAGGCATTGGTGTGGCGATCAAGGCACGTCGCCCCAAGACCCGCATCATCGGCGTCGAGGCCGCGGTGTTGCCGTCGATGAAGCGCGCGATGGCCGAGGGCAAGCCCGTTCGCCTCGAGGCTGCACGCACCATCGCTGAAGGCATCGCGGTTCGCCGCGTGGGCGACAAGAACCTCGAAGTGTGCGCCAACGTTGTCGACGAAATCGTCACCGTTGAAGACGACGAAATTGCCCGTGCGATCGTGTTTCTCCTCGAGAACGACAAGACCGTCGCCGAAGGTGCCGGTGCCGCGGCGGTTGCGGCGGTGCTGGCGAAGCGGCTCGACCTGAAGGGGCGCAAGGCCGCGCTGCTCGTGTGTGGCGGCAACATCGACGTCAACGTGCTGTCGCGCATCATTGAGCGTGGCCTCGTCGAGAGTGGTCGCCTCGCGCGCTTCAGCGTGTTCGTGCCCGACCGCCCCGGTGCCCTCGCCGATGCGCTGGGCGAGGTCGCACGTACCCGCGCCAACGTTGTCGAAGTCCACCACGAGCGCGCCTTCCTCGCGGGGCGTCTGGGCCAGGTGCGCGTCGACCTCGTCGTCGAAGCCCGTGGCGCCGATCACCTGCGCGACCTGATCGACGCCATGCGCGCTCGCGGTTTCGACCCGGTTGTGCCCTAGCAGGTTGCTGAAAAATGGCGCTTTGGGCGCGACGATGACGTCGTCAAACTTGTGTTCGACGACGTCATTGCCGTTTCGGCGCTCGATTTCG